>NZ_JAMZGH010000045.1:0-51935 GCF_024158805.1 Chromobacterium sp. S0633 | reverse complement strand
GCCCAGCAGCAGCACATTGCCGGCGGCGGCGGGCAAGCGCTGAGCGCAGGAACGCAGTTGCTCCATCACCGGCGCAGAGGCGGGCTCGGGGCGTTCTCCTGCGCCATGGGGACAGGCGGGAGGAGGCATTGCGGGGGGAAAGGTGGAAAAGGTCATCACGGTCTCCATGTCAGCTTTGGAAACCTGCCCAGGCGAGGCGAGGACAGGCACGTGACAAGGTGGCAAGACCGGTTCATTCCACAAAGACCGGCAGTCCAGAGGACTCCCTGCCACGGCCCGTCCCGAATGGGTACGGCGTGGCAGCAGACGTAACGGCGCCAAAGCGGAGCGTTGTGTCTGCGGTGGAATGATTAATAGGCTTGCCAGCCCTGCGCCGTGTGATTGGACACGACGCGGGACCAAGCCTAAACAGGCTGGCGAAGACCGTCAAGGGAGGACGCCGGCAGGAAACAGCGCTCGCGGGATAGCCGCAGGCCGGATCAGGGAGGGAGGTGTATGGATTGATCAATCCGCTGCATAAGCTCGGGACTGGCCTGCTTGCTGCACATGATGTAGCGCTTAAGCCCCTCGGGAATGTCCTTGAATGTCAATATCGTCAATTTTGTTGAATCGATTTCTTTTTTCTGCAGCAGAAATTTGTAATCCTCGACATCGATCAGCATATAGTCGGCACGCTGAGAGACGATCATTTGAGCCAGTTCGCCCGGTGTCACCGTCGAATCCATCACGGCGGCGGCGGCATGATCAATCATCGCATCCAATTCTGTGCCGTAAGACACGCCGGAAACTTTGCCAAGCTTGAATTCATGGCTGGCGAACAGCGCTTTTAACGTGCCCAATTTCTGGATGTTTTTCGCGGATTTGACGTTCGCCAATATCAGATGCGGCTTGTCTTGGTGAATGGCCGATGAAAACAAGGCAAAGGCCTCGCGCTCAGGGGTTTTATACCAGCCTGGGGAGCAAATCAATTTCTTATTGGCTTGAATATTACTGAGAATGCGTTTGGCAGGCACTTCTTCAAACTCCGCCGGCACGGCCGCGCGGTGTAAAATTTCAATGGTCCGCTCCAATAAAAAACCGGCCGGTTTTCCATTTTGGCTATAGCTGTAGGGCGGTTTGTCCCGATACTGCAGGGATAGAAGCTGCTCCGCCAAGCAGCTTGGCGCGCCCCCCAGCAATAAGAGGGTAAAAAGCAGCCGCTTAGCCACGAGTCCTCCAGAGGCATTCCGTAATGCAAGCGAGCATGACGCCTTGTGTCGTTTGAGCATGGGGGGCATAAGAACGTGGGCCGTTAAGCGGGATGGGCAGCGCCTTTGTCACAGGGCTTAAGGTCGAATCTTGTGAAGATAAAGATTTAAAACCGCTGTGATGGATCCACTATAGGATTATTTTGACCTGATGGCGGATTGGCGCCGGAGCCGGGACGCAAAAAACCCGCCGATTCACACCGGCGGGTTTGGTCTGCGGCAACGTCGCTTACAGCGCGGCCAGCGCGGCGTCGTAGTTCGGCTCTTCGCCGATCTCGGCCACCAGCTCGCTGTGCAACACCTTGTTGTCCTTGTCCAGCACCACCACCGCGCGGGCGGTCAGGCCGGCCAGCGGGCCGGAGGCCAGCTTGACGCCGTAGTCGGCGGCGAACTGCGGGTTGCGGAAGGTGGACAGGGTCACCACATTGTCGATGCCCTCGGCGCCGCAGAAGCGCTTCTGCGCAAACGGCAGGTCGGCGGAAACGCAGAGCACCACGGTGTCGGCCAGCTTGGCCGCACGTTCGTTGAACTTGCGCACCGACATCGCGCAGGTCGGCGTGTCCACGCTCGGGAAAATGTTCAGCACCTTGTTCTTGCCGGCGTAGTTGTCCAGTTTGACTTCGGCCAGGTCGGCGGAGGTCAGGGTCAGGGCCGGGGCTTGCTGGCCCTTGGCCGGCAGCGCGCCAGCCACTTCAACCGGATTGCCGCGCAGAGTAACGGTAGCCATGTGGGAATTCCTCATTTGGTTTCAGGGGGTGAATGCCTCCTAGTGTGCGGCAGCTTGGCTGAAATTCAACCCCTCCCAAAGTAGGGCCAAGCCGGTATTCAGATCCCGGGCCGGCTGCGCAGCCGCTCGGCACGGCCTCGCAGCCACTCCAGCGTCAGCAGCATCAGCACCGAAAACCCGATCAACAGCGTGGCCGCCGCGGCGATGGCGGGGCTGAGGTTTTCGCGTATGCCGCCGAACATCGCCCGCGGCAGCGTCGCCTGGCCCGGCCCGGCGACGAACAGCGTCACCACCACCTCGTCGAAGGAGGTGCCGAAGGCGAACAGCGCGCCGGAAATCACCCCCGGCGCGATCAGCGGCAGCGTCACCTTGAAGAACACCCGCAGCGGCGACGCGCCCAGGCTGGCGGCGGCCCGCACCAGATTGCGGTTGAAGCCCTGCAGCGTGGCACTGACGGTGATCACCACAAAGGGCACGCCCAGCGCCGCGTGCAGCAGCACCAGCGTCAGATAGCTGTTGTCCATGCCAAGGGGCGCGAAGAACAGATAGCCGGCCACGCCAACGATCACCACCGGCACCACCATGGGCGAGATCAACACCGCCATCAGCAGGCCCTTGCCGGGAAACTCGGCGCGGGTCAGACCGACGGCGGCCAGCGTGCCCAGCGTCATCGCCAGCACGGTGGCCAGCGGCGCGACGATCAGGCTGTTCTGCAAGGCGCGCATCCACTCCGCCGAGGAGAAGAACTCCTGATACCAGCGCAGGGAAAAGCCGCTGAGCGGATAGACCAGGAAGGCGCTGGCGTTGAAAGACAGCGGGATGATCACCAGCACCGGCAGCACCAGGAACAGCAGCGTCAGGCCGCCCAGCAGGCGGTGCAGGTAAAACCACAGCCGTTCTTCCGGCAAGGTGTGATGGCTTGGCATCGGTTTGGCTCTCCAGTATCGGTTGGGTCCAGGCGGCGGTTCAGCCCAGCCGCAGCCGTTCGCTGCCCACCAGCCGGTGGTAGACCGCGTACAGCAGCAAGGTGGCCGCCAGCAGCAGGCCGCCCAGCGCGGTGGCCATGCCCCAGTTGATGGTGGTGTTGGTGTAGAAGGCGACGAAATAGCTGACCATCTGGTCGTTGGGGCTGCCCAGCAAGGCCGGGGTGATGTAATAGCCTATGGACAGGATGAACACCAGCAGGCAGCCGGCGCCCACCCCGGCCACGGTCTGCGGCGCGTACACCCGCCAGAAGCCGGCGAAGGGGTGGCAGCCCAGCGAGATCGCCGCGCGCAGATAGCTGGGGGAGATGCCCTTCATCACGCTGTAGATGGGCAGAATCATGAAGGGCAGCAGGATGTGCACCATGGCGATGTAGACGCCGACGCGGTTGAACACCAGCTGCAACGGCTGCTCGATCAGGCCCAGGCTCAGCAAGGCGGCGTTGATCAGGCCGCCGGACTGCAGCAGCACGATCCAGGCGGCCACCCGCACCAGCACCGAGGTCCAGAACGGCAGCAGCACCATGATCATCAGCAGATTGCTGCGGCGCGTGGGCAGGCTGGCCAAGAGATAGGCCAGCGGATAGGCCAGCAGCAGGCACAGCGCGGTCACCACCAGGCTCATCCAGAACGTGCGGGCGAACACGCTCAGGTAAATGCCCTGATCCGGCATCGCGCGGCTGAGTTCGCCCAGGTCGTCGATGCGGTGATCCAGCGCCGCCAGCAGATAATACGGCGTGTAGGCGGACTGGTTGCGGCGTATCGCCAGCCAGTAGGCCGGGTCGCCCCAGCGTTCGTCCAGCTCGGTCAGCGCCTGCTTGAACGAGGCCGGCGCCGGCTCCAGCGGCAAGGCGCGCGAGGTCTTGCCCAGCAGACTGCGGTAGCCGGGCACCTCCATGTTCAGCCGCTTGCCCAGATCGCCCAGCGTCTGGCGCTCGCCGGCCAGCCGCACATCGTCGGCCAGCGCGCGGTAAGCCGCCTCCGGCGGCAGCGATTTGCCGTCCCAGGCCGCCAGCGCCCGCACCGTGCGCGGCAGCGAACCCGCCACTTCCGGGTTGTCCACGCTGCGCAACAGCAGCACGCCGATGGGCACGATGAAAGTCAGCAGCAAGAACAGCAGCAGCGGCGACACCAGCGCCAGCGACTTGAGCTTGCCCAGCCGCTCCGCCCGGGCCAACCGCGCCTTCAGAGGCCGCTCGTCCGGCGCGGACGCGCGGGAATGGGATACCGTGGAAGCCGTCATGGCCTTACTCCGTTATGGCCGCCGAAAGGCGGCCTCCGCTAAATGAAGGATGAGCGCTCTACTTCGCCGCCCAGGCGTTGAAACGCTGCTCCAGGTTCTCCGCGTGGTCGGCCCAGAACTCCAGATTGATCTTCAGCGCGTCCTTGATGTTCTGCGGCGCGGTCGGCAAATCCGGCAGCTCGTTCTTGTCCAGCAGCGGAATCGCCCGCTTGTTGCTGGGACCGTAGGCGATGTTCTGCGAATAAACCTTCTGGTTTTCCGGCTTGCTGGCGAAGGCGATGAACTGGTAAGCCTGGTCGCGCTTGGGCGTGCCCTTGGGAATCGACCAGTAATCGAAGTCGTAGAGATTGCCGTTCCACACCACTTTCAGGTTCTTGCCCTCCTTGCGCGCCACCGCGATGCGGCCGTTGAAGGCGGAGCTCATCACCACATCGCCGGAGGCCAGGTATTGCGGCGGCTGCGCGCCGGCCTCCCACCACTGCAGATAGGGCTTGATCTGGTCCAGCTTCTTGAAGGCGCGGTCCACGCCGGCCGGCGTGCCCAGTGCCGGATAGACGTCCTTGGCGGCCACGCCGTCGGCCAGCAGCGCAATCTCCAGCGTGCCCTTGGCGCCCTTGCGCAGGCCGCGCTTGCCGGGGAATTTCTTCAGGTCCCAGAAATCCTTCCAGCCGGCCGGCGCGGTCTTCAGCTTGTCGGCGTTGTAGGCCAGCGCGGTGGACCAGACGAAGATGCCGATGCCGCAAGGCTGGGCCGCGCCGGGCACGAAGTCGGCCTTATTGCCGATGCGCGCGTAATCCAGCCGCTCCAGCAGGCCTTCGTCGCAGCCGCGCACCAATTCCGGCGACTCCACTTCCAACACGTCCCAGGACACGCTCTTGGTGTCCACCATGGCCTTGAGCTTGGCCATTTCGCCGTTGTATTCGCCGCTGACCAGCTTGAGCCCGCTGCTCTTCTGGAAGGGCGCGTAATAGGCCTTGGCCTGGGCGTCCTTGTTGGCGCCGCCGTAGGAAATCACCGTCAAATCCTTGGCCGAAGCCGCGCCGGCCAAAGCCAGCACGGCGCCCAGCAGCATGCATTTTTGTTTAAACGCCATCCTCATTCTCCTTGTTGACTGCATCGTGACGCCGGCCAGGCCGGCGTGGCTTTCAAAACCAACCATCAGCGCAGGGCCCAGGCATTGAAGCGCTGCTCCAGGCTTTCGCCGTGATCGGCCCAAAACTCTATATCCACCTTCAAGGCATTCCTCATGTTCTGCGGCGCGGTGGGCAGCTCCGACATTTCCGCTTTGTCCAGCAGCGGCAAGGCTTTCTTATTGCTGGGTCCGTAGCTGATGTTCTGGGAATACACTTTCTGGTTTTCCGGCTTGCTGGCGAAGGCGATGAAGCGGTAAGCGGCGTCCTTGTTGGGCGAGCCCTTGGGAATGGCCCAGGAGTCGAAGTCGTACAGGCTGCCGTCCCAGACGATTTTCAGTTTCTTGCCCTCTTTCTGCGCCGCGGCGATGCGGCCGTTGTAGGCGGAACTCATCACCACATCGCCGGAGGCCAGGTATTGCGGCGGTTGCGCGCCGGCTTCCCACCACTGGATATGCGGCTTGAGCTGGGCCAGCTTCTTGAAGGCGCGCTCCACGCCGGCCGGCGTGGCCAGCAGGCGATACACGTCCTTGGCGGCAACGCCGTCGGCCAGCAGAGCGATCTCCAAAGTGTATTTGGCGCCCTTGCGCATGCCGCGCTTGCCGGGATAACGCTTCACGTCCCAGAAATCGGCCCAGCCGCGCGGCGCGGTCTTGAGTTTGTCCGCGTTGTAAGCCAGCGCGGTGGACCAGACCAGGGTGCCGATGCCGCAGGCTTGGGCCGCGCCCGGCAGGAAATCCGCCTTATTGCCGATGCGCGCGTAATCCAGCCGCTCGAACAGCCCTTCGTCACAGCCGCGCGCCAGCTCCGGCGATTCGACTTCCAGCACGTCCCAGGACACGCTCTTGGTGTCCACCATGGCCTTGAGCTTGGCCATTTCGCCGTTGTACTCGCCGGCCAGGATCTTGATGCCGGTGGCTTGCTGAAACGGCTGGTAATAGGCCTTGGTCTGCGCCGCCTTGCTGGCGCCGCCAAAGGAAATCACGGTCAGATCCCGGGCCTGGGCGGCGCCGGCCAATGCCAGCGCGGCGCCCAGCAGGATGAACCCTTGTCCAACTGCCATCCTCATTCTCCTTATTGGCTGCATCGTGACGCCGGCCAGGCCGGCGCGGCTTTCAAAACCGACCATCAACGCAGGGCCCAGGCATTGAAGCGCTGCTCCAGGCTTTCGCCGTGATCGGCCCAAAAGTTGGAATCCACCCGTACCGCGCTTTGCAGATTTGCCGGCGCGGTGGGCAGTTCCAGTTGTCGCGCCGGCGCCAACAACGCCATCGCCTGGCGATTGATCGGGCCATAGGCCATCTGTCGCGAATACGCCGCCTGGGCTTCCGGCCGGCTGGCGAAAGCGATGAAACGCCTTGCCGCCGCGCCCTGTTGCGCGCCCTTGGGGATGGCCCAGTAGACAAAGTCATACAGGCTGCCGTCCCAAACTATCTTCAGATTCCGGCCCTCTTGCTGGGCCGAGGCGATGCGGCCGTTGTAGGCCGAGCTCATCGCCACGTCGCCGGAGGCCAGGTATTGCGGCGGCTGCGCGCCGGCCTCCCACCACTGGATGTAAGGTTTGAGCTGGGCCAGCTTCTTGAAGGCGCGCTCCACGCCGGCCGGCGTGGCCAGCAGGCGATACACGTCCTTGGCGGCAACGCCGTCGGCCAGCAGAGCGATCTCCAAAGTGTATTTGGCGCTCTTGCGCATGCCACGCTTGCCCGGGTAGCGCTTCACATCCCAGAAATCGGCCCAGCCGCGCGGCGCGGTCTTCAGCTTGTCCGCGCTGTAAGCCAGCACATTGGACCAGACGAAGAGGCCGATGCCGCAGGGTTGCAGCGCGCCATCAACCACCTCTGCGCGTGCGCCGGCCAGCGCCGGGTCCAGCTTTTCGAACAAGCCTTCGTCGCAGCCCCGCGCCAGTTCCGGCGCTTCCACCTCCAGCACGTCCCAGGACACGCTCCGCGCCGCCACCATCGCCTTGACCTTGGCCATTTCGCCGTTGTACTCGCCGGCCAGCACCTTGATGCCGGTGGCGCGCTGGAAGGGCTGGTAATAGGCCTGAACCTGGGCCGCCTGGTTGGCGCCGCCGAATGAGACGATGGTCAGCGCCTGCGCCTGACTGGCCGCCAGCGCGGCGCAAGCCAGAAGCAAGGATTTACCGTGTATCGCCATGACCCCTACCTCCTTTACGTCAACGCCGCTTGCCCGCTGGCCGGGCCGCGGCAGCCGCCCGTCCCGGTCAAAGTTTGTAGCCGGGATCGAGCCGGTCCAGCAGGCGCAGCAGCGCCGCCCAGGCCAGGTCGACGAACCTATCGTCCTTCAGCTCCCGCTCGCCCACCTCGCGCTCCGGCTCGTTGAACTGGCGCTCGGTCCGCCGGCAAACCGCCACGGACGGCAGGCGCAAGGCTCCGGCCGCCTGCGCGCTCAGCTGGATATCGCAGGCCTTCTCCAGGTAGTACATGCGCAGGAAAGCCTGCTTGACCGTCTCCCCCACGGTCAGCAAGCCGTGGTTGCGCAGGATCAGCACCGGCTTGTCGCCCAGATCCCGCACCAGGCGCGCCTGCTCGTTGAGGTCCAGGGCGATGCCTTCGTAATCGTGGTACGCCGCCTTCCCGTAGAACTCCATCGACATCTGGTTCACCGGCAACAAGCCCTCCGCCAGCGCCGCCACCGCGCAGCCGGCCCGGGTATGGGTATGCAGCACGCACTGGGCATCCGGTCTTGCCGAGTGGATGGCGCTGTGGATGACGAAACCGGCCGGATTGACCAGGGCGTCGTTCTCGTCCAGCGCCCGGCCGTCGAGACCGATCTTGACCAGGCTGGACGCGGTGATTTCGTCGAACATCAGCCCGTAGGGATTGATCAGGAAATGGTGTTCCGGTCCTGGCAAGCGCACCGAGATATGCGTCGAGATCAGATCGCTCATGCGAAAGTGCGCGATCAGCCGATAACAGGCCGCCAGTTCTCGACGTAGTTGCCGCTCCCCTTCCAACTTCACGGGCTGGGCGGCTTGCTGCGGGGCAGGGCTGAGCTTTGCTGAGCGTTCCATCATGACCTCGGTGTGTTGTGCATCCGCCCCCATCCGGGGGGCCAACTGGCGACGCCGGCGGGCGCCGCGGCAACCGCGCTTACTTGGACTTGGCCACCCAGGCGTTGAAGCGCTGCTCGAGCTCCTCGCTCCTGTCCACCCAAAACGCCGTGTCCTCGCTCAGCGCCACCGCGAGATTCCGCGGCGAGGTCGGCAGGTCCCGGCTCCTTGTCGCGTCCAGCATCTGGATCGCCTTGCGGTGGGTGACGCCGTAATCGATGGTGTCGGCATAGACTTTCTGATTGGCCGGCTGCGTGGCGAAGCGGATGAACTTCAGCGCGTCGTCCTTGCGCGGGCTGCCCTTGGGAATCGCCCAGTAGTCGTAGTTGTAAACCGAGCCGTTCCAGACCGCCTTCAGGTTCTTGCCTTCCTTCCTCGCTTCGGAAATGCGGCCGTTGTAGGCCGAGCTCATCACCACATCGCCCGAAACCAGAAACTGCGGCGGCTGGGAGCCGGCTTCCCACCACTGGATGTTCGGCCTGAGCTGGTCCAGCTTGCGGAAGGCCCGATCGACGCCCGCCGGCGTGGCCAGCACCTTGTAAACGTCCTTCGGGGCGACGCCGTCCGCCATCAGCGCGAACTCCAGATTGTCCTGCGCGCCCTTGCGCAGACCGCGCTTGCCCGGGAAGGTCTTCACGTCCCAGAAATCCTTCCAGCCGGCCGGCGCCGTTTTCAGCTTGTCGGCGTTGTAGGCCAGGACGATGGACCAGACGTTCATGCCTATCCCGCAGCTTTGCACCGCGCCGGCGAGAAAATCCGCGGGCTTGCCGATCTTGCTGTAATCCAGCTTTTCGAACAGGCCTTCGTCGCAGCCGCGCGCCAGCGCCGCCGGCTCGACCTCAACCACGTCCCACGACACGCTGCGGCTATCGACCATGGCCTTGATCTTGGCCATCTCGCCGTTGTATTCCGCCCCGATCACCTTGATGCCGGTCTCCCGCTGGAAGGGGCGGTAATACGCCTTGTCCTGGGCGGACTTTCCCGCGCCGCCGAACGAGATCACGGTCACAGCGGCAGCCATGGCTTGGCCCGCGAAAGCCAAACCCAGGGCCGTGACGGCCAGCTTGATGCTTGCAGACATTCCAGGTCCTCCTGTGCAAAGGGCGCGGCGTCGCGCCTTGCTATTCGTGAACCAGCGGATCGAGCGCGCGCACATGCTCCACCTGCCAGCCCAGCGGCACCACGTCGCCGACGGCGAGCGTGGCGTCCAGTTCGGCGATGGCTTGTTTGACGAAGAAGTTGGGCTTGCCGCACACCTCCATGCGCACGCGCACGTGGTCGCCCAGGTAGATGAATTCGGCCACCCGGCCGGAGAAGCGGTTGTCGCAGCGCTCGCTATGGCCGTTGAGCAGGATGCGTTCGGGGCGGATGGACAGCGACACCGGGCTGCCGGCCTCGCCCACCTTCACCGCCAGCGCCGTCACCCTTTCGCCGCGCTCCAGTTCCACCAGGCAGCGCTCGCCGTCCTGGCTCAGCAGGGTGCCTGGCAAGCGATTGTTCTCGCCGATGAAGTTGGCGACGAAGGCGTTGTCCGGCCGCTCGTAGAGCTGGGCCGGCGCGTCGATCTGCTGGATTTCGCCCTGATGGAACACCGCCACCCGGTCCGACATGGTCAGCGCCTCGCCCTGATCGTGGGTGACGTAGACCACGGTGACGCCCAGCCGCTGATGCAGATGCTTGATCTCCATCTGCATGTGTTCGCGCAATTGCTTGTCCAGCGCGCCCAGCGGTTCGTCCATCAGCACCAGCTGCGGCTCGAACACCAGCGCGCGCGCCAGCGCCACCCGCTGCTGCTGGCCGCCCGACATCTGGCCCGGATAGCGGCCGGCGAAGGCGTCCAGCTGCACCATGGCCAGCGCCCGCTTCACCTTGTCCTGGATGTCCGCCTTGGACACCCCGCGCACCGACAGCGGGAAGGCCAGGTTTTCCGCCACCGTCATGTGCGGGAACAAGGCGTAGTTCTGGAACACCATGCCGATGTTGCGCTTGTGCGGCGGCACCCGGTTGAGGGAGCGGCCGGCCAGCTGGATCTCGCCGCCGGTGGGGGTTTCGAAACCGGCCAGCATCATCAGGCTGGTGGTCTTGCCGGAGCCGGACGGCCCCAGCAGGGTGAGGAATTCGCCGCGGCGGATGTCCAGGTTCAGGTTTTTGACGATGAGGTTTTCGCCGTCATAGCTTTTCTGGACGTTGAGGAAGCGGACAAGCACATCGCTGGCTGCGGACATGGCGGCGACACCTGAAAGTGAATGCGTACGCCAACCATGCTAGGGAGCGCGGCGCGCGCCCGCCATCGGCGGGCGGCGGATTTTGCCGTCGGGATAAACGGCGCGCGCTGTAGGGAAATTCTTAGTGCGCCGCAGCAGTCACGCGCGTTAAAACAGCTGGTGCTCGATCGCGTAGCGCACCAAATCCGCCAGAGACTGCGCGCGCAGCTTCTGCATCAGCCTGACCTTGTGGGTGCTGACGGTTTTGGCGCTGATCGCCAGCAGCTGCGCCACCTCGTTGACGTTGGCCCCCTGCGCCAGGCGCTGGAACACCTGGAACTCGCGCTCGGACAACTGGGCGTGCGGCGGCCTCTCGTCGCTGAGATTGACTTCGAACACCAGCCGGTCCGCCAGTTGCGGGTCGATGTAGCGGCCGCCGCCGGCCACCTTGCGGATCGCGGTCAGCAGCAGCGCCGGATCGCTGTCCTTGGTGGCGTAGCCGGCGGCGCCGGCCTTGAGCGCGCGCGCCGCCATCTGCACCTCGTCGTGCATGGACAGCACCAGAATGGCCGGCGGCTGCGCCAGCGCCCGCAAGCGCGGAATCACGTCCAGGCCGCTCAGGCCCGGCATGGAAATATCCAGCAGCAGCACATCGCAGGCGGCGGCGCGCAAGGCGTCGAACACCGCGGCGCCGTGGGCGGCTTCGCCGACCACTTGCAAATCGTCGGCCAGGCCGATCAACTGCTTGATGCCTTCGCGCACGATGGTGTGGTCTTCCGCCACAATCACTCGAATCATGTCTTCTCCTCCCCTTCATCCGGCCGCAAAGGCAGCCGGGCCGTCAAACTGCAGCCCAGTCCCGGCGAGCTGGCCACGTCCAGGCCGCCGCCGAACATCAGCAGGCGCTCGCGCATGCCCACCAGGCCGTAGGAGCTGCCCGCTTCCCCCGGCCGCCGCTCGAAGCCTTTGCCGTCGTCGATAATGCTCAGCACCAGTTCTCCCGGCAAGGCCTGCAAGTGCAGCGTCACCGTGTGAGCCTCGGCGTGGCGCATCACATTGGTCAGCGCCTCCTGCAATACCCGGAACAGGCCCACCGCCTTGGCGTCGTCCAGGCGCAGCGGCGTGTCCGGCACCAGCACCAGACAGGGTATGCCGCTGCGGGCTTCGAAGCGGCGCGCCTGCCATTCCACCGCCGAGGCCAGGCCCGCGTCCAGGATGGGCGGCCGCAGCGCGGTGGCCACGTCGCGGACCAGGGCGAAGGTCTGGGCGATCAGCTTCTTGATGCTGGCCAGCCGCTCCGCCGCCGCGCCCTCCGGCCGCCCCAGGCTCAGTTCCAGCATCGAGGTTTCCAGCTTGAGCACGGTCAGCACCTGGCCCAGTTCGTCGTGCACCTCGCGCGCGATATGGGCTTTTTCCTCCTCGCGCACCGTTTCGAGGTGGGCGGCCAGGTCGCGCAGCATGGCGCGCGACGCGCTCAGCTCCAGTTCATTGCGCTTGCCGGCGCTGATATCCCACAGGATGCCATCCCACACCATGCCCGTCGCGCCGTGGCGGCGGGCGCTGGCGCGCAGATCGGCCCAGCGCTCCGCGCCGTCCCGGGTCAGAATCCGGCCCTGCCAGCTCCAGTCGCGCTGCTCGCGCCAGGCGGCTTGCCAGCTGTCGCGCAGCGCCGCGGCGTCCTCAGGGTGCGCCAGCGCTTGCAAGCCCTCCGGCCGCGCCAGCAAGTCCGCGGCCGGGTAGCCGGTCAGCGCCAGGCTGGCCTCGCTGACGAAGGCCAGCCGCGGGTCTTCCGCCGCGTCGGCGCGCTCCAGCCGGAACACCAGGCCCGGCACATTGCCGGCAATGCCCTTGAAACGCGCCTCGCTCTCCCGCAGGGCGGCGCGCGCCTGCCGCTTTTCGGTGACGTCGTGCATAAAGGCCACCAGGTAGTCGGCGCCGCCGAAGCGCAGAAAACTGAGCGAGACGTCCAGCGGCAGGCTGCCGCCGTCGGCGCGCAGGCTATCGGTTTCAAACTGCAGCAGGCCCCGGCTCCGCGCCCGGCCCCACAAGTCCAGCCAGCCGTCCATGTCCAAGCCCGGCTGGAAGCGAGACAGCGGCTGCCCCACCGCCTCCGCCTCCGCGCACCCCAGCATCGCCAGCGCGGCCTGATTGGCGTAACGCAGCCGGCCTTCCCAGTTCAGCCACAGAATGCCCACCGTGCTGTGATCCACCGAGAACTGGGTCAGCCGCAAGGCCTCGGCGCCGGCTTCCCGCTGGGCCAGCGCCTGCCGCGCCGCCGCCAGCGCTTGCCGCGACTGCCGCTGCTGCCGGCCCTGCCACAGCAGCGCGCCGGCCAAGAGCAGGATGAGCAGCAGCGAAACCTGGCTCAGCCTGCGCCAAAACGGCAGGCTGTCGGCCAGCGGCGTCGGCTCCGCCTGCACCCAGCGCGTGTAGAGATGGCCGCGCTGCGAGGCCGGCAGCGCGCTCAAGGCCCGGTCCAGCAGCATCGCCAGCTGCGGCCAGTCCTGCCGCGACGCCACCCGCAACAGCCGGGTGGCGCCGCTGTCGCCCACCGCGCGCAAGTGCGAGAATTCCGGCTCGCGCAGCAGCTGGTTCAGCTGCGCCTCGTCCACCACCGCGTAATCCGCCCGCTGCTGCTGCACCTGCTGCAGCGCGTTGCGGTCCGAGCCGGCCGGCAAGCGCCGCAAGGCCGGATAATTGGCGATCAGAAAGGCCGCCGCCGCGCCCGGTTCGAGCACCGCCACCCGCGCGCTGTCCGGCAGCTGTTCCAGTTCCAGCGCCGCCGCCGGCTCGCCGCGCCCGACCAGTTTGTAGGGGATGCGCAGGAAGGGGCCGGAAAACAGCCAGTAACGCAAGCCGGCCGGGGTTTGTTCCAGGCCGGGCGCGACATCCACCCGCCCCGCCCGCGCCGCCGCGCTCAACTGCGTCTTGTTCGGATAGAAGGTCCAGGCCAGTTTGAGGCCCAATTCGGCGGCCAGCCGGTTCATCAGTTCCACATGCGCGCCGCTCAGCGCCTGCCGGCGCGCGTCCAGCACCGCGTACGGCGCTTGCGGCACCACGCCCACCCGCAGCACCGGGTGCCGGCTCAGCCAGTCCCGCTCCGCCGTCGACAGGCTCAGCGCCCAGCTCGCCGGCGCCAGCCATAGCGCCGCCCATCCCGCCATCCACAATAAGGCTCTCAATGCGTCTCTCCGGCGCGCCGGACGGCGCGCATGCCACCATACTGTGGCAGCGCGGCGACGCTGTCTAAAAAATCAAACACAAAGCGGGAAAGTCTGTGGCAAGCAACGCAGGCGACCGGCCTGGCGGGACGGCGACGGGAGGATTGAGAACGCGGGCAGACGCGGCGACGGTCCGGAGAATGGTCCCAGGCTTCGAAAATGCGCCGCCGCCGGCCGGAAAACGCGAATTGCTCTGCATCGCCGGCGGCGACATCAGTATACTGTGACGCTATTCGAAAAATTGTCGAAAATACTAAGCAGAGGCCGACAAGGGCACGCCACCGAGGTTACAGGCATGGATATTGGATTACGCGTCAAACAAGTGCGCGAGCACTTCGCGCTGTCTCAACGCGAGCTGGCGAAACGGGCCGGCATGGCCAACGCCACCATCTCGCTGATAGAACAGAACCGGGTCAGCCCGTCCATCAGTTCGCTATTGAAGCTGATTCAGGGTTTCCCCATGACGCTGACCGAATTCCTGACCTTTGGCGAACCGCCGCCCAGCGACCCTTACACCTTCCGCCGCGAACAACAGCCGGATCTGGGCCGCGACGGCCTGAAGCTGCTGATCATCGGCGCGTCCAATCCCAATCGCCAGATGCGCATGCTGCGCGAGCTGTATTCGCCGGGCGCGGACACCGGCAAGGAAATGATCACCCATCCGGAAGGCGAGGAATGCGGCGTGGTGGTGCGCGGCAGCGTGGAGCTGACCGTGGACGGCCACATCAGCATCCTCTCCGCCGGGGACGGCTATTACTTCCCCAGCACCCTGCCGCACAAATTCCGCAATATCGGGCCGGACGAGGCGGAGATCATCAGCGCCAACACCCCGGCCAACTTCTGATAATCCGTTTACGATCCGCTGCGCGTCGAGGACGCCTTACACGGTGAGTACCGCTTCGAAATGCTCATCTACCGTATGGCCATTCCGCGTTCTCGGCCGCTTTCGCCTTGTCTCGCCTTGGCTCGCGAGATCGTAAACAGGCTCTAAGGCCGGGTCAGGCCCGGCCCATCCCCGCCAAAGCCTGCCGTCCCAGCCGCTGCGGCAGCAGGCTGCCGGCCACCATGCCGACAATGCTGAAACCCAGGCCCACCAGCTGCGGCGGCCAGAACGGATCCGCCGGGCCGAACCAGTCCAGCGCCAGCCAGCTGCCCAGGCCCAGCGCGATGGCCAGCAAGGCGCCCTGCGGCGTGGAACGCTTCCAGAACAGACCGGCGAACAGCGGCGCCACCGCCGACACCAGCGTCACCTTGTAGGCGTTGCCCACCATCTCGTAGATGGTGGCGTCGGACAAGAGCGCGAACACCGTGGTGACGATGGCCAGGCCCACCACGGTCAGCCGCATCGCCAGCAGGAACTGGCGGTCCGACATCACCGGGATGAAACGGCTGAGCACGTTCTCGGTAAAGGTCACCGACGGCGCCAGCAAGGTGCCGGACGCGGTGGACATGATGGCGGACAGCAGCGCGCCGAAGAACATCACCTGCGCGAACAGCGGCGTGCGCTCCAGGATCAGGCTGGGCAGAATCATCTGCGCGTCCTGCTGCATCCAGCGGCTCACCATGGTCGGATCGATCAGCGTGGCGGCGAAGCCGATGAAGATGGGCAGCATGCAGAAGGTCAGATACAGGCCGCCGCCGACGATGGACGCGCGCGCGGCGACGTTCTCGTTCTTGGCCGACATCACCCGCTGGAAGATATCCTGCTGCGGAATGGAGCCCAACATCATGGTCAGCAAGGCGCCGACGAAGCCGACCACGTCCTTGGGCGCCATGCTGGGAATCATGGTGAACTTGTCCTGCGCCGCCGCGTGCTGCAACACCTTGACCGGGCCGCCGGCCATGTCGCCGATCAGCCAGGTCAGATAAAGCAGGCCGGCGACGATCACCGTCATCTGGAAAAAGTCGGTCAGCGCCACCGACCACATGCCGCCGAACAGCGTGTACACCAGCACGATGCCCGCGCCCAGCAACATGCCGGCGTTGGCGCTGATCGCGCCCTGGGACAGCACGTTGAACACCACGCCCAGCGCGGTCAGCTGCGCCGCCACCCAGCCCAGGTAGGAGGCGATGATGCACAGCGACACGAACAGCTCCACATTGCGGCCGAAGCGCTGCTTGTAGAAATCGCCTATGGTCAGCAGATTGAGCCGGTACAGCGGCCGCGCGAACAACAGGCCCACCAGCACCAGGCACATCGAGGAGCCGAACGGGTCTTCGACGATGCCGGCGAAGCCCTTGTCGATGAAGGTGGCCGGAATGCCCAGCACCGCCTCCGAGCCGAACCAGGTGGCGAACACCATGGCGGTGACGATGGGAAACGGCAGGCTGCGGCCGGCCACGGCGAAATCGCGGGCGTTGCGCACCCGGGTGGCGGCGTAGAGGCCGATGCCCACGGACAGCAGCAGATAGACGACGACGAAGCCAATCAACATGGGAAGGATATTCCTCTTCTTCTGGCGGCGCGCGCACGCGCCAAAACGGCGGCCCAAAAGCAAGAGGCCGGCGGGGGTGCCTGACACCCCGCCAGCCTCTCTCAATTCCTGAAAACCCTGATATCTTGCCTTTGCCATCAAGGGTTTGGGGGGCGATGATAACGCAGCTTTTTCCCGCTGTGTACCCATCGCCGGGCAGTTTTTTCACACCCGCCCCAATTTGCCCGAATGTCATTGCCGGCGCGCCGCCGCCCGCCGGTATTTTCCGCCGCCCGCCCGTCGGCCAAGCCGGATTTCCACGCCCGTTTTCAGCGGGCCGGACGGCCGGCGCTCAGTCCCCCCAGTCCTCGATGAACAGCGCCTCTTGCTCCACCTTGCACTGCTTCTCCTGCATCTCCATCGCCAGGCCGTGCAGCAAGGGCGGCAGGCCGCCGCCCATCAGGCGCGCCAGCTGCGCCTGCTCCGCCTCGCTCAAGGGCTGGGCGCCGTTGGCCAGGGTCAGTTGCTCCGGCTGCATCCGCCACGGCGACCACGGCCGTCCGGCCTGCTCCGCCACCTGGCCGGCGGCCATGGCGACGGCGATGCCGGACGGGGCCAGGTCGCAGGCGATCTGCACCGGCACCCGCAGCAGGGTCAATAAATGGCGCACCGCCTCGCGCCAGCGCTGATGCGGCTGGCCCGGCACCCAGATGGTCAGCACCGGCAGCGCCTGCTGGCTCAGCGTCTGAAACACGCTGAGATTCTCCACGATGCGCACGCTGCGGATCGCGCCCTCCACCGCGCTCACGCTCATCAAGGCCTCCGGCCCCAGGGCCACGCCTTGTTGCAGCAAGGCGGCGGACAGCAGGCACTGCTGCCCGGCCCACAGGCCCAGCGGCCCGGACAAGAAGACGTGCGGGGTGTGACGGGCGATGCCGCAGGCTTCCAGATCGATGCCGAATTCCGCCAGCCATTGCCGGTCCGCCGCGCCGAAGGCTTTGCTGCGCCCCAGCGCGCGCTGCGAAAACTGGCGCTCGGTGCCCCAGCAGCCGTCCAGCAGCCATTGGTCCAGCGCCTGGGCCAGCTTCAGCCGGCGCTCCAGCGTGGAGGATTGCAGATGCGGGCTCAGGCTTTCCGCCAAGCCCAACAGCAGCGGATGGCGCGGCTGCCAGCCGCGCCACAGCTCCACCACCTCGGTCTGGGGCCGCGCGTCGGCCATGCCCAGCAAATGGCGCAGGCCGTACATGTCCAGCCATTGCACCCAGAACGGTTCCAGCTGACTGAGGCGCAGGCCGGTTTCGGCGTGCAGCTCCACCTCGCACCAGCCGGCCTCCAAGAGCCGGCGCAGCAGGTTCGCCGCCAGGGCGTGACTGTCCGCCAGCGCGAGCAGGCTGCTCCAGCGCATGCGATTGCGGCGCGATTTGAGCCAGCCGTCCACCAGTTCCTGCTCCTCCTGGCTCAGCAACAGCGGCTGCGGCGCGGCCTGCGGCGTCAGCAGCAGATTATGGCCGCGCGCGCCCAGCGGGGTGCGGCGAACGGAATCGGGATCGATCTGGGACAACCAATGCGACATAGCGGGCGACTCGGTGAAAAGGCGGATGAGGAATAGACCATTTTTCCGCCAGAAATTCAATGCCGCGCCGCGTATCGGGAGCCGGCCCTCAAGCCGCTTGCCAGGCGATCACCCGGTCCCGGCCGCCGGCCTTGGCCTGGTACAAGGCCTGATCCGCCCGGTGAAAAGCCTGCTGCAGCCCGCCGTTCCCCACTTGGCAAACGCCGGCGCTGACCGTCACCTGGCCATGGGAAAAAGGCGCGGCGCGCACCTGCTGGCGGAAACACTCCAGCCGCGCCTGCCCCGCCGCGTCGCTGCGCGCCGCCAGCAGCACGCCGAACTCCTCGCCGCCGATGCGGCCGTAAATCTGATCGTGGAAGGTCTCGGCCAGCAAGGCGCTGACATCGCGTATCGTCTGATCCCCCACCGCGTGGCCGTGGGTGTCGTTGATGCACTTGAACAGATCGATATCGATGATGGCCAGATAGAAGGCGATGTCCTCGTGCCCCAGCGCGTATTCCGCCTGTTGCAAAAAGGAGCGCCGGTTGGGCAGGCTGCTCAGCGAATCGTAAAAGGCCTGCCGCCGCAGCTTGTTCAGCAGCAGGTGGTTGCTGCGCAGGGTTTGCACCACCTGCACATGCACCAAGACCATGCCGCCGATGATGAGGGCCAGAAAGCCGAAGCCGTAAATCGTCTGTTCGCCGCCCAAACGCAGAAACACCCGCGCCGGGTCGAACACCAGCAGCAACAGCCCCCAGAAGCTCAAGGTGTGCCATACGCTGGACATGCTGATCGACATCACCAGCGCGGACACGCCCAGCGTCGGCAACAACAGGAATTCGCCGTAGCCGCCGGCATCCAGCGCGCGCTTCATCGCCAGGCAATAGCCAATGGCGAACAAGACCTGCCACAACAGCAGGGAACGGCCACGCCGCGCCCAGATCTGCAGCAGGATCAGTCCGCCCAGACCCAGGCCCACCGCCAGAAACAGCCATCCCGGCACCATGCCGCCGTACAGGCGGCGCACCAGCAGAAAGCCCAGCGCGGCCAACACCCCCACCCCCTGAAAGCCCAGGCTGCGCCATTGGAAGGCGTCGATCAGATAAGCGTCGAAATCTTGTTCCAGCGGCCGCACCGGCGCAGGTATCGTCATCGCATCATGCTCCCGCCCACACGCGTCTGACATCGCGTCTTGCTGTGGTATAGGCGCCTGGACCGCCCCCATGCAATCCTCTCCGGGGCCGGCTGGCCCCCCGCTCTCCCGGAGGCTATAATCGCCGCCTTCGACACCGCGCGGCTCCGGCCGCGCGCTTTGCTTTTTGTCTTCCATGGATTGGCCCGCACCCGATGTCCGCAGTCTGTCGCCGGCAGGACGCCATTGTCCTGCGCCCGATGCAAGTTCAAGATTTTCCCGCCGTGCTGCAAGTTCAGCAACACTGCTATCCGCCGTCGCTGATCGAGAGCCGGGACGCGCTGGCCTCGCGCCACCGCCTGTCGCCGGACACCTGTTGGGTGGCGGAGCGTCCCGGCCAGCTGCTGGGCTATGTGTTTGCCCATCCCTGGACCGCCGGCCGGCCGCCCAGCCTCAACCGCCCGCTGGAGAGGCTGCCGGACGCAGTGGACACCCTGTTCATCCACGATCTGGCGCTGCATCCGGACGCGCGCGGCCACGGCCTGGGGCCGCGGCTGGTGCAAACCGTGCTGGGCCAGGGCCGGCGGCGCGGGCTGCGCCAGGCGCGGCTGGTGGCGGTTCAGGGCGCCGCGCGCTATTGGAAACGCTTTGGCTATCAGCCCTGCGCGCGCGACGATTACACCCGCCGGGCTTACGGCGAAGACGCGGTCGGCATGCGGCGCTCCTTGTGAACGCAGGGTGAACGCGGGCCGCGTCGGCGCGCCAAAACGCCTATGCTGCAAGGAAGATTTGGCCAGCCCCATGGCCAAGCTATGATAGAATCGCGCGCAACGTATTCAATTCCTTATGAAAATACTCATAGTCGCCCTTTGCGCGGCATGGCTCGCCGCCCCGGCCCTGGCCGGCCGTTTGCTGCCGATGGAACTGAAGGCCGGCACGGTCCGCGCCGCTAACGACGCCACCATCGAGTTCGTCAAGAAAGACCGCTCCTTGCTGGAAAGTCTGCTCGGCATCTTCATCCGCTCCGAGCGCCAATTCCCGTTGGCGCCCGGTCTGCGCATCTTCGACGAGAACAACCGCTTCCTGCTGCGCGGCCAACTGGACAATCTGGAAGGCCGGCCGGTGGGGGTCACCTTCAATATGCAAGGCCAGATCAACCGGATCTGGGTGCTGCGCCCCGAGGAAGTGGACTTGCTGAAGCAAAGGGAAGCCGAAGCGGCCGCCCAGCCGTCCCAATAAACTCAGCCGCTCGCGGCGCGCTTGTCGGGTCCGGCCCGGCGGCGAACTGAAACACGCTGGAATCTAGCTGCAATGAAAAAGGTATACATCAAGACGTTCGGCTGCCAAATGAACGAGTACGACTCGGACAAAATGGCCGACGTGCTGTCCGACTCCGAAGGCATGATCAAGACGGACAAGCCGGAAGAAGCCGACATCATCCTGTTCAACACCTGTAGCGTGCGCGAAAAGGCGCAGGAAAAAGTGTTTTCGGACCTGGGCCGCATCCGTCCGCTGAAAGAGGCCAAGCCCGATCTGATCATCGGCGTCGGCGGCTGCGTGGCGTCGCAGGAAGGCGAAACCATCGTCAAGCGCGCGCCTTACGTCGACGTGGTGTTCGGCCCGCAAACCCTGCACCGACTGCCGGACCTGATCAAATCGCGCCAATCCAGCGGCAACTCCCAGGTGGATATCTCCTTCCCGGAAATCGAGAAGTTCGACCACATCCCGCCGGCCAAGGTGGAGGGCGGCGCGGCTTACGTGTCCATCATGGAAGGCTGTTCCAAGTATTGCTCCTTCTGCGTGGTGCCCTACACCCGCGGCGAGGAAGTCAGCCGCCCCTTCGACGACGTGCTGACCGAAATCGCCGGTCTGGCCGTCCAGGGCGTCAAGGAAATCACCCTGCTGGGCCAGAACGTCAACGCCTATCGCGGCATGATGGCCGACGGCGAAATCGCCGACTTCGCGCTGCTGCTGGAATACGTGCACGAAGTGCCGGGCGTGGAGCGCATCCGCTTCACCACCAGCCACCCGCGCGAGTTCAGCCAGCGCATCATCGATTGCTACGGCAAGCTGCCCAAGCTGGTGTCCCATCTGCACCTGCCGGTGCAAAGCGGAGCCGACCGCGTGCTGGCCGCGATGAAACGCGGCTACACCGGCCTGGAGTACAAATCCATCATCCGCAAGCTGCGCGCGCTGCGGCCGGATCTGTGTCTGTCGTCCGATTTCATCGTCGGCTTCCCCGGCGAGACCGAGGCCGACTTCGAACAGACGCTGAAGCTGGTCAAGGACATGGAAGTCGACTTCAGCTATGTGTTCATCTACAGCCCGCGTCCGGGCACGCCGGCGTCCAATCTGCCGGACGACACCCCGCACGCGGAAAAAGTGCGCCGGCTGGAAGCCCTGAACGAGGTGATCGAGGCCAAGGGCTTCGCCATCAACCAGGCGATGGTGGGCACGGTGCAGCGCGTGCTGGTGGAAAGCGTGTCCAAGAAGGACGCCGCCATGCTGGCGGCGCGCACCGCCAACAACCGCGTGGTCAACTTCGCCGGCCACCCGCGCCTGCTCAATCAGATGATTGATCTGCGCATCACCGAAGCCCGCCCCCACTCGCTGGTGGGCGAGGCGCTGATCGCGGAAACCGCCTGAGCATGACGCCCGTCCGCCATTTTTTCGCGCCGGCCGCCGCGGGCCGGCGTATGCTTGGCGCTTTCCCTTCACGCTGATGCCGCCATGTTCATTGTTTCGCTAAGCTACATCGCCCCGCTGTCCGACATCGACGCGCAGCTGGAAGCACACGTCGCCTGGCTGCAGCAGGGCTACGCCGCCGGCCTGCTGCTGGCCTCCGGCCGCAAGACGCCGCGCACCGGCGGCGTGATCCTGGCGCGCGGCGAACGCGCCGAGCTGGAAGCGCTGCTGGCACGCGACCCCTTCGCCGTCGCCGGCCTCGCCCGCTACGAAATCACCGAGTTCCACGCCAGCATGAGCGCGCCGGAACTGGATTGTCTGCGGAACATTTGATGAGCGCCGCAGCCCTAACCCTTGTCCATCGGCCGTCCCGCCCCGCGGCGGGCCGCCGACAACGACCCAGACTACGAGCCGCATGACTACATCGCACGCCGAACCCCTGAGCTTCAACCCTGTCGACAATGAACGGCTGGCCCGCCTGTGCGGCCCGCTGGACGAAAACCTGAAACAGATAGAAACCGGCCTGGACGTGACGGTGCAGCGCCGCGGCGAAAGTTTCCGCGTCCAGGGCGAACAGGCCAAGACCGCGGTGGAGGCGCTGACCCGGCTCTATCTGCTGGCGGAAAAACAGGAGCTGTCGATAGACGACGTGCAACTGTGCCTGGTGGAACTGCGCCGCCACGCGCCCCACGGCGCCTCGGCCGCGACCGACGACGAAGACGCGCCGGTGCTGGTGACCCGCCGCGGCGATCTGCGCGGCCGCACGCCGCGCCAGAGCCGCTACATCAAGGCCATCCAGCAACACGACATCACCTTCGGCATCGGCCCGGCCGGCACCGGCAAGACCTATCTGGCGGTGGGCTGCGCGGTGGACGCGATGGAGCGCGACGCGGTCAAGCGCATCGTGCTGGTGCGCCCGGCGGTGGAGGCCGGCGAGAAGCTGGGCTTCCTGCCCGGCGACCTGGCGCAGAAAGTGGACCCGTATCTGCGGCCGCTGTACGACGCGCTGTACGATCTGATGGGGTTCGACCGCGTGACCCGGCTGTTCGAGAAGAACCTGATCGAGATCGCGCCGCTGGCCTATATGCGCGGCCGCACGCTGAACAACGCCTTCATCATTCTGGACGAGGCGCAGAACACCACGCCGGAGCAGATGAAAATGTTCCTGACCCGCATCGGCTTCGGCTCCAAGGCGGTGATCACCGGCGACGTGACCCAGATCGATCTGGCCCGCCATCAGAAAAGCGGCCTGGTCGAAGTGGAACGCATCCTGGACAAGGTCCGCGGCATCCATTTCCACCATTTCCAGAGCGACGACGTGGTGCGCCACCCGCTGGTGCAGAAAATCGTCGACGCCTACGACCAATACCAAAGCAAGCAAGATGAAAAGAGCCAAGCGTAACCCGCTGCTGGCGCGGCTGGCCGCGCGCCTGGAACTGAGCCTGGACGTGCGCAGTCAAACCGCCGCGCTGCCGCGGCCCGCCGATCTGCGCCGCTGGAGCCAGGCGGCGCTGCAAGCCGGCGTCAAACAGGCCCAGGTCAGCATCCTGATCGTGGATGCCGACGAAGGCCGCCAAATGAACCATGACTACCGCGGCAAGGACTACGCCACCAATGTGCTGAGCTTCGCCCTCAACGAGGGCGAGCCGGTGCCCGGCCTGCCCTTGATCGGCGATCTGGTGCTGTGCGCGCCGGTGGTGGAAAAAGAGGCCGCCGAGCAAAACAAGCCGCTGCAAGCGCATTACGCCCACCTGTTGGTGCACGGCATGCTGCACCTGCAAGGCTTTGACCACGAACAAGACGACGAAGCCGAAACCATGGAGGCGCTTGAAACCGTCATCATGCAGAGGCTAGGATATCCCGACCCTTATCGAGAGGAGCAGTTCTAAGAAATGGAAGACCCCAGTAAACCGCGGCCGACTTGGCTGGAACGCCTGTCCACCATGTTGCTGCGCGAGCCGGAAGATCGCGAAGAGTTGATCGAGCTCTTGCACAACGCCTTCGAGCGCAATCTGCTGGACGCGGAAGCGCTCGGCATGATCGAGGGCGTGCTGGAAGTCAGCGAGCTGACCGTGCGCGACGTGATGATTCCGCGCAGCCAGATGAACGTGATCAGCTGCGACGACCCGATCACCCGCTTCCTGCCGATGGTGATCGACTCCGGACACTCGCGTTTTCCGGTGATAGGCGACAGCAAGGACGACGTGCTGGGCATTCTGTTGGCCAAGGAACTGTTGCGCTATTTCCACGCGCCGGCCAGCTTCGACTTGAAGGCGGTGCTGCGCCCGGCGGTGTTCGTGCCGGAGTCCAAGCCGCTGAACGTGCTGCTGCGCGATTTCCGCGCCACCCACAATCACATGGCGGTGGTGGTGGACGAATACGGCGGCGTGTCCGGCCTGGTGACCATCGAGGACGTGATCGAGCAGATCGTCGGCGACATCGAGGACGAATACGACACCGAGGACGACGAGGAAGACATCCTGCCGGTGCGCGGCCATCAGCGCTACCGGGTCAAGGCGCTGACCGAGATCGAGGACTTCAATCATTACTTTGAAACCGATTTCGAAGACGACGACGTCGACACCGTCGGCGGCCTGGTGATCTCGCTGACCGGCCACCTGCCCAAGCGCGGCGAGGCGGTGGAAGCCGCCGGCCTGCGCTTCACCGTGCTGCGCGCCGACAACCGCCGCGTCGACACCCTGCTGGTGGAGCGGATTCAGGCCGGGGAAACCAGCGAGGTCTGAGAAGCGGCGCGCCTTCCGCTTCGCGGCGGAGGCCTGGCTTGAGCACGGCTGAGAAACGCCCATGCGCCGCCTGCGCATTGCGCTTTCCCAGCCGTTTCGGCCTTGTCTCGCCCACACTCGCAAGAGCGTGAACAGACGCTGAACGCCGCTGCCGGAAGCCGGCGGCCGGATTGGGCTTGGAGCCCGCGCCGCCCGCTCCTAAGATGAAGATCAGCTATTTGACAATCCGTCGGCCGGCTTTTGCCGGCCGGCTTCGCCTGATGCCTACCATGCGCACTTTACTGGTCCTGCTGGCAGCCGCCTTGGCTGGCAGCCTCACACTGTTCGCCTTCGCCCCCTATCGGCTATTCTGGATCATGCCGCTGTCTTTGGCGGCGCTGGCCGACCTGACTCAACGCCACCCGCAGCGCGCGTTCTGGATCGGCTATGTCTGGGGTCTGGCCGCCTACACCAGCAACTTCAACTGGATCTACAACAGCCTGCACGACGTGGCCGGCCTGCCGGCCTGGATCGCCCTGCCGCTGGTGCTCTTGCTGCCGGCCTATCTGGCGCTCTACCCGGGCCTCGCGATGTGGCTGAGCGCCCGCGTCACCGCCAAGCCGTGGCAGCGCTGGCTGCTGGCCTTCCCGGCGCTGTGGGAACTGGGGGAATGGCTGCGCGGCTGGGTGCTGACCGGCTTCCCCTGGGCCGCCGCCGGCTACTCGCAGATCACGGAAAGCCCGCTGGCCGGCTATACGCCGCTGGGCGGCTCCCACCTGGTCACCTACCTGGTGGCGCTGTCCGCCGGCGCGCTGGCCTTGATGGTCCACAGCGGCTGGAAGATGCGCGCCGGCCTGCTGGTCGCCGCGCTGGCGGTGTGGGGCAACGGTTTCTGGCTCAAGAGCGTGGAATGGACCCAGCCGCAGGGCAAGCCGATCAGCGTGGCGCTGGCCCAGGGCAATATCGCTCAGGAACTGAAATGGTCGCCGGAAAACCTGGAAGAATCGCTGCGCGTGTATTACCAGCAAGTGGCCACCACCCGCGCCGACCTGATGCTGCTGCCGGAAACCGCGCTGCCGCTCTTCCTCGACGACCTGCCGTCCGGCTATCTGAGCATGATGGAAGGCCAGGCCCAGCGCGCCGGCATGGCGCTGGCCACCGGCGTGCCGCGCCGCACCAACGACGGCCGCGGTTATTTGAACGCGGTGGTGGCGCTGACCACGCCGGGCCGGCCCTTCTTCGCCAAGGACCACCTGGTGCCGTTTGGCGAATTCATCCCGGTGCCGGGGCTGATCGGCTGGATTTACCAGTTCATGAATATGCCGATGTCCGGCTTCAGCAGCGGCGGCGCCAACCAGCCACCGCTGCCGCTGGCCGGCGAGAAGATCGCCTTCAACGTCTGCTACGAGGACAGCTTCGGCGAGGAGCTGATAGGCCCGGCGGCCCAGGCCAGCATCATGGCCAACGTCAGCAATCTGGCCTGGTTCGGCAAGAGCGTGGCGATGAGCCAACACTTGCAGTTGTCGCAGACGCGGGCGCTGGAAAATGGCCGCTACATGCTGCGCGCCACCAATAACGGCATGACCGCCATCATCCGCCCGGACGGCGAGATCGCCTCGGTGGCGGCGCCCTATACCCGCCAGGTGTTGCAAGGCTTCGCTCAGGGCCGCCAGGGGCTGACCCCCTATATGCAGCACGGCAACGCCCCGGTCTTGATAGGCTGCGCGGCGCTGCTGCTGCTGGCCATGTTGCTGGGGCGCAAGCACCGTCCTTGAGCGTTGCCGGCTCCACCCAGCGAACGCGCGATGTTTCCATGCTGGAACATCGCGCGTTTTGACATTCGGCCCCGGATTCCCGATCATCATTCGCCGGCGACGCGAACCGGCCCTGCGCCGAAACCACACCAAGAAACGCCGCGCCGCCTCTACAAGGGAATCAAGATGAACGAGAGAAAACTGGAAGCCGGGATCGTCACCAACTTTTCCGAGCGCATGAGCTATGGCGGTTATCTATGCCTGGACCAGCTGCTGGCCTGTCAGAAACCGCTGTCCGATCCGCCGCACCACGACGAGCTGCTGTTCGTGATCCAGCATCAGACCTCCGAACTGTGGATGAAGCTGATGCTGCATGAGCTGCAGGCAGCGGTGCGTTTCGTCCAGCAGGACACGCTGGGCCCCAGCTTCAAATGCCTGGCGCGGGTCAAGCAGATCCAGCGCCTGCTGTTCGAGCAATGGGCGGTGTTGGAGACGCTGACGCCGTCGGAATACATGGAATTCCGCGATGTGCTGGGCAATTCCTCCGGCTTCCAATCGCATCAATATCGCTCCATCGAATTCCTGCTGGGCAACAAGAACCAGGCGATGCTCAATGTATTCGCCCATGAGGCGGACAAACACGCCTCGCTGCAAGCCATCCTGGACGCGCCCAGCTTGTACGATGAATTCCTGCGCCACCTGGCGCGGCGCGGCCTGCCGGTGCCGGCCTCCAGCCTGGAGCGCGACTGGTCGCAGCCCTATCAGCGCAATCCGGAGCTGATCCCGCTGTTCAAGCTCATTTACGACCAGCCCCAGCAGCACTGGGAAGCCTATGAGATGGCGGAAAAGCTGGTGGACGTGGAGGAATACTTCCACCTGTGGCGCTTCCGCCATATGAAGACAGTGGAGCGGGTCATCGGCTTCAAGCAAGGCACCGGCGGCTCCAGCGGCGTGCGTTTCCTCAAGCAGGCGCTGGAGCTGACTTTCTTCCCGGAGTTGCTGGACGTGCGTACAGAAATCGGCCGCTGACACGGCGGCGGCACGGGCCCCCGCGCCGCCTGCTCAACAGCGGAAGCGCGACACCAGCCCGCGCAGATTGCCGGCTAGCTGGCGCATGTCCACCAGCGCCGCCGAGGCGGTGGACGCCGCCTGCGCGTTCTTGCTGGAGCTCATCGCGATTTGCTCGACGTACTGGGCGATGTCCTGGCTGGCGGTGCCCTGCTCCTTCAGCGCGTGGGAAATATCGTTGACCACGCCCAGCACGCCGCTGGCGCTGTGGCTGATTTCGCCCACCGCCGCGCCGCCCTGCTCGGCCAGTTCCAGGCCGTTCTTGGCGCGCCGCACCGCCTCTTCCATCGAGCCGTGCGACTGGGTGGAGCTTTGCTGGATCTCGGCGATCATGCCGGCGATCTCCTCGGTGGCCTGGGCGGTGCGTTCGGACAGCTTGCGCACCTCGTCCGCCACCACCGCGAAGCCACGGCCCTGCTCACCGGCGCGCGCCGCCTCGATCGCCGCGTTCAAGGCCAGGAGATTGGTCTGATCGGCGATGTCCTTGATCACCTGCATGATGCCGGAGATCACCTGCGCCTTGTCCACCAGTTCATTGATGGTGCCGGCCGCCAATTCCACCGATTCATTGATGCGGCGCATTTCCGCCACCGCTCGCGAGATCACCTCGCTGCCCTGCTGCGACGATTCGCCGGACTGCTCGGACAGGCTGCGGGCATCCTGGGCGCGGTCGGAAATATGGTTGATGCTGACGGTCAGTTCTTCGATCGACGCCGCCATCGAGGTGGCCGCCTCGCTTTGCTTCTCCGAACCGTTGGCCACTTCGCTGGCGTGGCTGCTGACGTCGGCGCTCATCTCCGACACCCGGCTGGCCGCGGCGGCGATGTCGCCCACCAGCTGCCGCAACTGCCCCTGCATGCCGGCCACATTGGCCAGCAGGCTGTCGCGGTCGCCGGCTTTCACCGGCACGTCCATATCCAGCTGTCCGGCGGCGATGCGTTTGACGATGTCCACGGTGACCGCCGGCTCGCCGCCCAGCTGGCCCAGCACGCTGCGCATGATGTAACCGCCGAGACCGGCCAGCAGCAGCAGGATCACGCCGACTTCCAGCGCCAGGTTGAACAGCGATTTGTGATAGGCGGCCGCCACATCGTCCAGATAGATGCCGGTGCCCAGCACCCAGCCCCAGCCGGGCGAGGTCATCAAATAGGAGATCTTGGGCTGCGGCGCGTCGAAGCCCGGCTTGTCCCAGACATAAGCGGCATAACCCTTGCCGCCGCCGGCGCTCAGCGCCTGGTCGAACAACTGGCCCATGTCCTGGCCGCTGCCCTCCTTGACCCCGTGCAGATTCTTGCCGATCAAGGCCGGCTTCACGCCGTGGGCGACATAGGTCAGGCCCTTGTCGAAGGCGAAGAAATATTCGCGCTCGTCGTAACGCATGCTGCTCAGCGCCGCCGCCGCCAGTTGCTTGGCCTGCGGCTCGCTCATCTTGCCGTCCGCCGCCATCTTCTCGTAGGACGTCACCAAGGCCGCCGCCGATTCCACCAGATTGCGCGTCTTGTCCTTGCGGTCCAGCAACATGGTGTCCCGCTCGCGCATCACCGACAACACGCCTATCGCCGTCACCAGCAGGGCCATCGCCACCAAAAGCAGCAGCAAACGGCCGCGCAGGCTCATTGTTGTTTTGTTCATTTCCATCTCCCCACACCTTGTTAGCTTATTCTAGACAGCGCTGATCGCTCTTTTTATGCGATTAATCCCAGTTTGATACATTTCGATGAAAAATATCAACAGCATAAAAAAAACCCGGATCGCTCCGGGTTTCAACTGAACGCGAGCACGCGTCCAGAGTCGTCATTCCATCCTTACTTCATCGTCGGCATCACGAATTCGGCGGTCATCTTGGCCGGCCAGCGGCTGGTCACCGTCTTCATCCGGGTATAGAAGCGCACGCCTTCCGGGCCGTGCATATGATGGTCGCCGAACAGCGAGGCTTTCCAGCCGCCAAAGCTGTGGAAGGCCATCGGTACCGGGATCGGCACATTGATGCCCACCATGCCCACCTGGATGCGGTGGCTGAATTCGCGCGCGGCGCCGCCGGAACGGGTGAAGATGCTGGTGCCGTTGGCGAAGGGATGGGCATTGATCAGGCTCACCGCGCTGTCGAAGTCCGGCACCCGCACCACCGCCAGCACCGGCCCGAAGATTTCCTCCTTGTAGATGCTCATCTCCGGCGTCACATGGTCGAACAGGCAGCCGCCCAGGAAAAATCCATCCTCGTGACCGGGATGGCGGTAGCCGCGGCCGTCCACCACCAGCTGCGCGCCTTCGGCCACGCCCTGCTCGACATAACCCGTCACCTTGTCCAAGTGCTGACGCGTCACCAGCGGCCCCATTTCCGCCGCCGCGTCGTCGCCCACGCCTATCTTCAGACTGCGCGCGCGCTCGGCCAGCCGCTCCACCAGCGCGTCGCCGATGTCGCCCACCGCCAGCACCACCGAGATCGCCATGCAGCGCTCGCCGGCCGAGCCGTAAGCGGCCCCGATCAAGGCCTCCACCGCGCCGTCCAGATCCGCGTCCGGCATCACCACCAGGTGGTTCTTGGCGCCGCCCAGCGCCTGCACCCGCTTGCCGTGGCGCGCGCCGGTTTCGTAGATGTACTGGGCAATCGGCGTGGAGCCGACGAAGCTGAGCGCGGCGATGTCGGGATGGGCGAGCAAGGCGTCCACCGCCTGCTTGTCGCCGTGCACCACGCTGAACACGCCGGCCGGCAGGCCGGCCTGCTGCAACAGATCGGCCAGCAGCAGCGCGGCGGACGGGTCGCGCTCGGACGGCTTGAGAATGAAGCAGTTGCCGCAGGCCAAGGCCACCGGGAACATCCACAGCGGCACCATGGCCGGGAAGTTGAACGGGGTGATGCCGGCCACCACGCCCAGCGGCTGACGCATGGAATGGCTGTCGATGCCGCCGCCCACCTGTTCGGTGAACTCACCCTTCAGCAACTGCGGAATGCCGCAGGCGAACTCCACCACTTCCAGGCCGCGGGCGACTTCGCCGATGGCGTCGGACACCACCTTGCCGTGCTCGCTGGAAATCAGCGCCGCCAAGCGCTGCTGGTTCTGCTCCAGCAGCTCCTTGAACTTGAACATCACCCGCGCCCGCTTCAGCGGCGAGGTTTCCGCCCAGGCCGGAAAGGCCTTGCGCGCCGCCGCCACCGCGGCCTGCACCTCGTCCGGGCTCGCCAGCGGCACGCGGGCGGCGACGCTGCCCAGCGCCGGGTTGTAGACATCGCCAAAGCGGCCGCTCCGGCCTTCGCAGCGTTCGCCGCCGATGTAATGAGGAATGGTTTGCATCTTATGTTCCAATTCGAATGAGTTGAGTATTCGGCGTCGCGCTTACTCGCAGGCGCGCAAGGCGGAGGCGATGGTGTCGAACAGCCGGTCGATCTCGTGCTTTTCGATGATCAAGGGCGGCGACACCGCCAGGATGTCGCCGGTAAAGCGCACCAGCACGCCTTGTTCCCAGCACTTGAGGAAGACGTCGAAACCGCGCTGCCCGGCCGCGCCGGGGTGGCTGTCCATTTCGATGCCGGCCACCAGGCCCAGGTTGCGGATGTCCTTGACGTAGGGCTGGCCGCGCAAGGCGTGCGCGCGCTCCTCGAAATAAGCGGACAAGCCGGCGGCGCGCTCGAACAATTGCTCCTCGCGGTACAGGTCCAGCGAGGCGATCGCCGCGGCGCAGGCCAGCGGATGGGCGGAATAGGTGTAGCCGTGGGGGAACTCGATCATGCGCTCGCCGGCGGCGGCCATGAAGGCGTCGTGGATCTCCGGCTTCACCAACAGCGCGCCCATAGGCACCACGCCGTTGGTCAGGCCTTTGGCGCAGGTGATGATGTCCGGCAGCACGCCGAACTTGTTGGCCGCCCAATCCGCGCCCAGGCGTCCGAAGCCGGTGATCACCTCGTCGAAGATCAGCAGGATGCCGTAGCGGTCGCAGATTTCGCGCAGGCGCCGCAAATAGCCCTTGGGCGGGATCAGCACGCCGGTGGAGCCGGCCATCGGCTCGACGATGACGGCGGCGATGGTGGACGGGTCGTGCAGGGTCAGGATGCGCGCTTCCAGTTCGTCGGCGAATTCGGCGCCGTGCTCCGGCTCGCCGCGGCTGAAGGCGTTGCGCGCCAGATCATGGGTGCTGCGCAAATGGTCCACCGCCGGCAGGGACACCGGAAAGTGTTTGCGGTTGCCGGCCATGCCGCCCACCGAGACGCCGCCGAAGTTGACGCCGTGATAGCCGCGCTCGCGGCCGATCAGCTTGACGCGGGCGGCGTCGCCGCGCACGCGGTGATAGGCCACCGCCATCTTCAGCGCGGTGTCCACCGCCTCCGAGCCGGAGCCGACGAAGAAGGCCTTACTCAAGCCCTTGGGCGCCATCGCCACCAGCTTGTCGGCGGCCTCGAAGGCCTTGGGGTGCGCCATCTGGAACGGCGGCGCGTAATCCAGCGTCGCCACCTGGCGCTGCACCGCCTCTACGATGGGCTTGCGGTTGTGGCCGGCGGTCACGCACCACAGGCCGGCGCTGCCGTCCAGGATCTGGCGGCCTTGGTCGTCGGTGTAATACATGCCGTCGGCGCTCACCAGCATGCGCGGGGCGCTCTTGAACTGGCGGTTGGCGGTGAAGGGCATCCAGAACGCGTCCATCTGCGGCTGATTCATCGTTGTCTCCCCTGGCGTTTTGCCGAATGATGACGACTAATCTAGCCGCGCGACCAATACAATTACAGGTACAGTTCGCGCTGTTTTTCAGCATCCCGTATCGGCGAAAACACCAATACGGTTACCGCCGCCAGCCATGAAAAAACCCGGCCGCAGCCGGGTTTCCTGTGTCGCGTCAGCTCGCTTAAACGCGGAAGCTGGAGAACAGCTGCCGCATGTCCTTGGCCGCCTGCGACAAATCGTTCAAGGTGTCGTGCACAGTCTGCAGGGCGCCGTCGCTGTCGACGATGCGGCCGTTGATCTGCTCGGTGCTCTGCGCGATCAAGGTGGTGGCCTTGTGCTGCTCGCTGGTGGACAAGGTGATCTCGTTCATCTTGGCCATCACTTCCTGCATCGCCTGCTGGATCTGCTCGATGCGCTGCACCGCGCTGTCGGTCAGTTCCACGCCGTCGTCCACCGAGCTGACGGTGCGCTGCATATTGGTCACCGCCTGGCTGGTTTCCTCGCGGATGGTGCTGACCATGCTGGAAATCTCCACCGTGGCCTGGCCGGTGCGCTCGGCCAGTTTGCGCACTTCGTCCGCCACCACCGCGAAGCCGCGGCCCATTTCGCCGGCGCGCGCCGCTTCGATCGCCGCGTTCAAGGCCAAGAGGTTGGTCTGATCGGCAATGTCCTTGATCACATTGGTGATGCCGCTGATTTGCTGCGAGCGTTGATCCAGCGACACCAACATGCCGGACAAGCCCTTCACCGCCTCCACCGTGCTGTTCATTTCGCGGGAGATGCGCTGCATTTCGTCGGCGCTTTCGCTGGACACGGTGCCGGTGTGGTTGACCAGCGAATCCGCCTCGCGCGCGGCGTCGGCGATATGGGAGATGCTGACGGTGATTTCCTCCAGCGTCGCGGCGTTGGAGCTGGACACGTCGGAAATCTGCCGGGAATCGCGCGCCACCTGATCCACCGTGGTGGCCACGCTCTGCACGCCGTTGGTGACGTTTTCCGCCTCGGTGCGCACCGCCACGAACATGCTTTGCAAACGATGGATGAAGCTGTTGAACGCGGTCGCGGTTTCGGCGATCTCATCCTGGCCCTGCACCTCGATGCGTCGGGTCAAATCGCCCTCGCCCTTGGAGATCTCCAGCATCGCGTTGCGCAAGCGGCCCAGGCCGGCCAACATCTTGCTCAGCATCACGCTGGCCACCGGGATCAGCACCACCACGCACAGCGCGCCCAGGCCCACCACGGTCAGCAGCAGTTTTTCCAGCGGCTCGCTGACCACGGACTTGTCTATCATCACGCCCAGCAGCCAGTTGGTCCCCTCCACCGGGTCCACCTGCACCAGCTTGGTTTCGCCGTTGACTTCGATCTCCTCCATCGCGCTGCTGGTGGACAGCTGCACCAGCTTCTCGCCGGTCAGCGCCGGCACTTTCTCCGCCAGAGGCTTCAGCGTCAGCGTGGTGTCCGGATGGGCGATCACCTTGCCGGCCTTGTCCACCAGGAAGGCGTAGCCATTGCCGCGCAGCTTGGCGGACAGCACGGTTTTGACCAAGTCGTCGATGAAGATGTCGCCGCCCACCACCGCTTTCAGCGTGGAGCCGTCGAACACCGGCGACACGAAGGTCACCACCAGTTTCTTGGTGTCGAAATCGACATAGGGATCGGACACGCCCGGCTTGCCGCTGGCCTGCGCCTGCTGATACCAGGGCCGCGCCACCGGGTCGTAGCCCGCCGGCTGCGGCTTGAAGTCGGAACGGATCATCTTGTGATCGGCGGTGCCGATATAGGTCATGTCGTAGCCGCCGGCCTGGCTCAGGCGCGCCAGCATCGGCATGGGCTCGGGCGTGCCCACCACCGGATTGCCGGCGATCACCACCTTGACCTTGCTGCCGTACCAATCCTTGACCAGGTTGGCGTAGCCGCGCGAGGTGCTGGACAACTCGTTATCCACGCCCTGGACAATCTCGTTGCGCATCTGGGTGTAGACCAGGGTCGTAATGATGGCGCCCAGCAGAACCAGCAGCACCGCAATGAATACAATCAACTTTACACGCAAAGAGCGCATTTCCGTCCTCCATCCCCAATTCGACTTGGCTCGCCGCGATTGCTTGTCAATTCACGACAAAGCGCTGTTATGATCATTCTCGATGCCGGTAGGCTCTGTTCTTGTCTTAGCCGTTTCGCCTGCAAAGCTCAACAAAAAACATACAGATTGGCGGCTGCAACATGCCATCCGGCTTATGACGAGATATTTATCACAAGCTGTTCTCAACGGACAGGCCCAATATCAATGATGCTCAATTAACGCGCAATGGCCAGCCTGAATCTTATGCCCGCGGAAGGCATTACCCTGGTGGAAAATATAGTCAATTCAGCTATTTCCGCCATTCAATGCGGTCAGTGGCGCAAAGGCGCAAAAATCCCATCTATTCGCAGAATGGCCGGGGAGCTGGGCGTCAGTCCCTTCACCGTGGTCGAGGCCTACGATAGGCTGGTGACCTTGGGCTATCTGGCGGCGCGGCCGGGCTCCGGCTTTTACGTGGAGGGAAGGCGGGAAAGCCGGCCGCCCGATCTGCCCGCCGCGCCGCGCGTCTGGCCGGTGGACGAATACTGGCTGCTGCGCAAGATTTACCAGCAGGACGCCAACACCCTGTTCGCGGGCTGCGGCTGGCTGCCCTCGCACTGGTACGACGCCGAGGCCCAGCAAAAAGCGCTGCGGCAGCTGGCCCGCGACGCCGTCGCCGCGCCCGGCTACGGCGACCCCAAGGGCTTTCTGCCCTTGCGTGAGCATTTGGCGGACCGGCTGGCCGAACGCGGCATCCCCGCCCGAGCCGACGACATCGCGCTGACCCAGGGCGCCAGCCGCGCGCTGGACATGGCCGCCTGCGCGCTGCTGCAGGCCGGGGACACCGTGCTGGTGGACGATCCCGGCTATTGCAATCTGCTGTCCTGCCTGGCGTTTCGCGAGTTCAAGCTGGTGCCGGTGCCCTGGACCGAGTACGGCCCCGACTTGGAACATCTGCGCGCGCTGCTGCTCCAGCATCGGCCGCGCGCCTTCTTCACCAATCCCTGGCTGCAAAACCCCACCGGTGCCAGCTACTCGCCGTCGGTCGCCCACCAGGTGCTGCGCCTGGCCGAGGAGCACGATTTCCTGATCGTGGAGGACAATGTGTCCGCGGACTTCGCCGGCGGCCGCCAACCCGCGCTGGCGGCGCTGGACGGCCTCAAACGCGTGCTCTACATCGACAGCTTCTCCAAATCGCTGTCGCCGGGACTGCGCGTCGGCTATCTATGCGGCCCGTCCGATCTGCTCGAACGCATCGTCCATTACAAGATGATGTCCGGACTGACCTCGCCGGAATTGAACGAGAGGCTGGCGCTGGAACTGGTGTCCGAGGGCCGCTACCGCCGCCAACTGGAACGGCTGCGCGCGCGCTTGTCCGAGGCTCAGGCCCAATGCCAGCAGCTGTTTCTGGAACACGGCTGGCAGTTGTTCGCGCGGCCGTCCAACGGCCTGTTTCTGCTGGCGCGCCCGCCCGGGGAGCTGGACGCCAGACGCTTGGCCGAGCAGGCCCAGCAACACAAAATCCTGCTCGCGCCCGGCCATCTGTTCCGCGCCTACGGCATGCCCTCGGATTGGCTGCGCTTCAACGTCGCTTTCAGCCAGGATCGTAGGCTGTGGGATTTTCTGAGTTGCCCGCCGCAGTGATACCATGCCCTGACCACAGCTTAGCGGAGCCCTCCATGCAACTTGTCGAAATGTTCGTCCATCCGTTGAAATCCTGTCGCGGCCTGTCCTACAGCCGCGCCTTCGCCGGCAAGCAGGGCTTGCTGCACGACCGCGAATGGCTGCTGGCCGGCGACAACGGCCGCTTCTTCACCGCCCGCTCCCACCCGCAGCTGGTGCGCGTGGAGGTGGACCTGATTCCCGGCGGCGCGCTGTTCAAATTTCCGGGCAAGGCGCCGGTGCTGGCGATGAGCACCCAATACCAGCAAGAAGCGCCGGCTACGGTATGGAAGGACAACTTCGCCGCCTATCACGGCGACGCCGCCGTCGATCTCTGGTTCAGCGAGGTGCTGGGCGAGCCCTGCCAGTTGCTGTGGCTGGGCATGCGCTCCAATCGCCGACTGAAGGACAGCGAGCACGCGATGTCCTTCGCCGACGGCTACCCCTATCTGCTGGTGAACCAGGCCTCGCTGGACGCGCTCAACGACGAGCTGGACCAGCCGGTATCGCTGCGCCACTTCCGCCCCAATCTGGTGGTCAGCGGCGATTACGCCTGGGAAGAGGACGATTGGAAGGTGGTCCAGATCGGCGAGGTGGTGTTCGACGTCGCCAAGCCCTGCTCGCGCTGCGTGCTGACCACGGTGGATCCGGATACCGGGATCAAATCGCCGGAACAGCAGCCGCTGCGCACCCTGGTCAGCATTCGCACCTTGCCGGAAGGCGTCTGCTTCGGCGTCAACCTGGTGCCGCGTAATGAAGGCTTGCTGGAATTGGGCGCCGAGTTCAGCGTGCTGGAAACCCGCTACGAGTTCTGATTGTCCAACGCCGGTCCGCCGGCGTTTTTACCGCTTTATGCTAAATAGATTAATGAATCTGCAAGACCTACTCGATCAAATCCACGGCGAAGTCCTCGCCTATTACGGCCAGGGCCGCGTCGCCGATTACATCCCGGCGCTGGCCGAAGTGCCGCCCCGCCAGTTCGGCATGGCCGTCACCACTCTGGACGGCCGGCACTACCGCTGCGGAGACGCCGCCGTCCCCTTCTCCATCCAGAGCATTTCCAAGGCCTTCATGCTGGCGCTGACGCTGGAGGCGGACGGCGACGCCCTGTGGAGCCATGTCGGCAAGGAGCCGTCCGGCAACCCGTTCAACTCGCTGGTGCAGCTGGAGTACGAGGACGGCGTGCCGCGCAATCCCTTCATCAACGCAGGCGCCCTCGTGGTGACCGACCGCGCCGTCAGCCATTTTGAAGACGCCCACGGCGCGCTGCTGGCCCGCCTGCGGCAGGAGTCCGGCAACGCCACCTTGTGCGGCAACGCCCGCGTCGCCGAATCCGAACGCGCCCACGGCCACCGCAACGCGGCGCTGGCCCACTTCATGAAAAGCTACGACAACCTCGACAACGAGGTGGAGACCGTGCTGCAGCAATACTTCAACAGCTGCAGCATCTCGATGAACTGCGTGGAACTGGCCAATGCCGGGCTCTTTCTCGCCAACCACGGCATTACCCGCGACGGCCGGCAATCGCTGAGCCGCAGCCAGGCCAAGCAGATCAACGCGGTGATGCTGACCTGCGGCACTTACGACGCCGCCGGCGAATTCGCCTACCGCGTGGGCCTGCCGGTGAAAAGCGGGGTCGGCGGCGGCATGCTCGCCATCATTCCCGGCAAGATGAGCATCGCCGTATGGAGCCCGGAACTGGACGGCAAAGGCAACTCGGTGCTGGGCCTGGAAGCGCTGGATCGCTTCACCACGCGTACCGGCTTATCGATTTTTTAAGCGCGCGCCTTTATAAAAGCCCACAAAGAAAAACCCGCTCGAGGCGGGTTTTTTCTTTTACGGCAATGAAAAAAGCCAGGCTTGCGCCTGGCTTTTTCCTCAACTTCGTCGATTACTCGGCGGAGTTGTCTTCAACCGCTACGGCATCTTCCGGACGGTCCACCAGCTCTACCAGAGCCATCGGGGCGTTGTCGCCCTTGCGGAAACCGTACTTCAGGATACGCACATAGCCGCCGTTGCGGGCGGAGAAGCGCGGGCCGAGCACGTCGAAGAGTTTAACCACGATATCGCGGTCACGAGTGCGGTCAAACGCCAGACGACGGTTGGCGAGAGACGGCTTTTTGCCGAGCGTGATCAACGGCTCGGCCACACGACGCAGTTCCTTGGCTTTCGGCAGCGTGGTCACGATCACTTCGTGCTTCAGCAGCGAGTTGGCCATGTTACGCAGCATCGCCAGACGATGGCTGGTCGTGCGGTTCAGTTTACGATTACTGTAACGATGACGCATTGTTAATGTCCTTTTATCTCAAACCTTACGGCTTTTCGAGGCCAGCAGGCGGCCAGTTCTCGAGTTTCATCCCGAGAGTCAGGCCTTTGGAAGCGAGAACTTCCTTGATCTCGTTCAGCGACTTGCGGCCGAGGTTCGGAGTCTTCAGAAGCTCGGTTTCAGTACGCTGGATCAGATCGCCGATGTAATAAATGTTCTCAGCTTTCAGGCAGTTGGCCGAACGAACCGTCAGTTCAAGATCGTCTACCGGACGCAGCAGGATCGGATCGATCGGCGGCGCCTTTTCAACGACTTCTTCAACCGCTGTGCCTTGGAGATCGGCAAAGATCGACAGTTGATCCATCAGAATACGGGCAGCGTTGCGCACTGCCTGTTCCGGCTCGATTACGCCGTTGGTCTCGATATCGAGCACCAGGCGGTCGAGGTCGGTACGCTGCTCAACACGGGCGCTTTCCACAGCAAAGCTCACGCGGCGAACCGGCGAGAAGGAAGCGTCCAGTTGAATGGTACCGATGGAACGGTTGTCTTCATGATTGGATCGAACCGACACCGGCTGATAGCCGCGGCCTTTTTCGATCTTGATCTCCATGTCGATCTTACCGCCAGAGGAGATGTGACAAATCACGTGGTCCGGATTGATCACTTCCACATCGTGCGGCAGTTCGATATCGCCAGCCAAGACAGCGCCTTCGCCGTCCTTTTTCAAGGACAGAACGACACTGTCACGACCATGCAGCTTAAGCACTACGCCCTTGAGGTTGAGGAGGATGTCAACGACATCCTCGCGCACGCCATCAAGTGCGGAATACTCATGCAAAACGCCAGCGATAGTCACTTCGGTCGGAGCATAGCCCGGCATCGACGACAGCAGAATCCGGCGCAGCGAGTTACCCAGAGTATGAGCGTAGCCGCGCTCGAACGGCTCCATCGACACACGAGCGTGAGTGGCGGAAACCGGCTGAACGTCGATAAGACGAGGTTTCAGAAATTCCGAAGCGCTGTTTTGCATAGTCATTCCCTAAGAGCTAGCGATTACTTGGAGTAGAATTCCACAACGAGTTGTTCGTTGATATCGCTAGACAGTTCGGAACGTTCCGGAGCGGATTTGAAAGTGCCTTCCATTTTCTTGGAGTCAACCAGGACCCAAGACGGGAAACCACCCTGCTCGGCCAGAGCCAGACCTTCTACGATACGGGCCTGTTTCTTGGCTTTTTCACGGACGGACACTACGTCACCGGCTTTAACCTGGTAGGACGGAATGTTCACAACCTGGCCGTTCACAACGATAGCCTTGTGGCTAACCAGCTGGCGCGCTTCGGCGCGAGTGGAGCCAAAGCCCATGCGATATACAACGTTGTCCAGGCGGGCCTCGAGCAGCTTCAGCAGGTTTTCACCCGTGGAGCCTTTGCGACGCACAGCTTCCGCAAAGTAATTGCGGAACTGACGCTCGAGTACACCGTAAATACGACGGATTTTCTGCTTTTCACGCAGTTGCACACCGTAGTCAGACAGGCGGCTCTTACGAGCGCCATGCTGGCCCGGAGGGCTATCCAGTTTGCACTTGGAATCCAGTGCACGACGTGCGCTCTTCAGGAAAAGGTCGGTGCCTTCACGACGAGCGAGTTTGCACTTAGGGCCGATATAACGTGCCATGTTCTCACACTCTCCGAATTAGATACGACGTTTTTTGGGCGGACGGCAACCGTTGTGCGGTACCGGCGTCACGTCGGAGATGCTGGTGATCTTGAAACCCAGCGCGTTGAGTGCGCGAACAGCGGATTCACGACCCGGACCCGGGCCCTTGATACGAACTTCGAGGTTCTTCACACCGTATTCTTGGGCAACTTTACCAGCGTGCTCTGCTGCTACTTGAGCAGCAAAGGGTGTACTCTTGCGCGAGCCCTTGAAACCAGCGCCGCCAGAGGTAGCCCAAGACAATGCATTGCCTTGACGGTCGGTGATCGTGATGATGGTGTTGTTGAACGAAGCGTGCACGTGCACGATACCTTCGCTAACAGACTTGCGCACTTTCTTGCGTACACGAACTGCTGTGTTTGCTTTAGCCATTATCTGTTGTTCCTATTGATTACTTCTTGCCGGCGATCGCCTTACGCGGTCCCTTGCGGGTACGAGCGTTAGTGCGAGTGCGCTGACCGCGGCACGGCAGGCCACGACGATGGCGGAAGCCGCGATAGCAGCCCATGTCCATCAGACGCTTGATGCTCATGGTGACTTCGCGGCGCAGATCACCTTCAACGGTGAACTTGGCGACTTCGTCACGCAGAGTTTCCATCTCGGCGTCCGTCAGATCCTTCACTTTCGTGGAAGGGTTCACGCTGGCAGCAGCACAAATCTGCTGGGCGCGAGTCTGACCGATGCCAAAAATTGCCTGCAGGCCGATAACGGCATGCGCATGATTGGGGATGTTTACCCCTGCAATACGGGCCATACTCTTTCCTTAAGCCTTAAGACCTTGAAAAGTTTGCGATTGTAACACGCAAATCCAGGTCTAACAAATGTTAGCCTTGTTTTTGCTTGTGACGCGGATCCGTGCAAATCACGCGAACTACGCGATTGCGACGAATGATTTTGCAGTTGCGGCAAATCTTCTTTACCGAAGGCTGTACTCGCATGTCAGTTCCTTTCAATCCTCTAAAAGAGCAAGTGCGTTATTTCGCACGGAACACTATCCGGGACAGGCAGGACCGCGGGGGGATTCCCCTCGCCCCAAACCGCCGTCAGATTGGATGCGAATGCCTTCGCAATCGCACCCCGTCTGAAGTGCCCGGTTACCACGTGTCCATTCACAAGCAAAACTCCGAAGCGAACTTCGGAATTTCGCACTGCATCTGGATGGTGTCTTCCTTAGCCAATAACCCAGCGTGAGCTCAAGTTGTCAGCGCGTGAGCGCGTTGCCTTTGAAGTTGGCCTTCTTCAGCAAGCTCTCGTACTGATGCGACAGCACGTAAGACTGTACCTGCGCCATGAAATCCATGGTAACCACCACGATGATCAGCAGCGAGGTGCCGCCGAAGTAGAACGGTACGTTCCACTTCAAGATCAGGAATTCCGGCAGCAAGCAGACCAGTGTGATGTAGATCGCACCAATCAGCGTCAGCCGCAGAATGATCTTCTCGATGTATCGGGAAGTCTGCTCACCTGGACGAATACCCGGGATGAAGGCACCGCTCTTCTTCAAGTTGTCAGCCGTTTCCTTCGGGTTGAATACCAACGCCGTGTAGAAATAGCAGAAGAAGACGATGGCCGCCGCATACAGCAGCACATAGATCGGCTGACCGGGATGCAGTTTGTCTGCAATGCCCTTCAACCAGCCCATGTGCTCGCCCTGGCCAAACCAACCGAGAACGGTGGCCGGGAACAGGATGATGCTGGACGCGAAAATCGGCGGAATCACCCCCGCCATGTTGAGCTTGAGCGGCAGATGCGTGCTCTGGCCCTGCATGACGCGATTGCCTACCTGCCGCTTGGCGTAGTTCACCAGGACTTTGCGTTGGCCGCGCTCGGCGTACACCACCACATAAGTCACTACGATCACTCCGACAAACAACACGACGGCAAACAGGATGGGCAAAGAACCCTGACTGGTCAGAGTCAAGGTCTTGCCGATCGCAGCCGGAACGCCTGCGGCGATACCCGCGCAGATGATCAACGAAATACCGTTGCCAATTCCGCGCTCGGTGATCTGCTCGCCCAGCCACATGAGGAACATGGTGCCGGTTACCAGCGATACGACTGTCGTCAGGTAGAACTCCCACTGCGGAGTCACCACCAGGTTAGGCTGCTTGTACAGCATCACCGCAATGCCGAAACTTTGGAAAGTCGCGAGCAAAACGGTGGCGTAACGTGTGTACTGGGTTATCTTACGACGTCCCGCATCGCCCTCCTTCTTCAGCTGCTTGAGGCTCGGAAGAACCTCGGAGGCAAGCTGAAGAATGATGGAGGCGGAGATGTACGGCATGATGCCGATGGCAAACACCGTAAACCTCGAGAGGGCACCGCCCGAGAACATGTTGAACATGTCGAGCAGGCCCGTCTGCGATGAGTGGAACAACTTCGCTAGCTCGGCAGGGTTGATACCCGGAACCGGAATGTGGGCACCGATGCGATAAACGATCAGGGCACCAATCAGGAACCAGATTCGACGCTTGAGATCACCAAACTTATTGGCATTTGCCACTAGAGAAGTATTCGCCACAGATTATTGCCTTATTCTACGCTGCCGCCGGCAGCTTCGATGGCGGCGCGAGCGCCGGCAGTTACGCCAACGCCGCGCAGTTTTACTGCGCGCTCAATCTTGCCGGACAGCACCACCTTGGCGGAAGTCACCTGGATGGAAGCCAGACCAGCTTGCTTGAGAGAGAGCAGGTCGATTTCATCAACCGGCAGCAGGTTCAGTTCAGACAGGCGAATCTCGGCAACCTTGCCTGCGTTCAGCGACTTGAAGCCGCGCTTCGGCAGACGACGTTGCAGCGGCATTTGACCGCCTTCGAAACCAACCTTGTGGAAACCACCTGCACGGCTCTTCTGACCTTTGTGACCGCGGCCACAAGTCTTGCCCAGGCCGCTGCCGATGCCACGGCCTACACGGCGCTTGGCATGCTTGGCGCCGGCACCCGGCTGTACAGTGTTCAGCAGCATCTCTTAGCCCTCGAATTTCAACAAGTAGCTGATCTTGTTGATCATGCCACGGTTTTCAGGGGTATCGAGCACTTCAACAGTCTGGCGAATCTTCTTCAGACCCAGACCACGGGCGCAAGCCTTGTGAGACTCCAGGCGACCGATCAGGCTCTTTACCAGAGTGACCTTTACAGTCTTGGCGTTACTCATGGCTCACCCCCAGGATGTCCTCGACGCTCAGGCCACGCTTGGAGGCGATTTGCGCCGGGGTGTTGATGTTGCTCAGACCATCCAGAGTTGCACGCACCACGTTGTACGGGTTGGTGGAACCATGAATTTTCGCCGAGACGTTATGAACACCCATAGCATCAAAGATAGCGCGCATCGGGCCGCCGGCTTTCACACCGGTACCTTCTTTAGCGGGCTGGATGAATACAGTAGTAGCGCCGTGCTTGCCAACCACAGTGTGGTGGAAAGTGCCGTTTTTCAACGGGACCTTAACCATGTTGTGGCGAGCTTGTTCCATTGCCTTTTGTACGGCAACCGGAACTTCCTTGGAACGGCCCTTACCCATGCCGATTCCGCCATCGCCATCACCAACCACGGTCAAGGCGGAGAAAGCCATGATACGGCCGCCTTTAACCACTTTGGTGACGCGGTTGACGCTGATCATTTTCTCGACCAGACCGTCGCCACGATCTTCCGTTTCGTGTTTAGCCATTCTTCACTCCGAATTAGAATACGAGACCGTGTTCGCGAGCGGCGTCAGCCAGCGCTTTCATACGACCGTGGTATTTGAAACCAGAGCGGTCGAAAGCAACTTTCTCGATGCCAGCAGCTTTTGCTTTTTCAGCAATGCGCTTGCCGATCACGGCTGCAGTTGCCACGTTGCCGCCATTTTTGAGATCAGCGCGCACGTCGGCTTCCAGCGAAGAAGCGCTGGCCAGTACTTTGCTGCCGGTCTCATCAACGATCTGGGCATAAATGTGGCTATTGGTGCGATACACAGTGAGACGCACCATCTTGAGCTCCGCGATCCGGGCACGGGTTTTACGTGCGCGGCGGAGTCGAGCTTGTTTCTTGTCCATATCAGTGCCTCAGTTACTTCTTCTTGGTTTCTTTCAGAACCACAACCTCATCAGCGTAACGAACGCCCTTGCCTTTGTACGGCTCAGGAGCGCGGTAAGCGCGGATTTCGGCAGCCACCTGGCCAACGCGCTGTTTGTCAGCGCCTTTGATCAGGATCTCGGTCTGACTCGGGGTCTCAGCTTTAACGCCTTCAGGCATTTGATGAGCCACCGGGTGGGAGAAACCCAGAGACAGGTTCAGGGTGTCGCCTTGAGCCTGGGCACGATAGCCCACGCCTACCAGCTGCAGCTTCTTCTCGAAGCCTTTGGACACGCCGGTCACCATATTGTTCAGCAGCGCGCGCAGGGTGCCGGACATGGCACGAGCGAATTTGCTGTCGTTCTTGGCGGCGAATGTCAGTTGGCCGTTGTCCAGCTTGACATCTACCTCTTCGCACAGAGCGGTGCTCAGGGAGCCCAGGGCGCCCTTAACAGTCACTTCTGCAGCGCCGAACTTCACTTCGACGCCAGCCGGGATGACTACGGGATTCTTAGCTACGCGAGACATTTGACCCCCTTAAGCCACGACGCACAGCAACTCGCCGCCGATGCCGGCCGCGCGCGCTTTGCGATCAGTCATAACGCCTTTGGAGGTGGACAGGATAGCCACGCCCAAGCCATTCATGACTTTCGGGATTTCGGTGGAGCCCTTGTACACACGCAGGCCAGGGCGGGAGACGCGGTCAATGCGCTCAATCACCGGACGGCCAGCATAGTACTTGAGCTGGATATCGAGAACAGGCTTCTTCTCTTCGCCGGCAACGGCGAAGTCTTCGATGTAGCCTTCTTCTTTCAACACCTGCGCCAGCGCAATTTTCAGCTTGGAAGACGGCATGGAAACTGCCACCTTGGAAGCCATTTGGCCGTTGCGGATGCGGGTCAACATATCGGAAATAGGATCGTGCATGCTCATTTATGTGTCTCCTATTACCAGCTGGCCTTCACAACCCCCGGAATCTCGCCCTTCAGAGCGATTTCACGGAGTTTGTTACGACCCAGACCGAATTTGCGGAATACGCCACGCGGACGACCGGTGATGGCGCAGCGACGACGCTGGCGAACCGGGGAAGCATTGCGCGGCAGCTGCTGCAGTTGCAGGCGAGCTGCAAAGCGCTCTTCTTCCGAGAGGCTTTGATTGTTGATAGTCGCGATAAGGGCTTCGCGCTTGGCAGCAAATTTTGCAGCCAGCTTGACACGCTTCTCTTCGCGCTGAATCAGTGCAAGTTTTGCCATGTGCTTAACCCTTGAACGGGAACTTGAACGCGGCCAGCAAAGCGCGGGCCTCTTCGTCAGTCTTCGCGGTGGTGGTAACAGTAATGTTCATACCACGCAGAGCATCGATCTTGTCGTACTCGATTTCCGGGAAGATGATCTGTTCTTTAACGCCCATGTTGTAGTTGCCGCGGCCGTCGAAAGACTTGGCGGAAACACCACGGAAGTCGCGAACGCGCGGCAGCGCGATCGTCACCAGGCGGTCCAGGAACTCGTACATGCGTTCGCGACGCAGAGTTACCTTGCAACCTACCGGGTAGTGATCGCGAATCTTGAAGCCTGCGATGGATTTGCGAGCGGTGGTGACAACCGGCTTCTGGCCGGCGATCTTTTCCAGGTCGCCCACGGCGAAATCCATTACCTTTTTATCGGCAACAGCTTCGCCCACACCCATGTTCACAGTGATCTTCTCAATGCGCGGGACTTGCATGATCGACTTGTAGCCGAACTGTTTCATCAGTTCAGGCACTACGGTGTCTTTGTAGAAATCGTAGAGACGTGCCATGTTTTGTTCCTTACGCGCCAATGACTTCGCCGTTGGACTTGAACACGCGTACCTTGCGGCCGTCTTCAAGAACCTTGAAGCCTACGCGGTCAGCCTTTTGGCTTGCCGGATTGAAAATGGCGACGTTCGATGCGTCAACAGGCATGGTCTTTTCAACGATGCCGCCGGCCACGCCACGCACCGGATTCGGCTTCTGGTGTTTCTTGGCGACATTCACGCCTTCAACAACCAGTTTCTCGTCCAGAACGCGCAGAACGGTGCCGCGCTTACCTTTGTCTTTGCCGGTGATTACTACGACTTCATCACCCTTGCGAATTTTGCGCATGCGATCTCCTTACAGTACTTCAGGAGCCAGCGAAACGATCTTCATGAAGCGCTCGGTACGCAGTTCACGCGTAACAGGCCCGAAGATACGAGTGCCGATAGGCTCAAGCTTGTTGTTGAGCAGGACGGCGGCATTGCCGTCGAACTTGATCAACGAGCCATCCGGACGACGCACGCCTTTGGCAGTGCGAACCACAACCGCGTTGTAAACGTCGCCTTTTTTGACGCGTCCGCGCGGAGCAGCATCCTTGATGGTCACCTTGATGATGTCGCCTACGCTTGCATAGCGACGCTTGGAACCGCCCAATACCTTGATGCACATAACGTGACGCGCACCTGTATTGTCAGCGACCTCAAGCATGGTCTGCATTTGGATCATGTGATGATTACCTTTCTAATCCAACTTTATCCGTCACTCTCACCTGCCGGTTTCTCGCATAAGAGCAAGACCAAACAGACGAAACGCCACAGAAACTGTGGCGTATCCAACGGCCAGTTTTGGACCCCGTAAGGGCGGAACTCCTACTCGATAGGAGTAGGAAGATGGCCATTATACAGGGAGCTTTCGCCCCCTGCAAGTCTTTACACCTGGCGGGATTTCTCTACCAGGGCAGTTACCACCCACGTCTTGGTCTTCGAGAGCGGACGGGACTCGCTGATAACAACGATATCGCCGGCCTTGAACTCGTTGTTCTCGTCGTGCGCGTGGAACTTCTTAGAACGACGGATAATTTTGCCGTAGATCGGGTGCTTTACTTTGCGCTCGACCAGTACGGTCACGGTCTTATCCATCTTGTCGCTGACTACGGTACCGGTCAGCGTACGTACCACTTTGGTTTCGCTCATCTTAAACTGCCTTTTCTTTCAGAACGGTGCGCACGCGAGCGATGTCGCGACGTACTTTCTTCAGTTCAGAGGTCTTGGCGAGTTGCTGAGTGGCGTGCTGCATACGCAGAGCAAACTGGGCCTTCAAGAGGCTAAGCAGTTCCGCCTTCAGCTCGTCAACAGTTTTGGCTTTCAGTTCGGACGCTTTCATTACTGACCTACCTGTCTAGTTACAAACACAGTGGCGATCGGCAACTTGGCTGCGGCCAGACGGAAAGCTTCGCGAGCGAGTTCCTCGGAAACACCATCCATTTCATACAGCATCTTGCCAGGCTGGATTTCGGCCACGTAGTACTCCGGAGAGCCTTTACCCCCGCCCATACGAACTTCAGCAGGCTTGGAGGTGATCGGCTTGTCCGGGAAGATGCGGATCCAGATGCGGCCGCCACGTTTGATGTGACGAGTCATCGCGCGACGCGCAGCTTCGATCTGGCGCGCGGTCAGACGACCACGACCAACCGCCTTCAGACCGAAATCACCAAAGCTCACTTTGTTGCCACGAGTAGCGATACCCGTGTTGCGGCCTTTATGCTGTTTACGGTACTTGAGTCTAGTTGGCTGCAGCATTTCGAGCACCCTTTCTCGATTTCTTCTCGGTCGCTACCGGAGCCGGCTGAACTTGACCCGGCTTGAGCTCGCCCTTGTATACCCATACCTTGATGCCGATGATCCCGTAGGTGGTCTTGGCTTCGGAGGTTGCGTAGTCTACGTCTGCGCGCAGGGTATGCAGCGGCACGCGGCCTTCGCGGTACCATTCGCTACGAGCGATGTCGATACCGTTCAGACGGCCGGAGCTCATGATCTTGATGCCTTGAGCGCCCATGCGCATTGCGTTTTGCATAGCGCGTTTCATGGCGCGACGGAACATCACGCGCTTCTCCAGCTGGGAAGCGATGCCGTCGGCGATGATTTGAGCGTCCAGTTCCGGCTTGCGAACTTCTTCGATGTTCACATGCACAGGAACGCCCAGGCGCTTTTGCAGTTCTTGCTTGAGCAGCTCGATGTCTTCGCCTTTTTTACCGATCACAACACCCGGGCGGGCACTGTGGATGGTGATGCGGGCGGACTTAGCCGGGCGCTCGATGGTCACACGGCCAACCGAAGCGTGACCCAGACGCTTTTTCAGGAATTCGCGAACTTCGATATCCTGCTTCAGCATTTCCGGGAAGTTCTGCGAATTCGCGAACCACTTGGAAGACCAGTTTTTGTTAACGGCAAGACGGAATCCCGTCGGATGAATCTTCTGACCCATTTCTTACCCCTTAATTGCCAACGGTCAACGAGATGTGGCAGGTCTGCTTTTCGATGCGATTGCCACGACCCTTAGCACGGGCAGTGAAACGCTTCAGACTAGCGCCTTTGTCAACAAAGATGCCGGTAACACGCAGGGTGTCAATGTCGGCGCCTTCGTTGTGCTCGGCGTTAGCGATGGCAGATTCCAGCACTTTCTTGATGATTACCGCGCCCTTCTTCGGGGAGAAGGCCAAGATATTCAGAGCCTGATCAACGGACTTGCCGCGGATCAGATCGGCCACCAGGCGGCATTTTTGTGCCGACAGGCGAACGCTTTTCAGATTTGCAGATACTCTCATCGCTTCACCTTATCTCTTCTTCGCCTTCTTATCGGCCGCGTGGCCTTTGAAGGTACGAGTCAGCGAGAATTCGCCCAGTTTATGGCCGACCATGTTTTCGGAAACATAAACAGGCACATGGGTGCGACCGTTGTGCACAGCGATGGTCAGACCAATGAAATCCGGCAGGATGGTCGAACGACGCGACCAAGTCTTGATCGGACGCTTGTCGCTGGTTGCCCGCACCGCATCTACTTTTTTCAGCAGATGCAGATCAACGAACGGGCCTTTTTTCTGCGAACGTGCCATTGTCAATTACCCTTTTTTGGAATAGCGACGGCGTACGATCATATTGTCGGTACGCTTGTTGCGGCGGGTACGGAAGCCCTTAGTCGGAGTACCCCACGGGCTAACCGGCACACGGCCTTCACCAGTGCGGCCTTCACCACCACCATGCGGGTGGTCAACCGGGTTCATGGCAACGCCACGTACGGTCGGACGGATACCACGCCAGCGGGTAGCACCAGCTTTACCCAGCTTGCGCAGGGAGTGCTCTTCGTTACCCACTTCACCAATAGTTGCACGGCAATCAACATGCACCAGGCGGATTTCGCCCGAGCGCAGACGCAGTTGAGCGTAAGCGCCTTCGCGAGCCAGCAGCATTGCGGATGCACCAGCGGAACGAACCATCTGGGCGCCCTTGCCAGGCTGCATTTCCACGCAGTGGATAGTGGTACCCACCGGGATGTTGCGGATCGGCAGAGCGTTACCGGCCTTGATCGGAGCTTCCGCGCCGGACAACAGCTCGGCGCCGGCCTTCACACCGCGCGGGGCGATGATGTAGCGACGCTCGCCATCGGCGTAGCACAGGAGGGCGATGTGGGCGGTGCGGTTCGGATCGTATTCGATGCGTTCCACTTTAGCCGGGATGCCATCCTTGTTGCGACGGAAGTCGATGATGCGGTAGTGCTTCTTATGGCCACCGCCACGATGACGCGTGGTGATGTGACCATTGTGATTACGGCCACCGGTGGAAGATTTCTTTTCCAACAGGGCGGCGTGCGGAGCACCTTTGTGCAGGTCAGGGTTTACTACCTTGACAACGGCACGGCGGCCCGCGGAAGTCGGTTTTACCTTAACGATAGGCATGCTCTATCTCCTTACTCCGCTGCGGCCGGGGTAGCGGTCAGATCAATTTCTTGACCTTCCACCAGGCTAACGTAGGCCTTTTTCCAGTCACTGCGACGACCGATGGAACGGCCAAAGCGCTTAACCTTGCCCTTGACATTGACAGTGGAAACACCTTCAACTTTTACATTGAACAGCATTTCAACAGCAGCCTTGATTTCCGGCTTGGTCGCATCTTTAGCAACGCGGAACGCCATTTGCTGGTTCTTCTCAGCAATCATGGTGCTCTTTTCGGAAACGATGGGAGCAAGAATTACTTGCAACAGACGTTCTTGGTTCATGCCCACTGCTCCTCAAGTTGCTTCACAGCATCGCGAGTGATCACGGTCTTCTTGAAGCGCAACAGGCTGTACGGGTCAGCTTGAACCGCTTCGATAACCAGCACGTTCGTCAGGTTACGCGAAGAGAGATAGAGGTTTTCGCTCAGCTCGCTAGTGATGAACAAAGCCTGCTCCAGGCCCATGGGCTGAACGGCGCCAACGAATTCTTTGGTCTTCGGGCTTTCAACGTTCAGTTCGTCAACCACGATCAGGCGTTCGTCGCGAACCAGCTGCGACAGAATCGCGGCCATGCCTGCACGGAACATCTTGCGGTTAACTTTCTGGGTGAAGTTCTCGTCCGGCTTGTTCGGGAAGGCACGGCCACCACCACGACGGTTCGGGGTGGAAGTCATACCGGCACGAGCGTTACCAGTACCTTTCTGACGGAAAGGCTTCTTGGTCGAGTGCTTCACTTCAGCACGGGTCAGCTGGGCGCGGTTGGCGCTACGAGCATTCGCCAGGAATGCGGTAACAACCTGGTGCACCAGGGCTTCGTTGTACTCGCGGCCGAACAAAGAGTCGGACACTTGCAGGCTGCCAACAGCCTTGCCTTGGGTATTGATTACATTCAATTCCATCACGCACCTGCCTTCACGCTAGGACGAACGACTACGTCACCGTTCTTGGCGCCAGGAACAGCACCTTTAACCAGAATCAGTTGACGCTCGGCATCGACACGAACGATTTCCAGGCACTGCACGGTGCTCTTGACGTTACCGTATTGGCCCGCCATGCGCTTACCCGGGAAAACGCGGCCCGGATCTTGCGCCTGACCGATGGAACCCGGCGTGTTATGCGAACGCGAGTTACCATGGGAAGCACGGTTGGAAGAGAAGTTGTGACGCTTGATCACGCCGGAGAAGCCTTTACCTTTGGAGGTACCGGTTACATCAACCAGTTGACCAACGGTGAAGATCTCAACAGCGATGGCATCGCCCGGCTTGAAGTTGGACAGATCGGAGGCGGTCAGCGGAAACTCGACCAGACCCAGACCTGCTTCAACGCCAGCCTTGGCGAAGTGGCCCGCGGCAGCCTTAACAACACGGCTGGCCTTTTTGGAGCCATAGGTAACCTGCACGGCATTGTAGCCGTCGGTTTCAGCAGTTTTGATTTGCGTGACGCGGTTAGCGGACATGTCCAGCACAGTTACCGGGATGGTTGCGCCATCTTCGGCAAAAATGCGGGTCATGCCGACTTTGCGACCGACAAGACCTAAACTCATGTTTATTTCCTTTTTCAGGCGCCGATTACGATTGACCGGCATAAAAAACACGACAGAAAAAACAAAAACGGACTCGCCAAAATGGCGAGTCCGCTAATGTATCACAGAAAATTCAAGAATCGCAAGAACTTAGCTCGCAAACCCTTGAACTTAAGCGATTACTGCAGCTTGATTTCCACATCCACACCGGCCGGCAGGTCGAGCTTCATCAAAGCATCGACGGTCTTGTCGGTCGGATCCACGATGTCCATCAGACGCAGGTGAGTGCGGATTTCCAGCTGATCGCGGGAAGTCTTGTTCACGTGCGGGGAACGCAGCACGTTGAAACGCTCGATCTTGGTCGGCAGCGGAACCGGGCCTTTAACAACGGCGCCGGTGCGCTTGGCGGTTTCAACGATTTCCTGAGCGGAGCGATCGATCAGGTTGTAATCGAAAGCCTTCAGGCGGATGCGGATTTTCTGGCTAGACATTAGATTCTCCGATCCTTAAGCGATGATCTTGGCAACAACGCCGGCGCCGACGGTACGACCGCCTTCACGGATGGCGAAACGCAGACCTTCTTCCATGGCGATCGGGGCGATCAGCTCAACAGTGATTTCCACGTTGTCGCCCGGCATTACCATTTCCACGCCTTCCGACAGGGTAACGGCGCCCGTTACGTCGGTGGTACGGAAGTAGAACTGCGGACGGTAGTTCGCGAAGAACGGGGTGTGACGACCACCTTCGTCTTTGCTCAGTACGTATACCGAAGCGCCGAACTTGGTGTGCGGGGTGATGCTGCCCGGCTTAGCCAGTACCTGGCCACGCTCAACATCTTCACGCTTGGTGCCGCGCAGCAGCACGCCAACGTTGTCGCCTGCCTGACCTTGGTCCAGCAGCTTGCGGAACATTTCCACGCCGGTGCAAGTGGTCTTCGCGGTAGCCTTCAGGCCCACGATTTCCAGCTCTTCGCCGACTTTAACAATGCCGCGCTCCACGCGACCGGTCACCACGGTGCCGCGGCCGGAGATCGAGAACACGTCTTCGATCGGCAGCAGGAACGGCTTGTCGATGGCGCGTTCCGG
>NZ_JAMZGH010000044.1:0-52268 GCF_024158805.1 Chromobacterium sp. S0633 | reverse complement strand
GCGCAGCTCCGGCCGACGCCAGCCGCGCCACGCGGCCAGGGCGAGCGCGGCGGCGACGCCGGCCCAGGGCAGGAAGCCGCCGTCGCGCAGATCCAGCACCGCCAGCGGCCGCTGCGAGTACAGCGAAAACCAGTACAGGACGAAGCCGACGCGCGCGGCGACGAAGCCCCACAGCAGCATGTCGTTGAGGTGGGCCGCCACGCTGACGCGGCGGCCGCGGCCGGCGAGCAGGCCGGCGCCGTGGGCGGTGAGCCAGGCGGCGGCGATGATGGCCAGGCTGACCGGAATGGCCAGCGGGCCAAGGTTGAAAGCAAGCATGGTTCAGTCCTGTGCCGCGCGGAGCGGGGTGGCGGAGGCTATTTTTTTAAACGTTTGAATAGACTGGGTCCTTTCCAAAAGATTCAGCGGGCCCGCCGCGCCTGGCTCAGGCGTTCGAGAAAGGCGTCCGGGCCCAGCGCGCCGACGATGCGCTGGGCGCGGCGCTCCTGGCCGTCCGGGCCGATCAGCAACAGCGTGGGTGGTCCTATCACCTGGCGCGAGGCCAGCAGCGCGGCGCTGTCCGGGCCGGATTCGGTCACGTCGGGCCGCAGCAGCGTCATGCCGGCCAGCGCTTGTCGCACGAGGGGATCGCCAAACACCTTGTGCTCGATTTCCTTGCAGGCCACGCACCAGTCGGCGTAGTAGTCCACCAGCGCCCAGCGGCCTTGGCGCGCGGCCTCGTCCAGGCCCTGTTGCAGCGCGCGGACATCGCGCACGGTGACGAAGCCGAGTTGTTCCATGTCGGTGGCGGGCGCGGCCGCGGAGGAGACGAAGGCGAGCGGCCGCAGCGGATCGCTTTGCCCGGCGGCCGCGCCGATCAGCATCGCCGCCGCCCACAGGCCCAGCAGCGCCGCCGCGCCGCGCAGCGTCCATTGGCCGGGGCTGGCGCGCCAGGGCCGGCTCAGCGTCAGCAGGCCGACGGCGACGGCGAACAGCCACGCGCCCCACAAGGCCAGGCTGGCGGCCGGGGGCAGCACGCGGTCGAGGAACCAGATGGCCATGCCCAGCAGCAGGAAGCCGAACACCGCTTTGACCCGGTTCATCCACAGGCCGGGACGCGGCAGCAGTTTGGCCCCCAGCGCGCCCACCAGCAAGAGCGGCACGCCCATGCCCAGGCCCATGGCCAGCAAGGCCAGGCCGCCTTTGAGCACGTCGCCGCTGTCGCTGATGTAGAGCAGGGCGCCGGCCAGCGGCGCGGTCATGCAGGGGCCCACCAGCAAGGCGGACAGCACGCCCATCGCCGCCGCGCCGCCCAGGGTGCCGCCGCGCTGGCGCTGGCTGGCCATGGCCAGCCGGTCGCGCAGCACCGCCGGCAATTGCAGCTCGTAAACGCCGAACATGGCCAGCGCCAGCAGGATGAACAGCGCGGCGAACAGGCCCAGCGCCCACGGCGTTTGCAGCGCGGCCTGAAGATTGGCGCCCATGCTGGCGGCCAGCGCGCCCAGCGCCGCGTAGGTCAGCGCCATCGGCAGCACAAAGGCCAGCGCCAGGACCAGGCCGCGTCGCGGCGTGGCGCCGCTGCCGACGATCAGGCTGCTGAGAATGGGCACCATGGGCAGCACGCAGGGGGTGAAGGTCATCAGCAGGCCCAGGCCGAAGAAGGCCAGCAAGACCCAGCCGACGCCGGATTGCGCCAGCCGCGCCGCCAGCGCCTGGTCTTCGCCCAGGGCCGGCGCGGCGGGGGCCGTGCCGGCAAGCCCCGCCGTGGCGGTTTTAACGGCCTGGCCGCCGCCGGACAGCTCGACGACGCGATGCTGCGGCGGATAGCACAGCCCGGCTTCGGCGCAGCCCTGCCAGCTCAGCGCGAGGCGGCGCGCCTGGCCGGCCCGCACCAGCAGTTCCAGCCGCTGGTAATACACCTCGGATTCGCCAAAGAATTCATCATGGATGGTCTTGCCGGCCGGCATCGCCGGCGGCGGGACGCTGCCGGCGGGTTCGGCCGCGATCTTGATATTTTTGCGATACAAATAATAGCCGTCGCGGATGTCCCAGCGCAGGCGGACCTGGCCGTCGCCCAGCTCGCTGACGCTGAGGCGGAAGGCTTGTTCCGGCGGCAGAAAGCCGGTTTGCGCCTGGACGGTGGGCATCCAGAGGAAAAGCAGCAGCAACAGGCTGCGGAAAATAAGCGGCATTGCGGTCTCCATGGCGATGAATGCCCACAGCCTGGGCGCCGGGGATTAAGCCGCCGTTAACAATGGGATAATCCGTTGCCGGCAAGCTGGCGGCGACAAGGAGGCGGGAATGCGGGTGTTATTGGTGGAAGACAATGAGTTGATCGCGCTGGGCATCGTCGCCGGGCTGCGCGCCCACGGCCTGACGGTGGACGCGGTGGGCAGCGCGGCCCAGGCCGAGGCGGCGCTGGCGACGCTGGACGCCGATTTGATGATTCTGGACCTGGGGCTGCCGGACGAGGACGGCATGCGCTTGCTGGCGCGCTTGCGCGCGCGCGGCGCGGCGTTGCCGGTGCTGGTGTTGACCGCGCGCGACGCGGTGGAAGACCGGGTGGCCGGCCTGCGCGCCGGCGCGGACGATTATCTGCTCAAGCCCTTTGATCTGGACGAACTGGTGGCGAGGCTGCACGCCTTGCGCCGCCGCGCCGCCGGGCGTTGCGTGGACGTGATCGAGGACGGCCCGCTGCGGCTGGACCCGATGCGCGGCGAAGTCTGGCTGCACGGCCGGCCGGTGGCGCTGGCGCGCCGCGAACTGGCGCTGTTGGCGGCCTTGATGCAGGCGCGGGAGCGGATTCTCAGCGCCGAGCAGTTAAAGGACCGGCTCTACGATTACAGCGAGGAAATCGAAAGCAACGCCCTGAACGTGCACATCCACCATTTGCGGCGCAAGCTGGGGCCGGCGGTGGTGGAGACGGTGCGCGGCCTGGGCTACCGCTACGGCAGGGCCGGCGAATGAGCTTGCGTCTGCGACTGCTGTTATGGATAGGGGTGTCGCTGTGCCTGCTGTGGGGCGGCGTGGCGGCCTGGACGCTGCATGATCTGGACCGGCAGATGCGGCTGACGCTGGACCGGCGGCTGGCGATGTCGGCGCAGATGGTGGCCGGCCTGATGGAGCAATTGCCGGCGCCGCCGCCGCGCGCCGTGCCGCGTTTCGAGGGCATAGGCGCCGGCATCGCGTGCCAGATTGTTTCCGTGCGCGGCGAGGTGCTGGCGCGCACGCCGGGCGCGCCGGATACCCGCGCGGACCCGGCGCCGGGCTATGCCGAGCAAACCCTGCGCGGCGAGCGCTGGCGCAGCTATACGGTGGTGGCCAACGGCTTGCGGGTGACCACGGCGGACCGGCTGACCGAACGCGAGGCGATGTTGACGGATATCCGCTGGGCCGCCGCCGTGCCCTTCATCGCGGCCCTGGCCGGCAGCCTGGTGGCCTTGTGGCTGGGCGTGAGCCGGGGGCTGAGGCCGCTGGAGCGGCTGCGCCGCGCCTTGGCGCGCCGCGCGCCGGAAGCGCTGGAGCCGGTGGCCACTCAGGGTTTGCCGCGCGACGTGCTGCCGCTGGCGGACAGCCTGAATCAGCTCTTGCGACGCGTTGGCGAAGCGCTGCAACGCGAGCGGCGTCTGACCAGCGACGCCGCCCATGAGCTGCGCACCCCGCTGACGGCAATCAAGACGCATCTGCAAGTGGCGCGCATCACCCAGGGGCCGGACGCGGCGCAGGCGCTGGCCCACGCGGCCGAGGGGGCGGAACGCTTGCAGAACACCCTGGGGCAGTTGCTGATGCTGGCGCGGCTGGAAGGGGCTTTCGACTGGGAAGAAGGCCCTCCGGCCTGCGCCGACGAGGTGGCGCGGCTGGCGATGCGCGACGCGGAGCCCGCGCCGCCGCGGCGCATTGTCTGCGCTCCGCTGCCGGAGGCCGCGCTGGCCTTGCCCCAGGCGCTGGCGGCCACCGCGCTGCGCAATCTGCTGGACAACGCCTTGCGGTATTCGCCGCCGGACGCGCCGGTGCGTTTGGAGGCCGCGCTGTGCGAGGAGGGCTTGCGCTTTGAAATCCGCGATCAGGGGCCGGGGCTGACGGCGGAGCAGCGCGAACAGGCCGCGCAGCGCTTTTGGCGCGGGCGGCATGCCGGCGCCGGCAGCGGCCTGGGCCTGTCCATCGTCACCGCGATCGCCGGGCGCTTTGGCGGCCGTCTGGAACTGCTGGCCGGCGAGGAGGGCGGGCTATGCGCCGCCCTGACGCTGCCGGTGCTCAGAAGCTCTTCATAGCCTGCCGCGCTTCGCCGGACGCGGCGCGGCGAGCGCCCCTTTAAAAATGCGCATGCGCCCCTTGCGCATCCCGCTGTCTTTGCGGTTCCCGCCCTGGCGCGCTAGACCTTGAACAGGCGCTCAGGACGACGAATGCCGGAGCATGAACGGCGGCGCGGCCACCACGTCCGGCACGCTGCTGTTGACCGGGTTCCGCATCACTTTTTGTGCCACCAGCTTCAGCTCGTACATGATGCCGATGGCGGCGTCCAACTCCCGCGGCTGGCCGTTGAAGGTGCGGTCCAGCGCGGCCAGCAGGTTCTGGTAGGCCTGGTAGAACTGGGCGCCGCTGACGGCCGCGCCGCTGCCCGCCGGATAGTCTGACAGCGCGGCGTTGGGCAGCAGATTGAACACCCCGGTTTCGTCCAGCGGCACCGGCTCGCCGGTATAGGACCAGCCGGAGGGGCTGGAGTCGTCGCGCACCAGGCGCTTGCCGTAGTAGATCTCGCCAAACTTGAAATAATGGGCGTAGCCGCCGCCGGCTTCTTCCTTGGGGTTGATCCAGTCGTCCTCCACCTGCACGCCTTCGCCCTGGCGCACAATGGTGTCTATCACCACGCGGGCGCTGGCCATGTCGTAGACCTTGCCGTCCGGACAGCCCGGCACCTCCTGCGGGAACCACTGGCTGACGTCCACCTGTTCGTCCAGCCGCGGCTGGGCGAAGCAGTCGTGGCCGTGGTTTTCCAAATATTGCAGCCGTTCCAGGATGGCCTGGTAAAAGCGGCCGATGGAGTCGAAGCCGGGCTGGTTGTCGACAGAGGCCTGGGTCTCTCCGGGCAGGACGGCCTGGGTGTCCGGGCGTTCAATCTCCATGAACACTTCCTGAGCCTGCTGCCGGCTCAGCGCCTTGAGGGTGACGATCAGGCCGGTGTCCACGCACATCGGCAGCGGCCCCGGGTAGCTGAGCGCCCGGCCGTCTTCGATGACGCGCGGGTTGCCGCCGATGGCGATCAGGGTGTTGGCGGCCAGGGTCATGTGCAGCATTTCCTCCACCACCACGGATTGCACCAGCGCGCGCGCTTCCTGGTTCTGGCCGGGCTTGATGGAGAACAGCGCGGTCAGATAAGTGGGAATGGTGGACAGCTCCAGCCGCACCGCGCCGGCCAGCATGGTCCGCACATCGTTGATGTGCTCGGCCTGAAGCAGTTCGGCCATCAGTTCTTGACGTATCTTCAGCATGGCTTGGTTTCCTGGCTTGGTTTCCTTGAAAGAGGGGCGGTCTGGGCGCTCAGGCGTCGTTGCCCTTGCGGCTCTTGCTCGTGCTCAGAGAGCCGCGGGTGGCGGCGATGTCGGCCTCGCTGGGAGCCGCGCTCTGGCGCAGCGGGCAGCGCTTGCCGTACATCAGCTGGCGGTCGAAGGTTTTGCCGGTGCGGTCTATCACGTTCTGGAAATAGTTGATCAGCATGCGCCGCTTGCTGGCGGACAGGTCGCGCGTCACCGGCATCTGGTCCGGGTCTTCGATGGGCTTGTCGAACACGAAGCGCATGATGAAGGCGCTGGCGTCGGCCACCGCTTGCTTGGAAAAGTCGAACAGACCCTGGCTCATCACCGGGTAGAGGTTGGCGTATTGCTGCAGGATGGGCTGCACGTCCTCCCAGCGCGGGTTGTCCAGGTCGATGTCCTGGCCCGGCTGCGGGAAGCTGCTGAAAACCACGACGGCGAAATTGTCGAAGGGCTGTTGCAGCGCCGGATCGGAGCCGGCCAGATTGTAGTTGATGGTGAACAGCTGGCCGTCCATGTATTCGCGCGGGGTGCCGAAGCTTTCCGGCCCGTGCAGGGTGACGGCGACCCGGCCGGCCTGATCGGTGACCGGTTCCGCCGGGCTGAAGCGGACGGCGGCGTTGGGCACGTTGTTGACCGGCAACAGCGCGCGCGGGGTGGTGCCCTGAGTCTTGTCGGTGGGGGTGTCGCCGTAGTCCAGCATGGGCGCGCCGGCCCAGAAGGCCAGCGCCGCGCCGGCCAGCGGCTGGCCGTAGCGCGCCGCGTAGAGATGGGTGTGCAGGTGGTTCTTGTCCGGGTGGTTGGGGTCCAGGCGGATGGCGAAGTCCTCGGCGCGGACCTCGTTGCCCAGCAGCGCTTCGCGCACGCAGACCACGGCGCGTCCCTCCGCGCCCACCGGCTGGACGATGGCCAGCGGCAAGGGCTGATTGGCCAGCCGCAGCTGCGCCTCGTTCAGCGGCACGGACTGGATGCCGGCCTGCTGGTCTTGCAGCGTCTGCGAGGTGTCTACGCCGGCGATGGCGGTGTAGTCGCCCGGCCCTATCTCCGCGTCCTGCGCCGTCCATTCATTGTGCAGGATCGCGTATTGCAGCGACGGCAGCGCCGTCACCTGATAACGGCTGTCCAGCGGCAGCGCGTTGCTCAGGTCCACTTGCAGGCTGGCGGTATCCTGATCCAGCCAGGAGGAGAAACAGCCGATGCCGTTCTGGCTGGCAAGATCGCTGCCCTGTTGCGTGGTGGGCATGAAGCGGCGGCCCAGGATGAAGGAGCGCGGCTGGCCGAGATAGGCCGGGCCGATGGCGCCGAGCACGGTGCCGTAGCCGAAGCCGGGGTCGCTGTAGGTGGTGCTGTAGCCGTAGGTGGTCAGCCGGATGGATAGCCGGTTCTGCTCGCTCAACTCGATCAGGCGGGCCAGCAGCGGGCTGTCGAAGCCGTCCAGATGCCACTGGATATTGGTGAGCACGGACTGAAAGACGGCGGAGGCGGCGCTGTCGCCCTGGCTGGCGGCGCGGGAGAACCACAGGTCGCGGAAAGGGTTGCTCTGGTAGTCGGCGGTCATCAGCGGCGTGCCGTCCGGCTTGAGCAAGGACACCGCCAGGCCGTAGATGCTGGAGGCCAGCTGCCAGTCCGGGTCCAGATCCACCATTTTGCCGGACGGCTTGCCGATGGCGTTGCCCACGCTGCAGGACAGCAGCGGGTCTTGCGCCGGATCGGTGATCAGAATGCCGCTGGGGCCGCGCAAGCTGCTCACCTGGCAGTTGGCGAAGCGCATGATGGCGGTGCCGGTGGGGTGCCACCAGCCGTTGTAGGTTTTGGTGCGCCCGTTGTCCCCCGCCTGCTGATATTCCTGAAAGCGCGGTTCGAAAGTGGCGTTGTCGTAATGGCGCGGATCGTTGTTGACGGTGGAGACGTCGGACTGGAACTGGCCGGAAAAGGCCAAGCGGGGGAACTGCAGATAGCTCATATGGGCTCCTTGCCGGCAGGAAAATCCGCTGACGGCTTTTGTAGGCGATTTAATTCCATGGGCATAGCGCGGGTATAGGCGGCGCTGGCCATAAGGGCAATGTTCTTTAGGCCAGGAGGGGGGCCGGAGGGAAAGGACAGGAGGCCGGCGCGTGTCCCGCGCCGGCCGGAGCCGGGCGCTTATTCCTCGCCCAGCGACATCGCGTGATTGAAGACATTGCCCGGGTCGTATTTGCGCTTGATCGCCGTCAGCTCCGGATACAGCACGCCGTAATACAGCTCGCCCCAGCTATAGCCGGGCGTGCCCGGCTGAGCGCCGTTCAGCATGTCCACGTCCGGGTAGTTGATGTAGCAGCCTTCGTAGGGCGAATCCGGCAAGGCCGCCGAGGCCGGGTAGGGCGTGCCGTTGAAGCCGTCGGCGGCGTAGACGGCGTCGAAGAACTCGCGCATCCAGCGCACATGCTTGGCGTCGTTGGCCGGGTCGGTCCAGTAGCTCTGGTATTGCAGCTTCATCACCGAGGCGCGCTGCGGCACAGCGGTCTGGTTGTCGGCCGGATCGAAGCCGTTGTTGCCGGCGCCGCGGCGGTTGATCGCGCCGCCGTAGGAGTCCACTTGCAGCAGCGATTGGGAGAAGTCCAGATCGTGGGGATGGGTGTTCAGATGCCGGTGGATCGCCTTGCACTCGGTCTGGCTGAAGTTCTGTTTCATATAGGCGGATTTGTACTTGCCGCGCTGATTGTTGCCGGAGCCGTTCAGCGTCTGGGTGGCGTACAGCCAGTCCATCGCCTGCGCGTGTTCCGGCAAGGGCGCGCTGTTTCTGGGCGGCGAGCGGTGCGGGATGTGGGGCAGATGGCCGCCGCCGGGCAGATAGGTGTTCAGCAATTGCGGCGAGGCCACTTGCGCGATGCGTTGGTAAAAATCATTGAACGGCGCGGTGTCGTTCAGCTTGCCGTCCCGGTCCGTGTACTGCACCACCAGCCCCAGATTTTTGGCGCTGACATGGGTGAGCTTGAGCAGGCTGAACAGGCCGTAGCCTTCGGGCTGGCGGTCCGCTTCCAGCCAATACTCGCCATAGGTCTGCAGCAAGGCGGTGAAGCGGCCCAGGTCCTGGAAATCGTTCCAGTCGAATTGTAAGAGCTGTACGCCCACCTGTTGCGGCGCCGGCGGCAAGTCGTCGAAGTAATAGCTGGTGATCAGGCCGACGTTGCCGCCGCCGGCGCCCTTGCACAGCTTGAGCAGGTCGGCGAATTCATTGTCGGCGCGGGCGTGGACCTTGCGCGCCTTGCCGCCGTCCGCCAGCAGAATGTCCACCGCGCTCAGCCAATCCACGGTCAGGCCTTGCAGCCGCGACAGCAGGCCGTAGCCGCCGCCGCTGATATGGCCGCCGGCGCCCACCGAGTAGCAAGAGCCGCCGGGCACGGTCTTGCCGGTGAGCTTGTACAGGCCGACATAGCCGTCCCAGTTCTGATTGCCGGCCAAGAGCTGAAAGCCGTAACGGCGGCCATCCGCCGTCACGTCGCGGCGCAGGCCGGAGAGCTGGCCGATGTCTATGATCAGGCCGCCGGGGTTGTTGCTGACGAAGCCCTCGTAGCAATGGCCGCCGCTGCGGATGGTGGGTTTGAGACGGTGGTCCAGCGCGTATTGCAAGGCGGCGGCGGCTTCGTTCTCGTCGCTGCAGACGACGATGCCGCCGGCGGCCTGGCCGGCCTCCGGCCAGCGCAGATTGAAGCCTTTTTTCAGCGTTTCGTAACGGGGGTCGTCCGGGGTGATGGCATTCAGGCCCATGCGCTCTTCTCCTTGTGCGGCCGCGACGGCGGCTATGCGTTTTGAATGACATTGTTTTATAGACGAGCGGTGAGAGGGCGAGGCTGGCAAATGCTGAGCTTGGCCTTGGGGCGGGGGAGTCGCCTGGCTTCGACGGCCGTCGCGGCGCGGCTGTCTTGGCCGTGTCGCGCGTCGACAATGACGGGCTGGCGCTAGCCGATGTCGGCTTGGGGCGCGGGCAAGCCCTCGGCGGCTTCTTCAAACAGCCAGTCGCGCAAGGCCCGCGCCGCCGGCTGGTTGGCGTCGCGTTGCGCGACGCTCAGGTAATAGGCCTGGCGGAATGGCGCTTCGCCGCGCAGCGGCCGCGCCAGACGTCCGGCCAGCAAATCGTATTCCACGCACAGCGCCTGTCCCAGGGCGACGCCCTGTCCGTCTATCGCCGCCTGCAACAACATGGATTCATCCGAAAAGCTCAAGCTCGGCTGCGCCTTGAGATCCAGATCGATCTGGACGTGATCCAGCCATTGCCGCCAGCCGGCGAACTGCCGCTCGTGCAGCAGCGTGCATTGCGCCAAATCCCGCGGCCGCCGCAGGCGCCGGGCCAAGTCGGGGCTGCAGACCGGAAAGAAGGCGGAGGAGGCGAAGGGCTCGGTGTTGAAGCGGGCCGGCCACGGCGGTCCCGTGCTGATGACGATATCGGCGGCGGAATATTCGGCCGCCGGCTCGGTATGGATTTCCACCGGCAGGCCGGGGTGCCGTTTCAAAAACCGGTACAGCCGGGGAATCAGCCATTTGCTGCCAAACAGGCGCGGCACATGGATATTCAAAGCCGGCGCCGTCTGCAACATCAATCCGTCCGTGGCTTGTTGCAGCGTGCGGAATGACTCTCTGATTCTAGGTAAATAATGCTCGCCCGCCGTGGTGAGTTTTAAACGATTGTTTTGGCGTTCGAATAAGGGCTGATTCAGAAATTGCTCCAGCTGTTTTATTTGATGGCTGACGGCCGCCTTGGTGACGAATAATTCTTCCGCGGCTCGGGTAAAACTCATATGCCGCGCGGCGGATTCAAAAACTCTCAAGGCATGCAGCGGTGGCAGGCGTTGGTACATGATTTCCCCTCGTGCAAATAAAATCCGCCAGATCCATTCGTTTAATAAAACTAAACCGATGTCAAATATAACTGTCTTGCGATAAAAAATTAGCTCATTAACAATATCACACAAGTCCATTATTTAAAGCGTGGAAATGATATTGACCATTGATGCCGGCACCACGAATACCCGCGCTACCTTATGGCGCGATTCAGTGCCGATTGCGCGCGCGGCGCAGCGGGTGGGGAGCCGGGATACGGCGATGACGGGCAGCCGGAACGCATTGCGGCGGGCGGTGAGGGAAACGCTGGCGCAGGCGTTGAGCCAGGCAAATGCCGACATCGACGAGCCAAGCCTGCTGCTGGCGACGGGAATGATCAGTTCGAATATGGGCCTGTTGGAGATTCCCCACCTGCTGGCGCCCGCCGGCCGCGAGGCACTGGCCGCCGGGATGAGGGCCTGCGTGGTGCCTGAGGTGTGCGCGCGGCCGATCTGGTTTGTGCCTGGGGTGAAGAATCTGTCCGAGGACATCGGCCTGCACAACTGCGAGCGCATGGACATGATGCGCGGCGAAGAGGTCGAGGCGATGGCCTTGATCGACAGGCTGTCCATCCGCCAGCCGGCCATTCTGGCCATTCCCGGCTCGCATTCCAAATTCATCCATCTGGACGCGCGGCAGCGGATCGCCGGCTGCGTGACCACGCTGGCCGGCGAGCTCTTGCACGTGATTACCCACAACACCTTGCTGGCGGATGCGCTGGGCGGCTCGTTCGCCGCGGAGCTGGATGTGGAGATGTTGTTGGCCGGGGCCGAGCAGGCCAGCCGCATCGGCCTGGGCCGGGCCTGTTTCATGGTGCGCACGCTGGACCAGTTCACGGTGTACGACCACAACGCCAGGGCCAATTTCCTGTTGGGCGCGGTGCTGGGCGCGGACTTGCTGACCTTGAAAAACAGCCGCGCGCTGAATATGAGTCCGGGCACGCAATTCATCGCCACCGGCCGGCCGCTGCTGCGCGCGGCGCTGGGCTGCCTGGTGGCCGGCGATGAGTTCTTCTCCGGCAATGTGGCGATGGTGGACGAGGCGACGCAGGCGGATCTGGCCGGTCATGGAGCGATTTTGCTGGCGCGGACTCGGGGCTTGCTCTGAGAGCTTGTTCAAAGTCTCGTGGGCGGGGTGGTGGATTCAACAGGGAGCAAGAAATGGACAGCAAGCTGCCGCTGGTGGCGATTTTACGGGGCATCCGGCCGGAGGAGCTGGAGCTGCACGTGCCGGCCTTGATCGAGGCGGGCTTCGAGGCGGTGGAGATACCGCTGAATTCGGAGCGCTGGGAGGCCGGCATTCAGCTGGCGGCGCAGCGCTATGGCGATCAGGCGTTGATCGGCGCCGGCACCGTGCTGCGGCCGGAACAGGTGCGGCGCTTGGCCGAACTGGGCTGCCGCTTGATCGTTACGCCCAACGTCGATGCCGAGGTGATCCGCCAGGGCCTGGCCGCGGGCATGCAATTGCTGCCGGGCTGCGCCACGGCCACCGAGGCTTTCGACGCCATCGCGGCCGGCGCGCGCCGGATCAAGCTGTTCCCCGCCGGCGCGCTGGGGCCGGCTTATGTGGCCGCCTTGCGGACGGTGCTGCCGGAAGCGGTGGACATCTACGCGGTGGGCGGAGTGAGACCGGAGACGCTGGCGGATTATCTACGCGCCGGCTGCCGGGGGGCGGGGCTGGGCGGCGAGTTGTATCGCGCCGGCCAGCCGCCGGAGAGGACGCGGGCGCAGGCGCGGGCTTTCGCCCGCGCTTACCGGGAGGCAATGGCGGGATAGGAGAGCAATATGCGATACGACTACTTGTTCAAGGGCGCCTTGGTGGCGGACGGCAGCGGCGCGCCGGAGCGGCGGGCGGATGTCGGGGTGATAGGCGAACGCATCGCGGCGGTGGCCGCCGAGCTTGACGGCGACGCCGGACAGCGCATCGACTGCGCCGGCCTGGTATTGGTGCCCGGCTTCATCGACGTTCACACCCATGACGACCTGGCGGTGATCCGGCGCCCGGACTACCTGGAAAAAACCTCGCAGGGCGTGACCAGCATCATCGTCGGGAACTGCGGACTCAGCGCGGTGGGCGCGGTGCTGGGCGACGAGGTGCCGGCGCCGATCAATCTGCTGGGCGAATTGGAGGACTTCCGTTATCCGGACCTGGCCAGCTACCGCGCCGCCATCGAAGCGGCGCGGCCCTCGGTCAACGTCGCCACCTTGATCGGCCACACCACCTTGCGGCACCGCTGCCTGGCGTCGCAGCAGGGGCCGGCGGACGAGGCCGGCATCGCCGCGATGCGCGAGCATTTGATCCTGGCGCTGGAGCAGGGCGCGCTGGGCTTGAGCACCGGCCTGTCCTATGACAGCGCGGCGCAGGCGTCCACCGAGGAAGTCTGCCGGCTGGCCGCGCCGCTGGCCGAATACCAGGGCGTCTACGCCACCCATATGCGCACCGAGTACGACGGGGTGCTGGAGGCGATGGAGGAAGCCTTCCTCATCGGCCGCAGCGCCAAGGTGCCGGTGCAGATCTCGCACCACAAATGCGCCGGGCTGAAAAACTGGGGACGCTCGGCGGAGACGCTGGCGCTGATCGACATCCGGCGCCTGGGGCAGGACATCAGCCTCGATTGCTACCCCTACCGCGCCGGCTCCTCCAATCTCGACCCCGGCCAGGTCACCGCCGACTACGACATCCTGATCACCTGGTCCGCGCCGCATCCGGAGATGGCGGGGAAAACCCTGCAACAGATCGCCGGCCTCTGGGCGTGCGACATCCACCAGGCGGCCGGCCGCCTGCTGCCCGCCGGCGCCATTTACTTCCAGATGCATGAGGACGATGTGCGGCGCATCCTGAGCCACCCGGCGGCGATGGTGGGCTCGGACGGCCTGCCCTGCGATCCCAATCCGCATCCGCGGCTGTGGGGGACTTTCCCCCGGGTGCTGGGCCATTACAGCCGGGACTTGCAACTGTTCCCGCTGTCCACCGCCGTCCACAAAATGACCGGCCTGCCGGCGCGGCGCTTCGCGCTGCGCGACCGGGGCTTGATCCGTGCCGGCTATTTCGCCGATCTGGTGCTGTTTGACTACCAGCGGATCGACGACGTCGCCAGCTTCCAGCAGCCGCGGCAGGCGGCGGCGGGCATTGAGCGGGTCTTCGTCAACGGGGTGCAAACCTATGCCCAGCAGCGGCTGAGCGGAGTCCGCGCCGGGCGGTTCTTGAGCAGAAGCCGTCAGGCCGGTTAGAGCGTGTTTACGCTCTAGCGAGCAAGAGCGAGACAAGGCGAAAACGGCTGAGAAAGCGGAATGTGCATACGGTACATGAGCATTTCGAAGCGGTTTTCAACGCCCTTGTCTAACTATTCCGCCGACGCGCAGCAGATCGTAAACAGGCTCTTAGGGAGAGGCAGCATGATTAAACGTTATGGAGTAAGCGGCAGCGCCGGCGCCGGCGGGCAAGCGCTGCCTTTCGCCGCGGCGGCGGCGGCGGACGGCTGGTTGTACGTGTCCGGGCAAACCCCGATGCGGGACGGCGAAATCATCGCCGGCGGCATCGTGGAACAGTCGCGGCTGGCGATACAGAACTGCCTGGACATTGTGGCCGAGGCCGGCTTCGCGCCGGCGGACATCGTGCATATGCAGGTCTTTCTCAGCGACGCCCGTTATTTCCCCTCTTTCAACCGGGTGTTCCGCTCGTTCTTCGCCGAGCATCCGCCGGCGCGGGTGTGCTGCGTGGCGGAGCTGGTGGTGGATTGCATGGTTGAGGTGGACATGAGGTGTTTTAACGCCAAGTTCAAATATTAAGCATGTTGCGCCAGGCGCGGCAGCGCGGCCGATGAAAAGGAGAGGGCGATGGCGAATAGCGATTTTCTGACATGGTTTCTGATCTACGCCGCCGGCATGATGACATTGGGCTGGTATGTGACCCGGCATCAGAAAACCGGCGAGGACTTCATCCTGGGCGGCCGCAAGATGCCGATGCTGCTGACGCTGGGTTCGACGGTGGGCACCATGGTGGGCACCGGCTCCAGCATCGGCGCGGTCAGCTTCGGTTACGCCAACGGCTGGGCCGGCATGTTGTACGGCGTTGGCGGCGCCACCGGCATCCTGTTGACGGCCTGGTGGTTCGCGCCGGTCCGGAACCTCCGCTTCATGACCATGAGCGAGGAGGTCTGCTACTACACCGGCGGCAGCAAGCTGGTCAAAAACCTGGTGGCGGTCATCATTTTCTGCGCCTCCCTGGGCTGGCTGGGCGCGCACATCCTGGGCGGCGGCCTGTACCTGGCCTGGGCCTCCGGCATTGATATCCGGGCGGCCAAGACCATTGTCGCCGTCGGCTTCGTGTTCTACGTCGGCATCGGCGGCTACAAGGCGGTGTCCTGGATCGACACCTTGCAGTCCATCGTGCTCTTCCTCGGCTTCATCGTGCTGGCGGCCCTGTCGGTGCGCCATGTCGGCGGCTGGGAGGTGGTGGTGAGCCGGACCGATCCGGCCGCGTTCACGCCCTTCGGCATCGGCAAGCTGGGCCTGCTGCCGGCCTTGTCGCTGGCCGCGGTGATCGGCGTGGGCGTGCTGGCCACGCCCTCCTACCGCCAGCGCATCTACGCCGCCGAATCCGCCAGCGTGATCCGCCAGTCCTTCATCATCACCGGCCTGCTGTATATGGGTTTTTCCTTTCTACCGGCCATCATCGGCATGGCCACGCATGCGATGGAGCCCAATCTGGCCAATAGCAGCTTCGCCTTCCTGCACGCCACCACCGCTTTGCCGCAGGCGCTGGCCGTGGTGGTGCTGATCGCCGGCATGTCGGCCAATATGTCCTCCGGCAGCTCGGACGCGATTGCCGGGGTCTCCATCATCCTGCGCGATCTCTACGTCTGGCTCCGCGGCCGGATGCCGCCGCCGGAGCGGGCGATTGCGCTGTCCCGGCTGTTCCTGCTGCTGGTGATCCTGCTGGCCTATCTCTTCGCGCTGACCTCCAACGACATCATCGGCTACATCACCAAGATGATCTCCATGGTGATGTCCGGCATGTTCGTCACCGTGCTGCTGGGCCGTTTCTGGCCGCGCTTCAATTGGCAGGGCTGCATCGCCGCGCTGCTGGGCGGCAGCCTCGCCTCGCTGGCCGTCATCCTGTCGCCGTCGTGGCTGGCGCGGCTGGGCAATCCGGTGATTCCCGCGGTGCTGCTCAGCCTGCTGCTGGCCGTTGTCGTCACCTGGCTGACGCCGGCGAGCGCGCGTTCCCGGGAGGAGGTGCTGGAGATGATTACGACTGAGCGTGAAAGCCATGGCTGAGAACCTGTTCAATGTCTGCTGCGCGTCGGCGATACGGCGTTGAAAACAACTTCGAAATGCTCATGTACCACTTGTACATTCCGCTTTCTCAGCTGTTTTCGCCTTGTCTCGCTCTAGCTCGCGAGACTTTGAACAGGCTCTACAACTGGCGGATAGGGATACCAGGGAGAACAGGATGATGCTGAGCGAATTTGGAGCGGAGCCCGCGCGGCACAAGGCGGCGCTGATGTTCCGCGGAGAGGGCGGGGCCAATATCCTGCATGAGGACGCCTGCCTGCCGGCACTGGTGATCAAGGAGGCCGCGCTGGACGGCAATATCCGTTGGATGCAAGGTTTCGCGGACGCGATGGGGGTTTCGCTGGCGCCGCACGGCAAGACCACGATGACGCCGGCGATTTTCCGGCGGCAATTGGCTGCCGGCGCCTGGGGACTGGGCGTGGCCAGCGCGTTTCAGGCCCAGGCGGCGGTGGCGGCCGGGGCCGAGAACGTGATCATCGCCAATCAATTGCTGGGCCGGGCGAATATGGAGCTGCTTGCCGCGCTGCTGCGGCAAGGGCGCGCCGCCCTCCATTGCTGCGTGGACAGCGTGGACAATGCGCGGCGGCTGTCGGACTTTTTCGCCGCCCGGCAACTGCGGATGTCGGTCTTGCTGGAAATGGGCGCGCCCGGCGGGCGTTGCGGCTGCCGCACCGAGCGGCAGGCTTATGCGCTGGCGGAGCACATCGCCAAGCTGCCGGGCCTGGCGCTGGCCGGCGTGGCCTTCTACGAGGGCGTAATCCATGGCGACGACGAGCAGGCGGACATCGCGGCGATACAGGCGCTGATTCAGCGCGCGGTCGCGGTGTGCGGCACGCTGCTGCGCAACGGCGACTTCGCCGGCGCGCCGGAAGTGTTGCTGACCGGGGCCGGCTCGGTCTGGTTCGACATCGTCAGCCGGCAGCTGCGGGACGCCGGCCTGTCCGGGGTGCGTCATGTGATCCGCCCCGGCTGCTATGTGACGCAGGACCACGGCATCTATCGGCAGGCTTACGCCGCGCTGCAAGCGCGCGAGCCGCTGGCGGCGCGGCTGGACGGCGGGCTGTCCCCGGCATTGGAGTTGTGCGCGCTGGTGCAGTCGCTGCCGGAGCCGGGCCTGGCCGTCGTGGGCTTGGGCAAGCGCGACGTGGCCTTCGACGCCGGCCTGCCGCAGCCGTTCGCGCAGTACCGCCAGGGGCGGCGCGTGGAATTCGCGCCCGGCGGCCTGCGCACCCGCGCCTTGATGGATCAGCACGCCTTGCTGGACTGCGGCCCCGGCCTGGACCTGCGGATAGGCGATTTGCTGGTGTTTGGCAGCTCCCACCCTTGCCTGAGCTTCGACAAATGGAAGCGCGTGTTCCTGGTGGACGAGGAGTACCGGGTGAGGGAGGAATGGGAGACGGTGTTCTGAAGCGGCTTATGCGCTGTTGAGCGGAAAACGCCTTGTCTCGCCCTGGCTCGCGAGACTTTGAACCGCGGCTAAGCGACGGGTAGGAAAATTTCAGCGCCTGACCCTAAGGCTTGGATAGGCTGAAAATCCTTTTCATTCTAAATGACATTTGGATTTTGTTTTGCTACGCTCCCTGCCAAAATCAGGAGCGAGCGGACATGATCAAGCAATGGATGGGCCTGGCCCTGCTGTTGGGCGGTTTGGGTGGCGCGGCGCAGGCCGGCGAGGCGTTTGGCGCGCCGGGACTGACGGCGGTGCGCGGCCCGGCGGCCAAGTCTTTCGTGGGCGTGGCGACGGAGGGGCCGTCGCGGGTGTATTTCACCGGCTATCGCGGCGTGGTGTCCGAGGTGTTCTACCCGGCTGTGGACACCCAGGCGGCGGTGGATCTGCAATTCCTGGTGGGCGACGCCGGCGGCGGCTTCGTCGACGAGGAAAAGCGGCAGGACTACCGCGTGCAGCGGCTGCATCCGCGCAGCATGAGCTGGCAGGCGCAGACCGGCAACCCGGCCCATCACTGGCGCATCAGCAAGCGCATCTTCACTGATCCGGCGCGCGACGCGCTGATCCAGCGCGTCACCTTCAGCGCGCTGGACGGCCGCCGCGTCGGCGATTTCCGGCTTTATCTGCTGTTCAAACCCTATCTGGACAACGCCGGCGCCGGCAATAGCGCCGCCACCCTGGCGCGCGCCGGCGGCGGCGCGGCCTTGGCGGCCAGCCGCAATCAGCGCGCCTCGGCGCTGCTGAGCAGCCTGCCGTGGAAGACGCAGAACGGCCGCCGCATGCTGTCCAACGGCTTTGTCGGCCTCAGCGACGGCTGGACCGATCTGCTGGGCGGCGGCGCCGACAAGCGCATGGACTGGACTTTCGATTCCGCCGGCAATGGCAATGTGGCGCAGATGGGCTGGCTGGAACTGGGCGACCCGCGCGCGGCCAGCGTGTCCTTCGACGTGGTGCTGGGCTTCGGCGCCAGCCAGGGGCAGGCGCTGGACACGGCCGAGGCGGCGCTGAGCGGCGATCTGGACGCGGCGCAGCGGCGCTACGACGCCGGCTGGCAGGCTTACGCCGCCGGCCTGTCCGATCAGGGCGGCAGCGCCGACGACGGCTACTACCTGGCGGCGATGACGCTGAAAACCATGCAGGACAAGGCCAGCGGCGCGATGGTGGCCGGCCTGGGCACGCCGTGGGGCGCCAGCCAGGGCGACGCCAACGCCGGCGGCTACCACCTGGTGTGGCCGCGCGACCTGTTCAAGTTCGCCAACGCCCTGCTCACCGCCGGCGACCGCGCCACCGCCGCGCGGGTGACGGATTATCTGTTCAACACCCTGCAGCAGCGCCGCGACTGCGGCGCGGCGGAATACGACGCCGCCGGCTGCCCGGACGGCTTCAGCCGCAACGGCCGCTTTCCGCAAAACGCCTGGGTTAGCGGCGCGCAGTATTGGCAGGGCACCCAGATGGACGAGCAGGCCATGCCCATCCTGCTGGCCTGGCGCCAGGGGCCGGCGGTGTATTCGCCGCTGTGGCCGCGCATCAAGCTGGCCGCCGACTACATCCTGAGCGCCGGGCCGTGGACCTACCAGGAGCGCTGGGAGGAAAACAGCGGCTATTCGCCGTCCACGCTGGCGGCGCAGATCGCCGGCCTGGCCGCCGCCGCCGACATCGCCCGCGCCAACGGCGACGACGCCAGCGCCGCGCACTATCTGTCCGCCGCCGATTACTGGCAGCAGAACGTGGACGCCTGGACCTTCACCCGTAGCGGCGGCTTTGGCGACGGCCGTTATTATCTGCGCCTCAATCCGTCCGCGCGCGCCGGCGGGGCCGGCCGTGCCGGCCAGGCGCCGATGCTGGGTCCGGACACGCCGCAGGCGCTGGAAGTGAAGAACGGCGGCGGCAGCCGCGACGCGCGCCGGGTGGTGGACGGCGGCTTCCTGGAACTGGTGCGCATGGGCGTGAAGCGCGCCGACGATCCGGCGGTGCTCGCCACGCTGGGCATTTACGACGCGGTGCTGGGCCAGCGCTTGGACCTGCCCGGCGCGCCGGCGCTGCCGGTCAACGCCTGGTTCCGCTACAACTTCGACGGCTACGGCGAACGCAACGACGGCGGCGATTTCGCCGGCAGCGGCGTGGGCCGGCTGTGGCCCATCTTCACCGCCGAGCGCGGCGTCTACGAGATTGCGCGCCAGGGCGGCGGCGCGGCCGGCCAGCCCTATCTGGCCGCCTTGAAGCAACTGGCCACGCCGGAGGGCATGCTGCCGGAACAGGTGTGGCCGCACAGCGCGGTGCTGCCGGACGGCTGGGCGGTGGAGACGCCGGCCGGCAACCGCGCCGGCACGCCCACCCGCTCGATCGCGCCGCTGAGCTGGGCGATGGGCGAGTACATCAGCCTGCTGGCCTCCATCCGCGCCGGACGCGTCGTCGATCTGCCGGAAGCCGCCTGCGCGCGTTACTACGCCTGCCGGGTGGAACCCAGGGCCGGAGAGGCGACGGTGGAGATCCAGGCCGCCGCCGATACCAGCTGGGGGCAGCAGCTGTACGTGACCGGAGCGGCGCGCGCGCTGGGCAATTGGAACACCGATCTGGGCCTGCCGGCGGACGCGGCGGCCTACCCGCTGTGGAAGACCCGGGTCAATCTGCCGGCCGGCCAGCGCATCGAGTACAAGTACTACCGCAAGAACGCCGACGGCAGCGTGAGCTGGGAGCAGCGCGCCGGCAACCGGGTGTTGCAGGCGCCGGCCGGCGGGCTGACGCTGAGTGATCAGGTGAACTGGTAAGAACCTGTTTACGATCTGCTGCGCGTCGGCGATACGGCGTTGAAAACGAACTCAAAATGCTCATGTACCACGTGTACATTCCGCTTTTTCGCTCGTTTTCGCCTTGTCTCGCTCTTGCTCGCGAGCCTTTGAACAAGCTCCAATACGCTATTGATTTATTTGGAATATTGAAAGCAAATTTAATTACTTTTTGATATTAAACATGGCTTTTATAGTGTGCTGAGTCCCCCTTGTTCAGGAACTCGCCATGTCCATGTTCATCTCCCGCCGTTCCCTGCTGGCGCTCAGCCTCGCCAGCCTGTCCTTCCTCGCCTTGGCGGCACACGCCGCCGAGGCGCCCATCGTCATCGGCTACCAGACCGGGGTCGATCCCTCCAAAGTGGCCCAGGCCGACGGCTTGTATGAAAAAGCCATCGGCCGGCCGCTGCAATGGCGCAAGTTCGAGAGCGGCGCGGAAGTGCTGGCCGCGCTGGCTTCCGGCGATGTGCATATCGCCGATCTGGGCTCCAGCCCGCTCAGCGCCGCCGCCACCCGCCAACTGCCGATCCAGACCTTTCTGATCGTCGCCGAGATCGGCAACTCCGAGGCGCTGGTGGCGCGCAAGGGCAGCGGCATCAAGACCCCGCGGGACCTGATCGGCAAAAAGGTGGCGGTGCCCTATGTCTCCACCACCCATTACAGCCTGCTGGCCGCGCTCAAACACTGGAAGCTGGACCCGGCCAAGCTGTCCATCGTCAATCTGCGCCCGTCCGAGATCAGCGCCGCCTGGCAGCGCGGCGACATCGACGCCGCCTATGTCTGGGACCCGGCCTTGAGCCAGGCGCTGAAAACCGGCTCGGTGCTGGTCAATTCCGAACAAGTGGGGCAGTGGGGCGCGCCCACTTTCGAAGCCTGGGTGGCGCGCAAGGATTTCGCCGCCGCCCAGCCGCAGGCGCTGGCCGCCTTCGCCAAGGTGACCTTGCAGGCCTTCGCCGATTACCGCGCCAAGCCGGCGGCCTGGAGCGCCGGCTCGCCGCAGGTGGCCAAGATCGCGCGGCTGACCGGGGCCGATCCGGCGCAGATTCCCGGCCTGCTGGCCGGCAGCCGCTTCCCGCTGGCGCAGGAGCAGCTGTCGCCGCGCTTGCTGGGCGGCGGCACCGCCAAGGCGCTGCGCGACACCGCCTTGTTCCTGAAGGAACAGAAGAAGGTGGAAGCGGTGCTGCCGGATTATCAAGCCTATGTCGAGCCGCGCTTCGTGCGGCTGGCGCAGCCGCGCTGAGCGCGAGGAGGCCGCGATGGCGAGCTTGATCGTGGAAAACGCCGGCGTCAGCTACGCCGGCCCGTCCGGCCCGGTGCAGGCGCTGGACCGGGTGTCGCTGGAGCTGCGTTCCGGTGAGATCGTGGTGGCCCTGGGGCCGTCCGGCTGCGGCAAGTCCACCTTGCTGGGGCTGATGGCCGGCTTCCAGACGCCCAGCCAGGGCCGGGTGCTGGCCAATGGCCGGCCGGTGCGCGGGCCGGGCGCGGACCGCGGCGTGGTGTTCCAGGACGACGCGCTGATGCCCTGGCTCAACGCCGAGGACAATGTCGCCTTCGGCCTGCGCCTGCGCGGGATGCCGCGCGAACAGCGGCGACTCGAGGCGCGCCGCATGCTGGGCTGGGTGGGGCTGGAAGCCTTCGCCGGCCACGCGCTCAGCCAGATGTCCGGCGGCATGCGTCAGCGCCTGGGCCTGGCGCGCGCGCTGGCGGCCGATCCCGACTTCCTGCTGCTGGACGAGCCCTTGGGCGCGCTGGACGCGCTGACCCGGGAAAAGATGCAGTCGCTGATCCTTAGCCTGTGGCAGCGCAGCGGCAAGGGCATCTTCCTGATCACCCACAGCATCGAGGAAGCGCTGTTCCTCGGCACCGAGCTCTTGGTGCTGACGCCGCGCCCCGGCCGCATCGCGCTGCGGCAGAAACTGGGCTTCGCCCACCGCTACGCCGTCGGCGAATCGGCGCGCTCGATCAAGGCCGATCCCGCCTTCATCGCCATGCGCGAGCATTTGCTGGACTGGATTTTCCGCGCCGAGGAGGCCGACCATGCCGCCGCTTGAACTGACTGAATTGGGTCCGGCCGCGCAGGCCGAGCTGAGCGCGCCGCCGCCGGCCCATGCCCCCGCACCGCTCTCCGGCCGCTTCGCCGCCTGGCGTCGGCGCTGGCCCAGCGCGCTGTCCGTGGGCGGCCTGCTGCTGCTGTGGTGGGCGGCCAGCGCCGGCGGGCTGGTGTCGCCGCTATTCCTGCCCGGCCCGGCCCAGGTGGCGGCGCGGCTGGCGGACCTGGCCGTCAACGGCTTCATGGACGCCAGCCTGTGGCGTCACGCCGCCGCCAGCCTGGGCCGGGTGGGCCTGGCGCTATTGCTGGCCGCGGCCACCGCGGTGCCGCTGGGCATGCTGATGGGCCTGAGCCGGCGCGCGCATGCGGCGCTGGACCCGCTGATCGAGTTCTACCGGCCGGTGCCGCCCTTGGCCTATCTGCCCTTGATCGTGATCTGGTTCGGCATTGGCGAGGCCAGCAAGGTGCTGCTGATCTATCTCGCCATCTTCGCGCCGCTGGCCATCGCCACCGCCGCCGGCGTGCGCCGCGCGGACCCGGCGCGGCTGCAGGCGGCGCGCTCGCTGGGCGCCAGCCGCGGCCAGCTGCTGCGGCTGGTGGTGCTGCCCAGCGCGCTGCCGGAGATCCTGACCGGGCTGCGCATCGGCCTGGGCGTGGGCTGGTCCACCCTGGTGGCGGCGGAGCTGGTGGCCGCCACCCGCGGCCTGGGTTTCATGGTGCAGTCCGCCGCCCAGTTCCTGGTCACCGACGCGGTGATCGCCGGCATCCTGATCATCGCCTGGATCGCGCTGGCGCTGGAATTGGGGCTGCGTTGGGTGGAGCGGCGCTTCGCCGGCTGGGCCGCGCCGGAACGTTTTTGAGCGAGTTTTCGATTTTTTGGATTTGGTTTCCGCCGCGCGGATAAGGAGCACATTCATGAGCCTGCAACTGCAAGCCATCAGCCCGGCCCTGGGGGCCATTGTTTCCGGCGTCGATCTGAGCGCGCCGCTGTCCGGCGCCGAGCGCGACGCGATCGAGGCGGCGCTGTTGCGCCATCAGGTATTGTTCTTCGAGAACCAGCCGTTGACGCCGCGCCAGCAGCGCGATTTCGCCGCCCGCTTCGGCGATCTGCACCTGCATCCGGTCTACCCGACGGTGGCGGAGCAGCCGGAAATCATCGTGTTGGACACCCATGTCGACAATCTGCCGGACAACGACAACTGGCATACCGACGTCACCTTCATCGCCGCCCCGCCGCTGGGCGCGGTGCTGGCGGCGCGGCAGCTGCCGGAGGTGGGCGGCGACACGCTGTGGAGCAGCAACAGCGCCGCTTACGACGCGCTGTCGCCGGCCTTGCGCGCGCTGCTGGACGGCCTCAGCGCTGAGCACAGCTTTATTCATTCCTTCCCGGAAAGCCGCTTCAAGGACACGCCGCAATACACGCGCTGGCAACAGGCCAGCCGCGACCATCCGCCGGTGGTGCACCCGGTGGTGCGCACCCATCCGGTCACCGGCCGCAAGGGCCTGTTCGTCAACGAAGGCTTTACCACCCGCATCCTGGAACTGGCGCCGCGCGAGAGCGATGCCCTGCTGGCCCTGCTGTTCGCCCACGCCGCGCGGCCGGAATTCACCGTGCGCTGGCGCTGGAAGGAAAACGATCTGGCGTTCTGGGACAACCGCGTGACCCAGCATTACGCGGTGGCGGATTACCTGCCGCAGCGGCGGGTGATGCACCGCGCCACCATCCTGGGCGACCGGCCGCGTTGAGCGCGGCGGAATGAGCAGGAAAAGGAAACCCGGCATTGCCGGGTTTTTTTACGGGGTCGTACAGCGTATATCTTCAAATGAAATGATATTGGCATCTTAATTTAACGGTTTTCGGGTAATATCCGTTCGCCATAAAAAGACGGGCGGCGCGCCCGTCTCGGCATATCACAATCACAAGAGAAACCGTCATGAAGAAATTTACGCTCGCCCTGCTGTTGTCCGCCGCTTTCGCGCTGCCCAGCGCCCAAGCGCTGGCCTGGGGTCAGGAAGGCCACCGCGTCACCGGCTACGTCGCTCAGCAATTGTTGAGCCCCCAGGCCAAGGCCGCGGTCAATCAATTGATCCCCAACGCGGACTTCGCCCAGCTGGCCTTGTACATGGACCAGCACAAGCAGGAATTGAAACAGCAGCTGCCGGGCTCGGATCAATGGCATTACAACGACGAACCGGTGTGCGACGGCGTGGAAGAGGACGATTGTCCCAGCGGCAACTGCGCGTCCAATCAGATCGGGCGCTACAGCAAGGTGCTGGCCGACAAAACCGCGAGCAAGTCCGCCCGCGCCCAGGCGCTGACCTTCCTGCTCCACATGATCGGCGACATCCACCAGCCGCTGCACGCGGCCGACAACCACGACCGCGGCGGCAACGACGTCAAGACGCGGCTGGCCGGCAGCAACAAGACCGGCAATCTGCATTCGGTGTGGGACACCGCCCTGGTGCAGCAGGCCTTGAGCGGCGCCAACGAGCAGAGCTGGGCGACGCAGAACCTCAAGTACTACGCGCGCAACATCGCCGGCTGGCAGAGCGGGCAGGTCAATGACTGGATCAAGGAATCCAATCAGTACGCGCGCAGCGAGGTCTACGGCCCGCTGTCCAACTTCAGCTGCGGCCAAGCCCCCAGCGACGTGGCCTACCTGGACCGCACCTACCAGACCGCCGGCGCTCAGCTGGTCAAACAGCAGCTGGTCAAGGCCGGCGCGCGCATCGCCATGGTGATCAACCAGGCGCTGCAGTAAAACGGCGCGTCCGCGCTAGAATGGCGGCTCCGTCGTCACCGGAGCCGCCATGTCCATTCACGAGCTCAGCCTCAAGGGTTTCCGTTCCATCCGTCAGCTGCGGCTGGAGCTGGAGCCGCTCAACGTCGTCGTCGGGCCCAACGGCTGCGGCAAATCCAATCTCTACAAAGCGGTGCGCCTGCTCCACGAGGCCGCCTGCGGCCGCCTGTCCGCGGCGCTGGCGGAAGAGGGCGGCATTCAGAAGGCGATGTGGGCCGGTGGCCTGCGCCGCGGCGACCGCAAGGGCGAGCCCAAGCGCATGGCGCTGGCGGCGCGGCTGGCCGATTACGACTACGAATTGCAGCTGGGCTACCCCGAGCCCAGCCGCAGCCTGTTCTCGCTGGACCCATTGGTGAAGGAGGAAACGCTGTGGCTGGCCGGCCAGGGCCGCCGCCCCTCGGCCCAGGTGCTGGAGCGGCGCAATCAGAGCGCCTTTCTCACCAGCGTGGACGGGGTCAGGACCACCTATCCCTTGGGCCTGCAGGCCGAGGAGTCGGTGTTCGGCCAATTGGCTGAGCCGCATCTCTATCCCGAGGTGTCGCAAGTGCGGGAGACGCTGCGGCGCTGGCGTTTCTACCATGAGTTCGCGGTGTGGCCCGGCTCGCCGCCGCGCGCGCCGCAAGTGGGCATCCGCTCGCCGGTGCTGGCGCACGACGGCGGCAACTTGGCGGCCGCCTTCCAGACCATTGTGGAGATCGGCGACGTCGAACTGCTGCACAGCGTGCTGGCCGACGCGTTTCCGGACAGCCGCTTCCAGACGGAGGCGCTGCATGGCCGTTTCCAGATGCTGATGCAGCGCGACGGCATTCTGCGGCCGCTGGAGGCGGCCGAATTGTCCGACGGCACCTTGCGTTTCCTATGCCTGGCGGTGGCCTTGCTCAGCCCGCGTCCGCCGGCCTTCATGGCCTTGAACGAGCCGGAAAACAGCCTGCACCCGGACTTGTTGCCGGCCTTGGCGCGGCTGATCGCCGAGGCCGGCCGCCACAGCCAGCTGTGGGTGACCAGCCATTCGCCGCGCTTGGCGGAGCTGATCGCGCGGCACCGGCCGCTGCGCCGTTTCATGCTGGCGCAGCGCGACGGCGAGACGGTGTTGGCGGACGAGGATTGAGCCGGGGCCGCGAGGCCGGTTCGGCATTTTCGGAAAGTGAAAATGGATGGATGCGAGGCGGAATATTTGCATGTAGAATCCCCGCCGCCATACCATTTAAATATAAGAAAGAACTTTCCGTGAAAAAACTATTTGCCGCTGCTTCTCTGTTGGCCCTGCTGTCCGGCTGCGCCTCCACCACGCTGGCCACGCCCGAGGCGGACGCTCAAGCCAAGCAGTTCAACGCCCAGCCGGCCAAGGCCCGCGTCTACATCTATCGCAACGAGGCGATGGGCGCCGCCGTGAAAATGAATGTTCTGGCCGACAACAAGGCCTTGGGCGACACCGTGGCCAAAACCTACATCATGGCCGATCTGGAGCCGGGTTCGCACACGCTGGTGGGCAAGGCCGAGAACGATTCCAGCCTGACCCTGGACATGGTGGCGGGCAAGATTTACTACGTTTGGCAGGAAGTGAAGATGGGCGTGCTGTACGCTCGCAACAAGCTGCAGAGCGTTGACGAGGCCGAAGGTCAAAAAGGGGTGAAAGAGTCCCAACTGGTGCAGTCGCCGCAATAAGACACGGCGGCGGCGCGGCTGAGTTCGCCGCGTTCCGTAAAAAAGCCCAAGCGGATGCTTGGGCTTTTTTCATGGCTCAGACCACGTGCTCAGACCGGTTGCAGAAACAGGGCCTGCTCCGCCGCGCGGCGGCGGGTGAGGCCGGGCAGCACTTTGCCGCCGGCCTTGTTCCAGCGCGGAAACTGGGCGGCGGCGCCGGCGTAGTCGCGCTGATTGAGCAGGCGCAGCAGGGTGGAGTTCTGCAGCGAACCCAGGCCCAGGTTGTAGCTGAAGCTGAGCAGCGCGTCGAACTGGTTCTGGTTCAGCGGCACCTGGACCAGCCGGGAGACGCCGGTTTCGAAGCGGTTCAAATCGCGCGCCAGCAGCGCGTCGGCCTGGGCCTGGCTGATGACCAGACCCGGCGTCACGTCCGGACCGGTGTGGCCGTAGCCTATGGTCCAGACGCCCACCGCGTCCTGGTAGGCCTTGAGGCGCAGGCCTTCGAATTGCTGGATCAGTTTGACGCCGTTGGCGCTGATATTCATGTCGGGCTCCTGGGAAGGGCCCCCGGCGGACGCGGAGAAACGCTCGGAAGAATCTGAGGCGGGAGGAGAAGCGGGCGGGGGCGGGACCGGCCGCGCGGGGCGGTCCGGGTGCGTCGTTCCCATTATGCTCAGGGCCCGGAAACGGGCCGAGGCGACGGGTGTCAGTGGCGTAGTTGGACCTGTTTACGATATTTTGAGTTTTGAGTCCGCTACGCGGATGATGATTTAGGGCCGGTTCCGCCCTGACCGAGCGAAGCAAGCGTAGCGTCGCGAGGGAATAAAACGGAAAGGGGAATTTGCGCGGCCAAATTCCCCTTTACCCCAAAGGCCGCCCTGCAAGCCTGGCCTACGGCTTCCCGCCGGTTCCCGTCAGTCCCGAGGCGCGGCTGAACTCGCAGCGCGCTAACGTCGCGCTGCTCGAACAGGCAGCCGCTTAAGACCTCGGGCCTGCCACCCGTCGGCAGGCTTGAAGGGAGTGAGGGCGCGTCGAATACGCGGTTTCCATCGTATTAACGATGCCGCAACCCGCGAATCATTAAAGCCTTTGAACTGGCTACTAGTAAACAAAGCGCTCGCGCAGGTCTTCCAGGTTCAGCTCTTTCAAAATCGCCTCCTGGCGTTCGCGTGCGCTGTTTTTGCGCTGGCCGGTGTACTTGGCGATGATCAGCTCGTTCTTCATCGAGTGTTCCCAGCCCACCAGCTCGGTGACGGTGAGCTGATAGCCGCGCGCTTCCAGCTGCAGGCAGCGCAGCACATTGGTCAGATGGCTGCCGAACTCGCGGGTGTGGATGGGGTGGCGCCACATCTCGGACAGCGGGGTCAGGCCGAAGCTCTGGTTTTTCTTCTGGCGCAGCACGCCGGCCACTTCCGCCTGGCAGCAGGGCACCAGCACGATGTAGCGCGCGTTCTTGGCCAGCGCGAAGCGGATGGCGTCGTCGGTGGCGGTATTGCAGGCGTGCAGCGCGGTGATGATGTCCACCTGCTCCGGCAATTGCTCCGAGGTGATCGACTGTTCCACGCTCAGGTTCAAAAAGCCCATGCGTTCGAAGCCTAGGCGGGCGGCCAGCTCTTGCGAGCGGCTGACCAGTTCCGGCCGGGTTTCGATGCCGTAGACGCTGCCGGCGGCCTTGTCCTTCAGGAACAGGTCGTAAAGGATGAAGCCCAGATAGGATTTGCCGGCGCCGTGGTCGGCCAGGCTCATCTCGCCTTTTTCCGCCAGCACGTCGGCCATCAGCGGCTCGATGAACTGGTACAGGTGGTAAACCTGTTTCAGCTTGCGGCGGGTGTCCTGGTTGATCTTGCCGTCGCGGGTCAGGATGTGCAGCTCTTTGAGCAGTTCCAGCGATTGCTGCGGTTTGATCTCGGGAATCAGGCTCATGGCGGCCTCCTGCGAAAAACGAATCGCCGGATTTTAGTCCAATTCGCGCCGGCGCGCTTGGGCGCTGGTTTCAATGCGCCTGTCTAACTGGCCGGCTGCGCGCTAATCCGCTCCAGCCAGCGCAGCATGTCCTGCTCCACTTCCACGCGGTTGGTTTCGTTCAGCATTTCGTGGCGGCCGCCGGGGTAGACCGTGGTCTGCACGTCGAGCAGGCCGGCCTCGCGGTAGCGGATTTCCAGCTGGCCCAGGCCCAGCTTGCCCAGGCTGACCGGGTCGCGGCTGCCGGCCAGCAGCCAGACCGGACAGCGGCGCGGCAGGCTGTCGCCGCTCGCCTCGCCGCGTTCCATGGCGATGATGCCGCCGAACAAATCTATCCACAGGCCGGGGCAGGGGTCGAAACCGCATAGCGGGTCCGCCAGGTATTTGTCCACTTCCGCCGGGTCGCGGCTCAGCCAGTCCATGCCGGTGCGGGCGGGCAGAAAGCCCAGGTTGAAGCTGCCGAAGACCAGCCGCGCCAGCAGCCGGCTGGGGCGTTCCGGGCTGCCGAAGCGGGCCACCAGCCGCGCCAGGCCGCGCAGCAGCCAGGCCAGCGGCCACTGGCGGTAGCCGGTAGCGGACAGGACCAGGCCGGACAGCGCCGCGCCGTGGCGCAGGAAATAGGCGCGGGCGATGAAGGAGCCCATGCTGTGGCCGAACAGCGCCACCGGCAGGCCGGGATGGCGTTCCGTGGCGTGGCGGCGCAGGGTGTCCACGTCGGCCACCACCTTGTCCCAGCCGCCGTCGGCAGAGAAATGGCCGCGCAGCCGCGGCGCGGCGCCGTGGCCGCGGTGGTCGTGGGCGTAGACCGCGTAGCCGGCGGCGGTCAGGGTTTGGGCGAAGCGGTGGTAGCGCACCGCGTATTCGCTCATGCCGTGGGAGATCAGCACCACGGCGCGCGGCGCGCCGTCCGGCAGCCAGCAGGCGGCGTGCAGGATTTCCCCGTCGTCGGCGTTCAGATGGAAGGTTTGCATGGTGTTGAGCCCTTTTATGGCCTGTTTTGACTGCGCCGCGGCATCAGGGTTGCGGCGAAGCGGCGGCTTCACAGCAGAACATGGCGCAAGGATGCTGGCAAGCGCTATCCAAATGTCCTGGCCTGTTCGCCGCCATGGGGTGGGGGCCGTTTTGCTAGGCCTTCCCGGACGCGCCGCGCTTGACCAGACCAAGCTGGGTGGGCACCATGAGCCGCGTGCCGTTTCATACAGCGTGGCATCAGGAATGGAAGCCTGAATAGAATCGGGGGATATCATCCCAATGCCACGCTATAGCTGCGCCCATCAGGGCAGGTTATGGCAGGGAGGCCTTTGGCCTGCTGGCTCCGATTCGCCTGCCTTCCAACCCTGTCATATGCCTGCCCATCGTGATTGGAAGCGGGATGGCAGGCTCATTTTGGATCGGAGCCCGTCATGCCTCTATTGTCAGTTCTATCCCTGCTTTCCAAACCGCCTCCGCCCAAGGAGGCCGCTCAATCTCCAGCCGCTCTCCCAGCGGCCAGCCGTCTGATCAAGACCGTCAAACATCTGCAAGGTCTGCGTTCGGAAAATACCGCGCTTGCCGCCATCGATCCCGTTCTGATTCATTTAGCTCGTTGCTGCGAGCATTACGACGATATCGCCGAAGAGTTGCGTCAATGCAATGAGGCCTTGGGCGCGGTGCTGTTGATGCTGCGTCACACCGAAAACGCGCAAGTGCGCGGCAAGGCGCTGTGGGCCTTGCTGGAGCCTTTGCAGCAGCGTTTGCAGGGGGCGATGGAGAGGCTGGAGACGGTCACGTCTTAGAACCTGTTTACGATCCGTTGCGTGTCGCGAGCAAGGCCTTGTTTCGCCTTGGTTGGCGTAATCCTCAACCGCGGGTGCTGGTGGGTATCGCCTGCGGCTCCACCCACCCTACGCACGACCGTTTGCCATGAGTAGGGTGGGTGGAGCGCAGCGATACCCACGCGGAGGTCTTGGAGAGCTTCGGATCGGCGGTGTCCTGTGCGCCAAGCCAGGGCCAAAACACTGAACAGGTCGTGCACAGGCTTTTAGCGTGGCTACTCGTCCTACTGATGCGCAGCGGATGGTGGACAGGCGCTCAGGCCAGCATGTGTTCCGGGTCGAAGTCCGGATTCAGCCGCGAGCTCAGCACGTGGTCGCGCCAGGCGCCGTTCAGATAGAGATAATTTTTGGCGTGGCCTTCGATCTCGAAGCCCAGCCGCTTGAGCAGGCCGGCGCTGCGCAGATTGTGTGGCTGGTAGTTGGCCTGGACCCGGTGCAGCCTGAGGGTGTCGAAGGCGCAGCGTATCACCGCTTCCAGCGCTTCGCGCATCAGGCCCTGGCCCTGGCAGTGCTGGTCCAGCCCATAGCCCAGGTGACAGGATTGGAAGGCGCCGCGGCTGATATTGCTGAGGCCGACGCTGCCGATCACCCGTTCCGGCTCGGCGTGCAGCGCCAGCAGGAAGCGGCCGCCGCGGCCTTCTTCCCAGTCGCGGGCGCGCTGGCGCAGCTGCATGGTCCAGTACAGCTCGGTGAAGAACATGTCGCCGGGCTTGGGGTCCCAGGGTTCGAAGTGCTGGCGGTTGCGGACGTGGAAATCCAGCATCGCGCGCGCCTGCGCCGGCTGAGCCGGCAACAGCAGCAGGCGCGGCGTGTTGAGGGTGGGCTGGGCGATGGGCATGCGGAGCGGTCAGGCGCTGGCGGGGAAGGCGATCTCGGCCGCCGCGCGCAGCAGGATGGGCACGCCGAAGCTGCCCAGCTTGGGCAGGGTGGCGTTTTCATGGGCGCGAATCTGGGCGGCGCTGGCGTGGTCCTTGTCGTGGGTGGTGTGCGCGTCGCTGGCCAGGATGATGGCGTAGCCGTGGGCCGCCGCGCTGCGGGTGGTGGTGTCGATGCAGAATTCGCTGGCGTAGCCGGCGATGACCAGTTGGCCGACGCCCCATTGTTGCAGTTGCTGATGCAGGCCGGTGCGCAGGAAGGAGTCCGGCGTGGTCTTGCGCAGGTAGTGGTCGTCCGGCTGGGCGTCCAGGCCGCGGGCCAATTGCCATTCCGCCGAGCCGTGGATCAGCGGCGCGCTGGCGCGTTCATGCTGAACCCAGACCACCGGCGTTCCGGCCGCGCGCGCGGCGGCGGCCAGTTGATTGAGGCGGGCGATGACGGCGTCGGCGTGGTCGGCGCGGGGTTCGTGGTCGAACATGCCGCTTTGCACGTCGATGATCAGCAGGGCGGTTTTCATCGGGGTTTCCTGTCGCGGGATTGAGTCGCCAATGTCATATGAAACGGCTTAAAAAGCAAGCCCCGCCGGGGCGGGGCTTGGGTGGAAACTTGGAATCTGTTTACGATCTCGCGAGCTAAGGCGAGACAAGGCGAAAACTGCTGAGAAAGCGGAGTGTACATACGGTACATGAGCATTTCGAAACGGTTTTCAACGCCGTATCGCCGACGCGCAGCAGATCGTAAGCAGGTTCTCAGGCGGTCAGCCTGTCCAGCGCTTCCCTATACTTGGCCGCGGTCTTCTCGCGCACCTCCAGCGGCACCGTCGGCGCCGGCGCCTGCTTGTTCCAGCCGGAGGCTTCCAGCCAGTCGCGCACGAACTGCTTGTCGAAGGACGGCGGGTTGCCGCCCGGCGCGTAGCTGTCCGCCGGCCAGAAGCGGCTGGAGTCCGGGGTCAGCGCCTCGTCCATCAGCGTCAGCACGCCGTTCTCGTCCAGGCCGAACTCGAACTTGGTGTCGCAGATGATGATGCCGCGGCTGGCGGCGAATTCGGCGGCGGCGCGGTAGAGCTTGATCGCGGTGTCGCGCACCTGGGCGGCCAGCTCGGCGCCGACGATTTCCTCGCAGCGCTGGTAGCTGATGTTTTCGTCGTGGTCGCCCACCGCCGCCTTGGTGGACGGGGTGAAGATGGGTTCGGGCAGCTTGTCGGCCTCGCGCAGGCCGGCCGGCAGCGCCAGGCCGCAGACGGTGCCGCTTTGGCGGTATTCCTTCCAGCCGGAGCCGGCCAGGTAGCCGCGCACCACGGCTTCGATCGGCACCGGTTTCAGGCGCTTGGCCACCACGGCGCGGCCGGTCACTTGCGGCAGGTCGGCGGCGGAGACCACGTCTTCCGGCGCATCGCCGGTCAGGTGGCAGGGCACCAGATCTTTGAGCTTGTCGAACCAGAAGTTGGAGATGGCGGTGAGGATCTGGCCCTTGCCGGGAATGGGATCGTCCAGGATCACGTCGAAGGCGGACAGCCGGTCGGTGGCGATCATCAGCATGCGCTGGTCGTCGATCTCGTACAGGTCGCGGACCTTGCCGGAGTAGATTTTCTTCAAGCTGGTCAGTTGGGTGGTGTTGAGTCCGGTCATCGGAAATCCTCGGTGGAGCGGGCAATGTGTTTCAAGGCTTCGCGCCGGCTGAGCCCGGATAGCGGCGTGGCCGCGACAAAGGCGCGCACGGCGCGGGCGTCGGTGTAAGCGTATTCGCGCAAGGCCCAGCCTATGGCCTTGCGAATGAAGAATTCGGCGTCGCCGGCATTGGCGGCGCAGTAGCGGAACAGGCGTTCGGCGTCGGTGTCGGTTTTCCAGCGCAGCTGGTGCAGGATGGCGACGCGGCGCAGCCAGAAGTCGGCGTCGCCGCTGAGCGCGTCCATATCGTGTTGCAGATCGCGGTGTTGGCGCGCGAGCGTGCCGACCACCCAGGCGGCCAAGCCGTCCACGCAGTCCCACCAGGGCTTGGCGGCGGCCAGGGTCAGCAGCCGCGGCAGGCTGGCGGCCGGCAGTGCCTCGGCGCGCGCGGTCAGCAGGTCCACCGCCGCGTATTGGAATTCGCGTTCCGGCTGCCGCCACAGTTGTTCGGCCAGCTCCAGGCAGTATTCCGCGGTTTGGGTCTTCAGCGCGCGGATCCAGGGCGTGGACACCTTGCGGCGCGCCGGCGTGGGCACGCCGAGAAAGTCGAACTGCCCGCGCATATAGGCGCGCATCGGCGCGGCCTGTTCCGGGACGGCGGCGGCGCTCAGTCCGGCGCGCAGCGCGGCGATGTCGGCGTTCATGCCGGCGCCTCGTCGAAGAAGCGCATGCCGGCGTAAGGCCGGGCGCGGCAGGCGGCCAGCCGCGAGGCGAGGCTGCCGACGTGCAGCTCGAGCTGATGGCCGTCCGGGTCCAGGAAGTAGAGCGAGTCGCCTTCGCTGCGGTTGTCCCGCCATTGACGGACGCCGGCGGCGGCCAGGCGTTCGCGCCAGGCCGGGAAGTCGGCGGCGTCCACGCCGAAGGCGTAATGGGTGTAGCCGGGGGCTGGCGCGGCGGCCGGGTCCAAGGACAGGCACAGCCACAGGCCGTCCAGGCTCAGATAGCCGCCGCCGTCCCAGCGCGCGTGGGGCTGGCAGCCCAGGGTGAGGGCGTAGAAGTCCCAGGCGCGCTCCAGATCGCGCACCGCCAGGGTCAGGTGATTGAGTCCGTTCAGCTTCATGGCGAAAAAATGGCGAAGCCGGAAAGCTTCGCCATCTGCTTACAAGGTATCCTTCAAGGCCCGGGCCTGATCCAAGGCTTCGTCGGCCGTAGCCGCCATCACATTGAAGTGGCCCATCTTGCGGCCGGGGCGCGCGCTTTTCTTGCCGTACAGATGCAGTTGGGCGTTGGGCGCTTCCGCCAGCACGTCCCAATTGGGCTGGGCGCCGTTGTCCTTCCACACATCGCCCAGCAGATTGACCATCACCACCGGGCTGAGCAGCTCGGTGCGGCCCGGCAGCAGGCCGCACATTGCGCGCACCTGTTGCTGGAACTGGTCGGTCAGGCAGGCGGTGAGCGTGTAATGGCCGGAGTTGTGCGGCCGCGGCGCGATTTCGTTGACCACCAGGCTGTCGTCGGCCAGCACGAAGAATTCCACCGCCAGCACGCCAACGTAGTCCAGCGCCTCGGCCAGCCGCATCGCCATGGCTTGCGCTTCGGCCGCCAGCGCCGGCTTGATGCGCGCCGGCACGATGGATTCGTCCAAGATGCCGTCGGCGTGGATGTTCTCGGCCACCGGGAACACCGCGCTCTGGGTGGCGCTGACCCGGGTGACGATGGCGGACACTTCCAGCTGCAGGTCCAGCATTTTTTCCAGCACGCAGGCCTGTCCGCCCAGGTTGGCGTAGGCGGCGCGCGCCTCGGCCGCGGTGCTCACCCGCACCTGGCCTTTGCCGTCGTAGCCCAGACGCGCGGTTTTCAGGATGCCGGGCAGATAGGGCGAGAGTTCGACCTGGATGTCTTCCACGCTCTGGATGGCCAGATAGGGCGCGGTGGGCAGGCCGGCCTTGGCGATCCAGGCTTTTTCCGCGATGCGGTCCTGGGCGATGGCGACGCAGTCGCCGGACGGGGACACGCGGGTGGTCTTGGCCAGCAGGCGCATCGCGTCGGCGTTGACGTTCTCGAATTCGGTGGTGACGGCGGCGCAGCTCTTGGCCAGGTCTTCCAGCGCGGCCGGATCGTTGAACGGCGCGCACAGGTGGCGGTCGGCGAAGTCCGCCGCCGGCGCGGCTTCATCCGGATCCAGCACGGTGACGCGGTAGCCCATGGTCTTGGCGGCGACGGCGAACATGCGGCCCAACTGGCCGCCGCCCAGGATGCCCAGCATCGCCGGGGGCAGGATGGCGGCCATTATTCGATCTCCGGCAGGGTCATCGCCAGCACGGTTTCTTCTTGCTTGCGGCGGAAGGCGATCAGTTGTTCCGCCAGTTCCGGGCGGGTGGCGGCCAGCATGGCCACGGCGAACAGCGCGGCGTTGGCGGCGCCGGCCTCGCCGATGGCGAAGGTGGCCACCGGGATGCCCTTGGGCATTTGCACGATGGAGAGCAGGGAATCCTCGCCGCGCAGGTATTTGGACGGCACCGGCACGCCCAGCACCGGCACATGGGTCTTGGCGGCCAGCATGCCCGGCAGGTGGGCGGCGCCGCCGGCGCCGGCGATGATGGCCTTCAGGCCGCGCTCGGCAGCGGTTTCTGCGTATTGGAACAGCAGGTCGGGAGTACGGTGGGCGGAGACGACGCGGGTTTCACAGGCGATGCCGAAGTCTTTGAGCACGCGGGCGGCGTTCTGCATGACTTCCCAATCGCTGTTGCTACCCATCACGATGCCGACTTCAATCATGGCGGAGAAGCTCGCTGGTTGAGGCTAAAGCCGGGATTTTACCCGATTGGGGCCTGCTGCCGTTATGGTTTTTTATTTTGACATCAAGGTACTTAGGGCATATCACATCAGCCGCGGATAAGTGAACAGAATCAGGTGCACAGCGTTGAAGGCGACATGGGCCAGCACCGCCCACAAGACCTGGCGGGTGGCGGCGTAGACCAGGCCGTAACCCAGGCCGGCCAGGGTGGCGAGCCCCACCCAGACCCAGCCGCCGGCGACGTGGACCAGGCCGAAGGCCACCGCGGCGGCCATCAGGGCGGGAAAGGGCTCGGTGCGCAATTCCAGCCAGCGTTGCAGGCCGGCGCGGAAGAAGGCTTCCTCGGCCAGCGAAACCAGGAAGAAGTTGGCGAACAGCCAGGGCAGCAGCCAATGCGGCCATTTCGGCGCCCAGGCGATGACGCCGGCCACGCTGGCCAGGCCCAGCACGACCAGCAGCAGCAGCGCGCCGACGCCGGCCGCCGCCGGGCCCCAGCGCCGCTCCACTTGCGGGCTGGCGGCCAGCACCATCAAGAGCAGCCAGCCGGCGGCGCCCTTGTCGTAACTCCAGTACAGCCGGTAGGGCGCGCTGTTCGGCGTGCTCAGGCCCTGCCACAGCAGCGGGTTGTTGAAGCCGGGCAAGGCGTGCAGCGCCAGCGCCAGCAGCAGCGCGATCCAGACCAGCCACAGCTCCGGCCGCCGGTAGTGGCGCGCGGCCAGGCTGACGGCGAGGGCGGCGAGGAGGGCCGCGGCGCCCAAGGGCTGCACCAGGCCGCAGGCGACGGCGACGCCGGCGCTGCTGAGCGCGGCCAGGCGGGAGGGCCAGCGCAGGCGCAGGCTTTCGGCCAGCAAGGCCAGGGCCAATAGGAGGAAGGCGGCAAGGGATAGGGAATCCGGCAGGGGCGGGGTGGGCAGGGGCATGGCGGGCTCGCGGCGGGATGGGTTTGGATACTGAATGATACCTAAGAACCTGTTTACGATCTGCTGCGCGTCGTGAGACGTGGCACGGTGAGTATGGCATTCAAAATGCTCATGTACCGTGTGTGCATTCCGCTTTCCCCACCGCAACGCCATGTCATGTCTTGGTTCGCGAGATCGTAAGCGCGCCCTGAAAGCGTTGAGAAAAAAGCCGCCGCCGTCTGGTTTTGGGCCAGAGCCGCGGCGGCAGGCTCCCGGTGTGCAGGGAAAGGAAGCCGCAAGCGAACCGGCGGCCGGCGCCGGGGCGCCGACCGCCGGCCGGCTTAGTTGGCTTTGGCCGCGCGCACCGCGGCGGCGGCGTCGGTGATGCCGGCGGAGCAACCTTCGCAATCCGCCGCCGGTTGGCGGGCAGTCTTGATCAGGATGTTGCGCACCGCTTTCCAGTTGAGGCTGGGGTTGGAGGACAGCATCAGCGCCACCAGGCCGGCCACGTGGGGCGTGGCCATGGAGGTGCCCTGGAAGGCGGCGTAGCTGTCCGCGCCCGGCACGGTAGTACCACTGTTCAGCGTGGAATAGATGCCGGGGTCGCCGCTGTTGAGGTCGCCGCCCGGCGCGGTGACGGTGGTGATCGCGCCGTAGTTGGAGTAGGAGGCGATGCCGCCGGACTTGCCGTTGGAAGCGACGGTGATCACGCCGGGGCAGCTGGCCGGGTTGGTGTTGCGCACGTTCTTCATCGCGTTGCCGGCGGCCACCACCACCACGCCGTTGCGGGCGTTGACCTGCTGGATGGCGTCGCGGTAGGTGCGGCTGCACGGCTGGGCGCCGCCCAGCGACATGCTCAGCACCCGCGCCACATTGGCGTTGACCGGCGCGCCGGGCACGGTGGCGCCCACCGCCCACAGCATGGCGTCGGCGATGTCCGAGCTGGCGCCGCCGCATTGGCCCAGCACGCGCAGCGGCAGCAGCTTGGACTTGGGCGCCACGCCGGTCAGGCCGTTGGCGTCGCCGGCGGCCGCGGCGATGGTGCCGGCCACGTGAGTGCCGTGCCAGCTGCTGTTGCCGGCGCGGCACAGGCTGCCGTCGCTGTAATCGCCCTGATCCAGGCCGTTGTTGGTGCGCGCGTTTTGCACCGGTTGGCCGTTGCTGTCCAGCAGCGGGCTGCCGTCGGCATTGGTCTGCGCCACCGCCGGCAGGCGCGCGCGCTTGGGATCGGAGATGAAGTTGTAGCCCGGCTCCAGCAGATTGGGCTTGAGGTCGGCGTGCGGACGGTAGCCGGTGTCCAGCACCGCCACGGTGACGCCGGCGCCCAGCGACAGGTCCCAGGCCGCCGGCAGGTTCATCGCGCCCGGTTCGCCGGCGCTGGCCTGCATATCCCATTGCTTGGCCGCGTAGAGCGGGCTGCTGGGCAGGTAGTTGGGGCTCATGACGAAGTCCGGCTCGGCGTATTCCACCGCCGGGTCTTGCTGGATCTTGCGCGCCAGGGTCTGGGCTTCGGCCACGCTCATCGCCTTGCCGCTTTGATAGACGTAGGCGCCGGTGCCCATCTGGTGATGGAATTGCAGCGGGCTGCCGCTCAGTTGCTGCACGCGTTGGGTGCGGGCGGCGAAATCCGCTGGGCGGCTGGACGGGGCGCGGCCGCCGTTGGCGATGCGAGCCTGGGTCAGTTGCAGCTGGGAGACGCTGTGGTATTTGACGATGATGCCGGTGATGCCGGCGGCGGAGGGCGCCGCGGCGGCGATGTCGGCGCCGGCGCCGGCCAGCAGCGCGGCGGTCAGCAGGGACAGCGAGGTTTTGCGGTTCATGTGTTATTGCTCCAATGCGGCGACGGCTTAGTTCTTGACGTAGGGGATGGCGGCGAGGCCGGCCGGGGCATTGCCGCCGGCGGACGGGCTGCCCCAGGCGACGAACTTGCCGTCCTTGGCCACGGCGAGGAAGCCGCCGAGCGGAGTGCTGTAAATGGCGCGGATATTGACCAGGCGCGAGCGGACGGCGGAGCTGTCGCCGCCGTGGGTGGGCGCGCCCCAGGTGACCACGCTGCCGTCGGCCTTCAAGGCGGCGAAGGCGTAGTCGTTGGCGAACACGGCCACCACATCGCGCAGGCGGTGCCGCACCGCGCTGCTGTCGCCGCCGCGCAGTTCGTCGCCCCAGGTCACGACGCTGCCGTCCTGACGCAGCGCGGCGAAGGCCAGCTCGGTGGAGGCGATGGCGCGCACGCGGTTGAGCTGGTGTTGCACGCCGCTGGCGTCGTTGCGGGCGCTGTCGCCCCAGGTGACCACGCTGCCGTCCTTGCGCAAGGCGGCGAAGGCGGTCTTGCTGGCGTAGAGCTTGGCCACGCCGGCCAGGTTGCCGGCCACCGGGCCGGTGTCGGCGCCGCGGTCGAAATAGGCGCTGCCTATGGTGGCCACCGAGCCGTCCTGCTTCAGCGCGGCGAAGACGTTGAGGTTGGTCTGCACGGCGCTGACGCCGGCGGGCATGGGCTCGCTGCCGTCGTAGTAGTCGCTGGTCTGGCCGTCCCAGTTCAGGCCCCACACCACCACGCTGCCGTCTTTTTTCAGCGCGGCGAAGTTGTAGTCGGTGGCGGCGATGCTGGCCACATTGTTGAGTTTGGCGGCCAGCGGCGAGGCGTCGCCGCCGGAATTGGGATCGCCGAAGGCGAGCACGCTGCCGTCCTTCTTCAGCACCGCCACCGCGCCCAGATTGTGGCTGACGCTGGCGACGTCCTTCAGCGCGGCCAGTCGGGCGGCGTCGAAGTAGGAGGAGATGGATTTGGAGCCGCCGCTGCCGTCGAAGGTGGTTTCGATATTGCCCCAGCTGGTGGCGCTGCCGTCGCCGTTGAGCGCGACGAAGCCGCGTTTGGTGGGCCACAGCTTGGCGATCTTGCCCAGCGGCGCCACCGGGGAGGTGGCGTCGGCGCTGCCTACGCCCACCGGGCCGGCGAAACTGGCGCCGGAGCCGGCGCGGCCCCAGCCGACGACGGTGCCGTCGGCCTGCAGCGCGGCCATCGCGCGTTCATTGCCGGCCACCGCCACCACGTCCTTGGGTTGGGCGGGCAGGGCGGAGGTGTCGCCGCCCAGGCGGCGGCTGCCCCAGACCGCCAGCGTGCGGTCCGCCTTGAGCACGGCGAACACCGACGGCGCGCTGAACACGTTCTGCGGCACCAGGGTCTGGCTGGCGCTGGTCAGCGCGCAGCTGACGGTGGCGGTCAGCGGCTGGTCCGGCGCGCTGTCTTCGGCGCTGAAGCCGCGGGCGCCGTTGCTCCATTGCACGCGCGGCTGGCCCAGGCACAGGCCGCTGGGCACCGCGGTCAGCACGCCGCCGCGGTTGCCGAAGATGTCCACCGCCAGGCGGCCGCTGCCGCCATGATGGCTGGAGCCGTCGCCGGGCTGGCTGCCGCTGCCGTCGTCTTCGCAGCCGGACAGGCCGCCGATCAGCGCTACGCCCACGGCGATAGCGCCAAGCCGGAACCATTGGGTTCCGCTTGCTTGTGTGGTTCTCATCACGGGTAACTCCTTTGTAGATCTTGTCGTTTGTATTTTTATCCTGGGTTTAAACCCAGAACGAATATATTGTCATGCGATAAGCATGTTTGGTAGAGAAAACGCATGGATAAGGCAAGCGGGAGCGGAGGCGGCGGAAGGAGAGGGAGGCGGAGCGCTGCGCCATTTTGGTGCGGCGAGCGGATAACCATTGGTTATAATTATTTGTGTTTTAATTTTTTATTGAAAAATCAGCTATTTGCCAGCGACGGAAACGACGCGGAAGACAAAGCCAGCCGCGGCGGGCTGGCTTCAAAATGGGGCATGACGGCCGGAGGGGAGCCGGCCGGGGTGTTACATTTTTGCCAGTTGTTGGCGCGCTTTTTGGGCGGAGTCCGTCTTGGGATACAGTTTGATCAGGCGTTTGTAAGTGGCTTTGGCCTGGTCCATCTGGCCTAGGTCGCGCTGGCAATTGCCGATATTGCGCAGGGCTTCCGGCGCGAAGTGGTTGTCCGGAAACTGCTCGACGAAGCGGCGATGGATGTCGATGGCGGCGTCGTATTGGCGCAGCGCGGTGTGGGACACGCCCAGCCAGTATGTGGCTTCCGCCACTTGCGGCGCTTGCGGGTTTTGTTCGATGAAGCCGCGCAGCGCGTCGGCGGCCTTGGCGAAGTCGCGAGCGCGCAGCAGGTTCAGCGCCTTGTCGTAATCCGGGCTGGTGGCGGCGCCGCCGTCCGCGGAGCCGGAGGCCGCGTCGCCGTGCGTGGCGGGCATGGGCTTGGCGCCGCTGTTCTCCAGATGGCCCAATCGGCCGTCCAGATCGTTGTACAGGTCGTTCTGGCGCTTCTGCGTGGTTTGCAGATTGTAGTTCAGCACTTCCACGTCGCCGCGCAGCTTGGCCACTTCGGCCTTCATCGCTTCCAGCTGGCTGACCATTTCCAACAGCTTTTCATTGGAAAGCTTGCTTTCCACTTCATTGAGCCGGGTGGACGCCTGGCGGTTGACTTGGTCCAGCTGGCGGCGGGTTTCTTCCAGATCGCCGGTGGTGGCGCAGCCGGTGAGAACCAGCAAGAGCGCGCTGCAGAGGGTGAGCCGTTTCATGGTTGTCCCGGGATGTCCCGCCGTCCGGCCCGGAGGGGACGACGCTTGTAAGGTGGGTGGCAATGAATACAGCCGGATATCTTAACGGCAAGCGCGTGAAAACGCATCCGCCCGATGTCCGGCTGTAAAAGCCGGCCCTGAATCGGGCCGGCGGTTTGGGCTTAGTGGCCTTGGTACACGATGTCGGCGCGACGGTTCTCGGCGAAGTCCGCGTCGGTGTTGCCGGTGGCGCGCGGTTTTTCCTTGCCGAAGCTGACCGCTTCCAGCTGGCTTTCCTTGGCGCCCAGCACTTCCATCGCCTTTTTCACGCTTTCGGCGCGACGCTGACCCAGGGCCAGGTTGTATTCGCGGCTGCCGCGGGCGTCGGTGTTGCCCTGGATGATGACTTTTTTGTCAGCGTTCTGCTTCAGGTAGGCGGAGTGGGTTTCCACTACCGGCTTGCCGCTGGCGTCAACGGAGGAGGAGTCGAAGCCGAAGTAGACGCTGCGCTTGGCCAGCGGGCTGTTGGGATCGTTCAAGGGATCCACGGACACCTGGTTCTGGTTGCCGCTGCCGGTGTCCACCGGCGCGGTGGTCTGCGGCGTGGTGGGCTGCTGGGTGCCGGCGGTGGTGTCAGCTGGTTTGGTGCTGGCGCAGGCGGCCAGCAGGGTAACGGTGGCGGTGCCGAGGACGAGTTGTTTCCAGTTCATATCAATAGCTCCAATTAAGGACGATTAAATGGGCCCCAAGCCGGGTCCTGTACATCGCCGTTGATCACGGCCAATTTCACTTTGCTGCTGCCATCCGTGGTGGCGGCGTACAACACGCTCTTGCCGCCGGCGTCGCTGGCGTACAGCACCATGCGGCCGTTGGGGGCGAAGCTTGGGCGTTCGTTGTAGCCGCTGTCCGACAGCGCGCGGCTGTCGTTGGTGGCCAGGTCTTGCGCCATCACGCGGAAGTTGCCTCCCTCGCGACGGATGTAACTCAGGGTCTTGCCGTCCGGCGACACCTTGGGCGACACGTTGTAGCGTCCTTCCCAGGTGACGCGCTGGGCGTTGCCGCCATCGGCGGACACGCGGTAAATCTGCGGGCCGCCGGCGCGGTCGGAGACAAAGTACAAGCTGCCGCCGTCCGGGCTCCATGTGGGCTCGGTGTCGATGCCGCCGTTGTACATCAGCCTGCGCGCGCCGCCGCCGTTGGCGTTGATCACGTAAATCTGCGAATTGCCGCTGGTGGTCAGCACCACCGCCAGCTTGCCGCCGTCCGGGCTCCAGGCCGGCGCGGAATTGCTGCCCTTGAAGTTGGCGGCGGCGAAACGCTGGCCGGTGGCCAGGCTCTGCACCCAGACCACCGGCTTCTTGCTTTCAAACGACACATAGGCGATGCGTCCGCCGTCCGGGCTCCAGCTGGGGGAGATGATGGGCTCCCTGGAGCGCAGAATGGTCTGGGCGCGTCCGCCGTCCACGTCCGCCACTTGCAAGAGATAGCTGCCGCCGGTCTTCAGCACGTAAACGATGCGGGTGTTGAAGAAGCCTTTCTGGCCGGTGATCGCCTCGTAGATCATGTCGGCGATCGCGTGCGCCACCTGGCGTGTGCGGTCCGGGGTGACGGTGAATTCGCCGCCGGTCAGCTGCTTCTTCTGCGCGACGTCCATCAGCCGGAAACTGATTTTCAACTGTCCGCCGCTCGCGGCCTCCACTTTGCCGATGGCGACGGACTGCGCGCCGGCGGCCTGCCACAGCGGGTAGCGGATGTCGGCTGGCTCAAACGGCGTATTGGCCACGCCGGCGGCGTCCACCATGCGGAAGACGCCGGAAATCGTCAGATCGTTCTTGATCACCGGGCTCAGGCCGCCCTGGGCGTTGGCTTCGTCCTTGAACGGCGCGATGGCGATGGCGTGGCGATTGGCCCCGCCGCCGACGATCTCGATGGTCATTTCCGCTTGCGCGCCGCCTGCGGCCATCAGGCCCAGCGTGACGAGCAGCATATTCAACAGAGTTTTGAAGCTGGACATTAGTTCCCTCGAATCAGTCTATCGGCATGAGGCGACGCCGCAGCCGGTCCATCATGGCTTGTGTTTGGTCCGCCTTATGACTTGGGCCGGAACTCCATCTTGAACTGCCGGTAGCCATCGTTGAAATTGGCGCCGGGCGGCAGCGCCGGGAAGGTTTTCGCTTCCCAGATCGCCCTTTGCACCGCGTCGTCGTAAGCCTTGCTGCCGCTGCTTTGCAGCAGCTGCACCCGGTTCACTTCCAGCGAGGGCAGCAGGCGGACCTGCAACACCACCTTGGGGTTGCCGCTCAGTTCCGGCGGCACTTGCACCAGCGGGGTGACTTTGGCCTTGACCCGGCTGATCCAGCCGGCCTTGGCCGTCGACGAGCCGTTGGCCGCGCCGCCGGCCACGCCGTTGGGCGAACCGGCCTGATCGCTGCGCGCATTGGCCTTGCCGCTGGTGCGCGGGCTGTCCAGGCTGGCCAACAGGTCGTCGGCTTCCGGGTTGTAGGTTTTGGACGGTTTGGGCTTGGCCTGCGGTTTGGCGGCCGGCGCCGGCGGCGCTTTGGCCTCCGGTTTTTTCTCGGCGGGCTTGTCCGCTTTTTTCGCTTCGGGCTTCTTCGCCGGTTCCGGCTTGGGCTCCGGTTTAGGCTCGGGCTTGGGTTCCGGCTTGAGCTTGGGCGGTTCCGGCGGTTTCTTGCCGCGGCCCAGGTTGACGTCGGCCGGCGGCTCCGCCACGACGGGGCGCGGCGGTTCCGCCACCGGCGCGGGCTTGGGTTCGGCCACCGCGGCCGGCGCGGGCGGCGGCGGCGCGGTGGTCCACAGCTCCAGCGCCACCGGCGCCTGTTCCTGCAGGGTTTGGGAATGGAAGCCGCCCCACAGCAGCAGGCCGACCACGGCGACGTGCAGCAGTACCGAAACGATCAGCGACCAAGGACGCGGCGAGGTGGACACTGCGGCCATCATCCCTGCTTCTGCTGCTTGACCGTCAGCGCCACGCGCTTGACGCCGGCCTGGTGGAGTTTGTCGGCGATCTGCACCACTTCGGCGTACTTGAGGTTGGCGTCGGCGGAGATGGCCACCGGGCGTTCGGCCGCGCCCAAGGCCTGGATTTGCACCGCAAGGTCGGCGACGGAGGCGACGTCGGTCTTGCGGTCGTTGTCTATCAGTTGGATCTTGCCCTGGGCGTCCACGGTCACTTCCAGCGGACGGGTGTCGATGCTGGCGGCCTGGGACACGCTGGGCACTTCGATCACGCCGGGCGTGAACATCGGCGCGGTCACCATGAAGATGACCAGCAGCACCAGCATCACGTCGATGTAAGGCACGACGTTCATCTGGTTCATCTGGCGGCGGGGACGGCGATTGAGCATGGAGCGTCTGTTAGCGTTGGCAAGCGGTCATGATACACCGGGCTCCGGTCTAGGTGTCCGGGGGAAGCGGATCAGACCGCGGCGGATCATGAAAAGTTCATGGCCGCGCCGGCCTGGGGGCGCTTAGAACGTGTTTACGATCTAGCGAGCTAAGGCGAGACAAGGCGAAAACAAGCGAAAAAGCGGAATGTACTCGTGGTACATGAGCATTTTGAGCTTGGTTTCAACGCCGTATCGCCGACGCGCAGCAGATCGTAAACAGGTTCTTAGGCCAGCCGCGTGCACAGGGTCAGCCCGTCCCCCACCGGCAGCACGCACATGCGGATGCGCGGGTCGTGCTTCAGGCCGGCGTTGAATTCATGCATCAGATGCACGCCGGGCGGGTCTTCCGGCTTGGGCTCCACCACGCGGCCGGACAGGAAAATATTGTCGATGGCGATCACGCCGCCGGGGCGCACCAGCTGCAGGCAGGCTTCGTAATAGTCGCGGTAGGCGGGTTTGTCCGCGTCGATGAAGGCCAGGTCGTACTGGCCGGCCTGGCCGGCGTCCAGCTGCTCGCGCAAGGTGGCGAGCGCCGGTTGCAGCACCAGTTCGATGCGCTCGGCGACGCCGGCGCGGGCCCAGTAGTCGCGGGCGATGGCGGTGAAGGTTTCGCTGACGTCGCAGGCCAGCGTGCGGCCGTCTTCCGGCATCGCCAGCGTCACCGCCAGCGCGCTGTAACCGGTGAATACGCCGATCTCCAGATAGCGCCGCGCGCCTATCAGCTGCGCCAGCCAGGCCATGAACTGGCCCTGTTCCGGCGCGATCTGCATTTTGGCCATGCGGTGGGTGGCGGTGAATTCGCGCAGATCGCGCATCACCGGGTGTTCGCTGAGGCTGATGTTCAGCAGGTAATCGTGCAAGGCGCCGTCTAGCGCCACGGTGCGGCTGGTCATGGGGTGTGCAGTGCAATCGGAAACGCCCGCGGCGCGGGCGTCGGGTCAGGCGGGGAGCCGGGCTTATTCCGGCTGGTAGACATAGGGCTGCTGCGGCACGCGGGATTCTTTCCAGCGTTCCTGGTCGTCGGCGTTCACTTGACGATCCCACAGGGTCAGGCGCAGTTCGCGGCGCTGGCTGTCCACTTCCGGATGTTCTTCCAGGAAGCCGTTGATGAATTGGGTGAAATCGGACTGATACATCGCATCGTTCCTTCTGGGGTGATGTCGTGATTTTAATCGATAAATCGCCGCGCAGTCAGCTTGAGCGCCCGCTTTACATTCTTTTTGACAACAGATTTCAAACTGTAACGCAAATCTGGTTGCGTCGGAGAAGCTTTGCTGCGATATTGCGTAAAAGATTTAAAGACATTTAAGCAAAATTTTAAACTGAAAAGGCGTTTTTGTTTAAGCAAATTAAACTTAACGGTTTATGTGATGCGAATTCGCAATGTGGACAGCTTGGTGCAGTTCTACCCCGAGACCTTGACCTATCTGCGGCTGCTGGCTCGGCTGACGCATTTGGCGATGGTGTTGGCGCCCGGCTGCGTTTTGCTGCTGCTTGAGCCGGTTTCGGCGGAGGCCCGCGGGCAGGCCGTGCAGGTCTTGCTGCTTGCCGGCGTTCTGGCCTTGCTGTCTTTTCAGGCTTTTGGCGTCTACGGCGGCGGCATGTTTCTGCGTCAGCTGCGTTTGCGGCCCTTGGCCGCGGCGTGCGCGCTGCTGTTTGCGGTCTTGTGGCTGGCGCGCGGGTTGTCGCCGGCGCTGGCGGCCTTGCCGGACCGGCTGTGGCCGGTCTGGTTCGCGGCGACGCTGACGCTCTTGCTGTCGCAGCGCTTGCTGGTGCATGTCTGGTGCCGCCGGCTGGTGCGCCGCGGCGTGGGCCTGCAACGCACGGTGATTCTGGGCTGTACCGCCAGCGGCCACCTGCTGGCCGGCTTCCTGCGGGAGAACGCGGACATCCGCGCTTGCGTGATTGGTTTTGTCGACGACCGCTCCGACCGTTTGCAGCACGCGATGGCCGGCCTGCCCTATTTGGGCGGCATGCAGCGGCTGGAGGCGATGGTGCGCGAGGGCGAGGTGCAGCAAATCCTGGTGGCGCTGCCCTGGGCGGCGGTCAAGCGGATGGGGGATTTGGTCAGCCTGCTGCGGCGCTTGCCGGTGACGGTGCTGCTGGCGCCGGACATGGCGGGCTTGCGGCACGCCCATCATCGGGTGAGCGCGGTGGCCGGGCTGCCCATGTTCAATATTTCCGAGCGGCCGCTCAAGGGCTGGTCGCCCTTGCTCAAGCGCTGCGAGGACGTGTTGCTGGCCGCTTGCGCGCTGACGCTGGCCGCGCCGCTGATGTTGTTGATCTCCGCGGCGATCAAGCTGGATTCGCCGGGGCCGGTGTTGTTCCGGCAGCGGCGCTACGGCTACAACAACCGCCTGATCGAGGTCTACAAATTCCGCTCCATGTACGTGGAGCAGGCCGACGCGGACGCCGAGGCGCAAACCACGCGCAGCGATCCGCGCGTGACCCGCGTCGGCCGTTTCATCCGCAAGACCAGCCTGGACGAGTTGCCGCAATTGCTCAATGTGCTGGGCGGCAGCATGTCCATGGTGGGGCCGCGTCCGCACGCCACCGCCACCAAGGCCGCCGGCGTCTTGTTCGAGGACGCGGTGGCGGAATATTCCGCCCGCCACCGGGTCAAGCCGGGCATTACCGGCTGGGCCCAGGTCAACGGCTACCGCGGCGAGACCGACACGCTGACCAAGATAGAGCGCCGGGTGGCGCACGATCTCGAATACATCGAGAACTGGTCGCTGTGGTTCGACGCCTACATCCTGATCCGCACCCTGCCGGCCGTGCTCTCGGCCGACGAAGCCTATTGAGGCCGCCATGCAAAGCCCAAGACCAGAACTGATTCCCTGCATCGTGTCCGGCGGCGCCGGCACCCGTTTGTGGCCGGTGTCCCGGCAAGCGTTTCCCAAGCCCTTCATCCGGCTGGCCGACGATCAGAGCCTGTTGCAGAAAGCCTTTCTGCGCGCCGCGCGCCTGCCGGGGGTGAAACGGGTGATGATCATCACCAATCAGCAGGCGCAGCTGCGCACCCTGGACGAATGCCGGGCGGTCAACGCCGGCGGACTGGCGCTGGAGCTGCTGCTGGAGCCGGAAGGGCGCAACACCGCGCCGGCGCTGGCCGCCGCCGCCGCGGACCTGCTGGAGCGCGAGCCGGAGGCCGATCCGCTGCTGCTGGCGTTGCCGGCGGATCATCTGATCGCCGACGAAGCCGCTTTCGCCGCCGCGGTGGAGAAGGCCGCGCGGCTGGCCGCCGCCGGCCGCATCGTCGTTTTCGGCCTGACGCCCAGCCGCGCGGAAACCGGCTTCGGCTATATCGAGGCCGGCGCGGCGATCGGCGCCGACGGCCAGGAGGTGGCGCGTTTCGTGGAAAAGCCGGACCGCGCCGCCGCCGAGAGCTATCTGGCCGGCGGCCGTCATCTGTGGAACAGCGGCATGTTCTGTTTTTCCGCCGCCGCGCTGTGCGCAGAGCTGGCCGAACACGCGCCCCAGGTGCTGGCGGCGGTGCGGGACTGCCTGGCGCACAGCCCGGCGTCCCCGCACGCGGACCACAGGCTGCGCGCGCTGGAGCATGAGCGCTTCGGCCGCTGCCCGGACATTTCCATCGACTACGCGGTGATGGAGCATACCCGCGCCGCGGCGGTGGTGCGCTGCGAGCTGGGCTGGAGCGATATCGGCAACTGGGACAGCCTGGCCGAGCAGTTCCCGGCTGACGCGGACGGCAACCGCGTCAGCGGCGACGCCTTGCTGCGGGACAGCCGGGATTGCTTCATCCAGAGCCGCGGCCGGCTGATCGCGATGCTGGGCGTGGACAATTTGGCGGTGGTGGACACCCCGGACGCCTTGTTGGTGGCCAAGCGCGAGCGCAGCCAGGACGTGAGGGAGCTGGCGCGGCGGCTGCAGGAGCAGAACCACCCGGCCTGGCGGCTGCACCTGAGCTCGCAGCGGCCCTGGGGCCATTACACCGTGCTGGCGGACAGCGAGCGCTACAAGATCAAGCGCATCGTGGTGAAGCCCGGCGCGGCGCTGTCCTTGCAGATGCATCATCACCGCAGCGAGCACTGGATCGTGGTCAGCGGCACGGCGATGGTGACCCACGGCCAAGAAGAGCGCTTGCTGCACACCAATGAATCCACCTTCATTCCCGCCGGCGAAACCCATAGATTGAGCAATCCCGGCCTGATCGACCTGGTGTTGATCGAGGTGCAGAGCGGCGAATACCTGGGCGAGGACGACATCGTGCGCTTCGCCGACGACTACGGCCGTTCGGAGGCCGCGCCGTGAGCCGAACCGCGCTGATCCTGCCGGTGCGCAACGCCGGCCGCCATCTGGACCGGCTGCTGCCGGCGCTGGCGGCGCAAAGCCTGCGCCCGGACGAATGGCTGGTGCTGGACAGCGAGTCCAGCGACGGCAGCCGGGCGCGCCTGCTGGCCGCCGGCGCCAGCGTGGTGCCGGTGCGCGCCGCGGACTTCAATCACGGAGGCACCCGCCGGCTGGCCAGCGAGCTGACCGACGCCAAAGTGCTGATCTATCTGACCCAGGACGCCATTCCCGCCGGCCCCGACGCCCTGCGCCGCTTGCGCGACGCGCTGCTGGCGGAGGACGACATCGGCGTCGCCTACGGCCGTCAACTGCCGCAGCCGGACGCCGGCTTGCTGGGCGCGCACGCGCGCCGCTTCAATTATCCGCCGTTCAGCCGCACCAAGCGGCTGGCCGACGCCGCCGAGCTGGGCATCAAGACCTGTTTCAGCTCGGACTCCTTCGCCGCTTATCGCCGCGAGGCGCTGCGCGGGGTGGGCGGTTTCCCCGTGGACGTGATCGGCTCCGAAGACGCTCACGTCGCCGGCCGCATGCTGCTGGCCGGCTGGTCGGTGCGCTACGAAGCCGCCGCCTGCGTCCACCATTCCCACGATTACGGGCTGTGGGAGGAAATGCGCCGTTATTTCGACATCGGCGTGTTCTACGGCCGCGAGCGCTGGATCGCCGAACGCTTCGGCCGCGCCGGCGCGGAAGGGCGGCGCTTTGTGCGTTCGGAACTGGAGACGGTTCGCCGCGCCGGCCAGCCCTGGCGGCAGTCCGAAGTGCTGCTGCGCTGCGCGCTCAAGCTGGCCGGCTACCGGCTGGGCCATGTCGAACGCTGGCTGCCGCGCGCGCTCAAGCGCCGCCTCAGCATGTTCCCCGCTTACTGGAAATGAACGCGATGACCACCGCCAAGCTCGCCGCCGTCTTGTTGTCCGCCCTTTTGGGCGGACTGACGGCTTGTTCCACCCCCAGCACCATCGCGCTGCCGGACGCCAAGACCGTGGAAGCGCGGCGGCTGGCGCTGCGCGACATCAGCCAATTGCCGCCGCCGACGACGCGGGTGATGAACGGCGACACCCTGCGCATCGTCCGCGACGCGCAATCCCCGGCGGAAAAAGACGAGATGGCGCTGTTCTTCGTGCGCCCGGACGGCAGCTTTTCCTATCCCAACGCCGGCCTGGTCCGCGGCGGCGGCCGTACGCCGGAGGAGATAGGGGCGGAGATCACCGAGCGGCTGTCCGCGCTGTACCGCCAGCCGCAAGTCACCGTCAACATCGCCGTCGCGCCGGGCAACCGCGTCTTCGTCGGCGGCGCGGTGCGCAATCCGTCCGCCTTCGAGCTGAGCGCCGCCGCCAGCATCGAACAGGCGGTGATAGGCGCCGGCGGCGTGCTGCCGTCCGCCGACAGCGAGCACGTGGCGCTGCTGCGCATGGACGAGACCGGCCTGTATCAGATTTATTTCACCGATCTGGCGCGGATGCTGGACCCGGCCGCCGGACGGCGCGGGGTGATGCTGCAGCGCGGCGACATCGTGTTCGTGCCCAAGTCCGCCATCGGCAAGGCGGTGGAAGGCGTGGACATGTACGTCAACCAGCTGCTGCCCTTCTCCAAGGCGATAGGCATAGGACTGAATTACGACCTGGGCGGCAAGGGCAGCAACAACGTCAACATCCAGAACAACCCCACCATCAAGGCCGGCGGCTAGCCCCTGGTCCGCACCGGCGATAGCGATATGATAGAAATCCGCTCCTTCCGCGACCTGGCCCGCCTGTTCTTCATCTTCCGGCGCGAGTTCAAATGGGCCTTCGTCGCCACCGTGCTGGTGGCGGCGCTGGGCGCCTTCCTGCTGCCGGCCCGCTACGAATCCGAAGCGCGGCTGCTGGTCAAACCCGGCCGCGACACCAGTACGTTGCCGATCGAATACGCCGACCGTCAGACGCTGGTGGCGCCCAGCACTCAGCGCGACCCCATCGTCGACGAGGAAAAGCTGCTGACCGGCCGCCCCATCATCCACCAAGTGGCCGACTACTACCTGAACGAGATGCGCTCGCCGCCGCCGCAAGGCTGGTGGAAAACCGTCAAGCACCGGCTAAAGCAGGCGGCCGGCGCTGTGCTGGACGGCGCGCGCGACGCGCTGGCCCTGATCGGGGTGGTGGAAACGCAGACGCCGCAGGAGCGGCTGGCCGCCAAGCTGGAAAAGCAATTCAGCGTCAGCCACCAAAGCGGCTCGGCGGTGATGGAAATCGCTTTCAGCTGGGACGATCCGGCGGTGGCGCGGCAAGTGCTGAACAAATGGCTGGCGCTGTACATCGACGAGCGCAGCCGCGCGCTGGGGCGCAAAAGCCTGTACGCGTTTTACGAAACCGAAAGCGGCAAGCTGGCCGAGCAGATCGCCGGCTACAAGGAGCGGATCGGCCAGCAATTGCGCCAGATCGACGGCATCAACTCCAAGGAGCGTCTGGACAGCCTCACCGACCAGCTCAACAAGCTGGAGGCGGCGCGCCGCGCCGATCAGGCGGAGTGGACGGCGATGCAGGGCGGCATCGCCAACGCCCAGACCAGCGGCGGCAAGCTGCCGCGCGAAATCGTCAAGGAGCGCGAACTGAGCCTGAACCCGGCGCGGCAAGACCTCAAGCTCAAGCTCAACGGCCTGGAGCTGGAACGGCTGGACAAGCTCAAGACCTATCTGCCGGACGCGCCGCCCATCCGCGAACTGGATGAAAACATCGCTGCGCTTAAGAACTTGATCGCCCGGGAAAAAGACACGGTGCAGCGCTCGGAAAACCGCGCGCCCAGCGACCTCGTCAATCTGCTGGAGCGCGGCAAGTTGGAGCGCGGCATGCGCGCCGGCGAGCTGAAGGCCAAGGTGGCGGCTTACGACAAGGCCATCGCCGAGCTGAAGGACGAGCGCGCGCGCATTCTCGGCGTGGAGCCGGAGCTATCGCGGCTGGAACGCAATCTGGCGGTGGCGGAAAAGAACTACCTGCTCTACCGCGACAGCCTGGAAAAAGCGCGCATAGACCGCGAGCTGGACAATAGCCGCATCAGCAATATCGCGGTGATAGAGCAGGCCACTTTCAGCCCGGCGCGAGTGTTTCCCAAGAGCCTGGCCATCCTGCTGGCCGCGGCGCCGGCCGGCCTGGCGGTGGGCCTGTTCGCGCTTTACCTGTGCTATCTGCTGGACCAGCGCATCCACGACGGCGGCGGTGTAGAGCGCCGTTTCGGCGTGCCGCTGTGGAGCACGCTGATGGAGCTGGAGCCGGGGCGGACCCCGCCGCCGGCCTTCGAGGCCAGCGTCTATCGCCTGTACAGCCAGTTGCCGGCCGACAGGCTGGCGCGGGACGGCCTGGTCATCGGCCTGGCGTCGTCGCGGCGCGGCGAGGGCGTCAGCTTCGTCGCCGGCCATTTTTTGCGGGTGCTGGCCGAGCGCGGCGTGCCAGCGCGGCTGGCCGCCGGGGACGCGCGCGTCGCTGCCGGCGAGGTGGCGCTGATCGAAGCGCCGGCGCTGCTCGACAATCAGCAGGCCTTCGTGCAGCTGAAGCGCGCCGATCTGATCTTGCTGGTGGTGGGGGCGGCCGCGGCCCCCCGGCCGCGCGCGGCGCCCCCCCGCGCCCCCCAGGGCCCCCCCCCCCGCCCCCGACTCCCCA
>NZ_JAMZGH010000043.1:0-59480 GCF_024158805.1 Chromobacterium sp. S0633 | reverse complement strand
GGGGCGGCCGGCCCGCGCAGCAGCCGCATCGCCGGCGCTTGCGGCGGCGGCAGGCCGTCGGCGGGCGCGGCCATCAGGTCCAGCGGGATTTCGATGTGCACCGGGCGCGGGCGGCCGCCGTCGAACACGGCGAAGGCGCGCGCCAGCACTTGCGGCAGTTCCGCCGCCGCGGTCAGGGTGTGGCTGAAGGCGGCGATCTGGCTGGCCAGCGCGTGCTGGTCCGGCAGTTCGTGCAGGTGGCCGTCGCCGGAGCCCAGCTTGCCGCGCGCGTTGACGCCGGAGATCACCAGCAGCGGGATGGAGTCGGCGTAGGCCTGGCCCATGGCGGTGGCGATATTGGTGAGGCCGGGGCCGGTGATGACGAAGCAGACGCCGGGTTTGCCGCTGACGCGGGCGTAGCCGTCGGCCATGAAGCCCAGGCTTTGTTCGTGGCGGGCGGCGATGTGGCGGATGCCGCTGCCGGCCAGGCCGCGGTAGAGCTCGATGGTGTGGACGCCGGGAATGCCGAACACGGTGTCGACGCCGTAAGCCGCCAGCCAGGCGGTGAGGTAGCTGCCCAGGGTGGCGCTCATGCGGATTCCTTTTGTCTTGGCGCGGCGGCGCGCAGTTGGCCGGCGAAGCGGGCGATGCGGCGGCAGGCTTCGGCCAGGCGTTCGTCGTCCACCACCAGGCCCAGGCGGATGAAGCCGGCGGCGGTGGGGCCGAAGGCGGCGGCGTCCAGCACGGAGACGCCGGTGGCTTCAAACAGTTTCCAGGCGAAATCCCCGGCTTCCAGGCCGCAGCCGCGCACGTCCAGCAGCAGGAACATGCCGGCTTCCGGCAGCGGGCATTGCAGGCCGTCCACGCCGCTGAGCAGGCTATGGGCCAGGTCGCGCCGCCGCTGGTACAGCGCGCGGACGGGGTCGACGAAGGCGTCGTAGTCTTGCAGGGCCAGCAGCGCGGCTTGCTGGATGAAGCCGGGGATGCCGTAGAGCATGCACAGGGCCAGCGTGCCCATGTGCTGGATCAGCGGGCGCGGGCCGGCGGCCCAGCCCAGCCGCCAGCCGGCCATGGCGTGGGATTTGGACAGGCTGCCCAGGGTCAGCGTGCGTTCGGCCATGCCGGGCAGGGCGGCGATGCTGTGGTGCGGGGCTTCGAAGCTGAGGCCGGCGTAGACTTCGTCGGCCACCACCCACAGGTCGTGGCGGCGGGCCAGCGCGGCTACCGCGGCCAGTTCGTCCGGGCGCAGCGCCGCGCCGGTGGGGTTGCAGGGGGTGGCGAGGAAGATCGCGCGGCTGCGCGGGGTGACGGCGGCTTCCAGCGCGGCCAGGTCCAGATGGAAGCCGTCCGCGGGTTTGACCGGCACCGGCACCAGCGCGGCGCCGCTGGCGCGGATGCTGGCTTCGTAGGTCAGGTACATCGGTTCCGGCACCAGCACTTCGTCGCCGGCCTGGCACAGGCAGAGCGCGGCGGAGAACAGGCCGTTTTGCGCGCCGGCCACCACGATGACGTTGTCGGCGTCCATCTCCAGGCCGGTGGCGGCGGCGTGGCGGCGGGCGATGGCGGCGCGCAGGTCGGCGCGGCCGTCCACCGGGCTGTAGTGGGTGTCGCCGTCGCGCAGCGCGGCCACGGCGCGCTCGATGATGGGGGCCGGGGTGGCGAACTCCGGATCGCCCACGCTGAGGATGATCACGTCCTCGCCGCGGGCGGCGGCTTGCTGCGCCGCCAGGTGGATGTTCCAGGCATCGACGCGTTCGCCGGCGATGCGTTCGACCAGGGGGGAAAAGCGCATGGGGGTCTCCGTAATAATGAGCTAGGGGCGGTGTCAGAAGGCGGTGCGGACCGGCAGTCTCTTTTCCAGCCGCAGGAAGACGCGTTCTATCAGCCAGGCCAGCGTGAAATAGATCAGCGCCACGGTCAGCAGCGGTTCGTAGGTGCGCAGGGTTTGCGCGCGCACCAGGTTGGCCGCGCCCAGCACGTCCATCACCGCCACGGTGGAGGCCAGCGCGGTGGATTTGAGCAGCAGCACGGTTTCGCCGGCCAAGGACGGCAGCAGGATCAGCAGCGCGCGCGGCAGCCAGATGCGCCGCGCCGTGGTCAGCCGCGACATGCCCAGCGCGCGGGCGGCCTCCAGTTCGCCCTTGGGCACGGCGGCCAGGCCGCCGCGCACCACTTCGCCCACATAGCCGGCCACGCTCAGCGCCAGCGCCAGGGCCACGTACCAGAAGCCTTCGCGCAGATAAGGCCACAGCAGGCTGTCGCGCAGCGCCGGAAAGCCGGCGAACAGGCTGCCCAGGCCGTAATAGAGCACGTAGATCTGCACCAGCAGCGGGGTGCCGCGGATCAGGTTGGTGAAGGACAGGCTGAGCCAGGCGAGGAAGGGCTGGCGGGACAGCCGGGCAAAGCCCACCGCCACCGCCAGCGCGAAGCCCAGGCCGCCGGAGAGCAGCAGTAGTTGCACGGTGACGGCGACGCCGCGCCAGAGCATGGGGCCGTAGTCTTGCAGCCATTGGAAGCTCATGCGGGTCTCCCGTTCACAGCGCCGGTTGCCAGCGGCGGAAGCGGCGTTCAATCAGGCTGAAGCCGGCGTTGGACAGCAGGGTCATCAATAGGTAGATGGCGGCCACGGTCAGATAGAACAGCAGGTACTGGCGGGTGGAGCCGGCGGCCTGCTTGGTGGTGAACAGCAGTTCGCTGTAGCCCACCACGCTGATCAGCGCGCTGTCCTTGATCAGCACCAGCCACAGATTGGCCAGGCCGGCCAGCGCGTAGGGCATCATCTCCGGCAGGATCACGCGGCGGGCGGTCAGCCAGCGGCCGCAGCCGAAGGCGCGCGCGGCCTCGATGTGGCCGTGCGGTATCGCCTGCACCGCGCCGCGCATGATTTCCGCCGCGTAAGCCCCTTGCACGATGCCCAGCACCACGATGGCGGCGGCGAAGCCGTTCACCTCCACCTGCGGCTGGCCCAGCAGCGCCGCCAGCGCGTTGATGGCGTCGCCGCCGGCATAGTAGAGCAGCAGGATCAACAGCAGCTCCGGCAGCGAGCGGCACACGCTGGTGTAGGCGTTGGCCAGCCGCTTGAGGAGCGGGTGGCCGCCCAGTTTGACCAGAGCGGTGGCCAGGCCGATGAGCAGGCCCAGCGCGAAAGCGCCCAGCGAGATTTCCAGCGTGACCACGGCGCCTTGCAGCAGGGCGGGGCCCCAGTCGCGGACTACGGCGTCGTAGGCTTGTTGCAGTGCATCCAGCATATAGGCTCTCCCTGGGGCGGCTCAGGCGGGCGGGTCGCTGTCACTTGGCGTCCGGCGAGATGTTGACCTTGAAGTATTTCTTCTGGATGGCGTCGAAGCTGCCGTCGGCGCGCAGTTGCAGGATGGCCTGGTCGAACTGCTGCTTGAGCGCGAGGTCGGCCTTGCGCAGGCCGGCGCCGATGCCGGGGCCGAACAGCGGGTCCTTGGGCGCCAGGCCCTTGGATTCCAGCCCGGAACCGTCCTTGCCGCCAAGGAAATCGCTGGCGGCCAGCGCGTCCAGCAGCATCAGGTCCACGCGGCCGGCGACGAGATCGGCGTTCAGTTCGTCCTGGGTGTTGTAGTAACGGATGACGGAGCCGGCGCCGTAGTATTTCTTCAGGAAGTTGGCGTTGGTGGTGGCGGATTGCACGCCCAGGGTCTTGCCCTTGAGGCCGGCCGGGCTGAGGACGGCTTTCTGGCCCTTGGGGCCGACGAACTCGGAGGCGGTGTAGTAATAAGGCAGGCTGAAGGCGATGACTTTTTCCCGCTCCGGGGTGATGGACATGGAGTTGAAGATCACGTCTATCTTCTTGCTGTTGAGCGCGGGGATGATGCCGTCCCAGGAGACTTCGGCGATCTGACAGCTTTGCTTGAGGCGCTGGCACAGCTTGTGCACCAGTTCCACTTCAAAGCCGCTCCATTGGCCGTTGCTCTGCTTGATGGTGAACGGCGGATAGGGTTCGGCGGCGATGCCGATGCGCAGCGGGTTGGCCGCCGCGGCGGCACAGCACAGCACGGCGAAGGCGGCGATGAGGGCGCGGAATCGGTTCATGGGGTTTCTCCCTGGGGTGTCAGGCGTTGACAAACTGGCGGCAGCGTTCGCTGCGCGGCGCGGCGAAAACCTGTTCCGGCGGGCCGGCTTCCTCGATTCGGCCTTGGTGCAGGAACAGCACTTTGCTGGACACTTCGCGGGCGAAGGCCATTTCATGGGTGACCAGCAGCATGGTGCAGCCTTCATCGGCCAGCTGGCGGATCACCCGCAGCACTTCGCCCACCCGTTCCGGGTCCAGCGCGGAGGTGGGTTCGTCGAACAGCATCACCGCCGGCCGGGTGGCCAGCGCGCGGGCAATGGCCACACGCTGTTGCTGGCCGCCGGACAAAAAGGCCGGATAGGCCTGGCGCTTGTCCGCCATGCCCACTTTTTCCAGCAGCGCCTCGGCCAGCGCCACCGCTTCGGCGCGCGGCTGGCGCAGGACGCGCACCGGCACCTCGATCAGGTTTTCCAGCACCGTCATGTGCGGCCATAGATTGAAGTTCTGGAACACCATGCCCAGCCGCGAGCGCAGCCGGTCCACCTGGCGCGGGTCGGCCGGCGCGCGCCGGCCGCGTTTGTCGGTGCGCAGGGCGATTTCCTCGCCGGCGATCAGCACTCGGCCGTCGTCCGGGACTTCCAGTAGGTTGAGACAGCGCAGCAAGGTGCTCTTGCCGGAGCCGCTGGCGCCGATCAGCGACACCACCTCGCCGGCGGAGGCGGCGAAGGAGACGCCGTCCAGCACGACTTGGCCGTCGAAGCGCTTGCGCAGGTTTTCCACCGCGACGATGGGCGCGGGGGGAGGGTGGATGGCGGGGGTGGGGTGATGCATGGGGCTCTCCTCCTTGCGGCTGTGGCAGCCTGCTGTAGTTGTGTGCCGCGCCGGAGAGTGGCTAACAAATTCCTGATGCTGCGTTGCGCCGACTTGCCGTACTCAAGTACTGCCTGCGTCGGCGCGCCTTGCCTCAGACGTGAAACTGATTTTGTTAGCCGCTCTTAGCGCGACAGTGTAGGCGTGGCAACATCCATGCCAGCGGGTCTGTTTTTTAATTGCATGAATTTAAAAGGGTTTTGCGCTTGCTCGCGGCGACAAAAACCGTCAATACTGCAACTATTCATAAAAGCGCCGAATTCTTGGCGCCCGTGCTTGAAGCAGCTAAGAACCTGTTTACGATCTCGCGAGCTAAGGGGAGACAAGGCGTTGCGGCTGAGAAAGCGGAATGTACAGGTGGTACATGAGCATTCTGAAGCCGTACTCATCGTGTAACGCGTCCACAACGCGCAGCAGATCGAAAACAGGTTCTTAAGGGGAAGGGGGAGACATGGATGCAGACCTGAACCAGGGCATTGCGCTGTTTGGCGATTTCTTCGACGCGATCGGCCTGTCGGTGGCCATCATCGACCAGGACGGGCGCTACGCCTATTACAACCAGGAGTGCTCGCAGCTGGACGAATACACCGCGGAGCAGGCGCTGGGGGCCTATCTGCTGGAGCTGTACCCGGAACTGGACGAGAACAGCAGCACGCTGTTGCAGGCGCTGCGGCAGGGCCGAAGCTACCGCAATCATTACCAGCGCTACCGCAATCCCAGGGGCAAGGCGGTGCATCAGGTGCACACCACGCTGCCGCTGAAGCGCGCTGACGGCCGCATCGTCGGCGCGGTGGAGCTGTCCCGCGATCTGACCGTGGTCAGCCCGCTGCATCAGGCGCTGGTGGATTTGCAGCAGAACGTGGAGGAGGGGGCCGACGGCGGGCTGATGGGCATCATCACCGACGACGCGGCGATGAAGCAGCTGATCCACCAGGCCCGGCGGCTGGCGCGCGCCGATGTGCAGGTGTTGATCCACGGTGAAACCGGCACCGGCAAGGAGTTGTTCGCCCGGCTGCTGCATCAGGAGGGGCCGCGCGCCGAGCGCCCCTTCGTGGTGCTCAATTGCGCGGCATTGCCGGAGCCGCTGTTTGAAAGCACCTTGTTCGGCACCGTGCGCGGCGCCTTCACCGGGGCCGAGGACCGGCGCGGGGTGCTGGAGTCCGCCCATGGCGGCACCCTGTTTCTGGACGAGATCAACTCGCTGCCGTTGTCCATCCAGGGCAAGCTGCTGCGCGCCTTGCAGGAGGGCACGTTCAGCCGGGTGGGCTCCGGCGCGGAGGTGCGCGTGGACGTGCGGGTGGTGGCGGCCAGCAACGAGTCGCCGCAGCGGATGCTGGACGAGCGCAAGATCCGGCCGGACTTGCTGTACCGGCTGAACGTGGGCTGTCTGGCGGTGCCGCCGCTGCGCGAGCGGCTGCGGGATATTCCGCTGCTGGCGCAGGCTTTCTTGCGCAAGCACGGCAAGGTCACCGGCCACCGCGTGCAGCGCATCAGCCATGCGGTGATGGAGCGCATGCTGCGCTATTACTGGCCGGGCAATGTGCGCATGCTGGAGAACGTGCTGCTGCGCAGCCTGATCCTGTGCGAGGGCGGGGACGAACTGGACTTCCTGTTGTTGGAGGAAGAGGGCGAGACGGCGCAGCGGCGCGCGGAGGAACGCCGGCCGTCGGCCCCGGCCGCGCCGCCGCCGGACGGCGAGGGCACGCTGGAGCAGCGGATGGCGCGCTATGAGCGCCGGCTATTGGTGGATTGCCTGGAGGGCTGCGCCAATCTGACCGAGGCGGCGCGCCGGCTGGGCCTGCCGCGCGCCACCTTGCAGTACAAGTTGAAGAAGCACGGGATACAGCTGGCGCGCACGGTGCTGGGGTGAGCGGGGCGGGGCATGGCGTCCCTCGTAGCTGAGTCGCTGATTGGGAGCCAGAGCGCTGGGCTGTCTGCTCAATAACCCCAGGGTTATTGACTGGCCTGTTGTAGAAGCTACAATAAGCTCTGTCCGATAGTCTGCTCAAATGTCGTGCGCGCAAGGGCGCGACAAGGTGAAAACAAAAGCAGAATGTAGAAATGCCATATGAGCATTCTGAACCTGTTCTCACCGTACCGTGTTCACGAAGCGCAGCAGATCGTAAACAGACTCTAAGCGCAGGGGCGACACCGTGACCAGCAAAGAAGTCATCAGCATGATAGAGGCCGACGGCTGGTATCTGGTTGCCGCCAAGGGCAGCCATCAACAGTTCAAACACCCGATCAAGACCAGCCGGGTGACGGTGCCTCACCCCAAGAAGGACATACCGATAGGCACGCTGAACAGCATCAAGAAACAAGCGGGTCTCCAGTAAGGAACCATTATGTACTACCCGATTGCAGTTGAACCCGGTGACGACCAACATGCCTACGGCGTCATCGTGCCGGATCTGCCCGGCTGCTTCTCCGCCGGGGACACTCTGGATGAGGCCATCCGGAACGCCCGAGAAGCCATTGAGCTACATCTGGAAGGGCTGGTGGACGACCTAGACGTTATCCCTCTGGCCAGCAGCGCGCAGGCTCATGTCGGTAAACCCGAGTTTGCCGGCCATCTCTGGGCGCTGGTGGATGTGGACATCACCCGCTATCTGGGTAAAGCGACCAAGATCAATGTCACGTTGCCGGCCAACCTTCTGCACCGTATCGATGAATATGTCGCTTCCCACCCGGAATACGATAGCCGCAGCGGTTTCCTGGCCAAGACCGCGCTAGAAAAGCTGTTGTGTCGGCCGTAAAAGCGGTTAATTTTACTGTTTGAGCATGGATGTGCCGCGGAGCGCACTCAGCCTAGGCCCGCTAACAAAACCGCGCAGCGTACCTGAGTCAAGGCGCGCCGACGCAGGCAGTACAAGTCGTACGACCAGGAGGCGCAACGCAGGATCAGGGGTTTTGTTAGCGGGCCTTAGTTACAAATCCAGCACTAGCGGCCCGCTCCCCGCCGCTCGCGACACGCAGATCATGATGCGCTCCCGCCGCTCCGCCTCGTTCAGGTATTGGTCGCGGTGTTCGGCGTCGCCGGCCAGCAGCCTGGTTTCACAGCTGCCGCAATAGCCTTCCCGGCATAGACAGTCCGGCCGCAGCGAGCTCTGCCGTTCTATCGCCGCCAGGATGGATTCGTCGGCGTCCACTCGCAGCCGCAGGCCGGAGCGGGCCAGTTCCACCTCAAAGCCGGCGCTCTCGGCCGCCGTGTCGGCGCTGAAGCGCTCATAGTGCAGCCGGCCGGCCGGCAAGCGCCGCGCGCAGGCGTCCGCCGTCGCCGCGATCAGCCGTTCCGGCCCGCAGACATACACCTGGCTGTCCGCCGGCGCGGCGGCGATCAGCGCGTCCAGGTCCAGCCTGCGGCCGGCCCGGCTCTCGTACAGGCGGATTCTGGCGTCGCCGCGCTCGGCCAGCTGGGCGGCGAAGGCGGCGCCGGCGGCGTCGCGGAAGGCGTAGTGCAGCTGGTAGTTCGCGTCAGCGCCCAGCGCCGCCATATGGGCGATGAAGGGCGTGATGCCGATGCCGCCGGCGATGAACAGCCGCGGGCCGGGCACGGCGGCCAGCGGGAAACGGTTGGCCGGCGCTTGCACCCGCAGGCGGCTGCCCGGCGCCAGCGCGTGCAGATAACGCGAGCCGCCGCGCGAATCCGGCTCGTGTTTGACCGCGATGCGGTAGACCCCGCCGCCGGGGTCCAGCAACGAGTAGGCCGCCGGCCGGCCCGGCGGCGGCATGTCCACCACGATGTGGCTGCCGGACGGGCAGGGCGGGGCCGGGCCGTCCAGCGGCCGCAGGGTGAAGGCCTTGACGCCGGCGGCCACTTCTTCGATGGCGCAGACTTCGGTGACGATGGCAGGCATGCGCGGCGCTCCGGTTCAGCCGCGGTAGGCGGCGGCCACCATCTGGTGGAAATGGGCGATGCCGTGCTCGCTGATGCCGCTGCGCTGGCTGTCCGCCATGATGCGGCCCTGGCCGCGGTAGCCGCGCGATTGCAGCCCGCGTTGCACGCTTTCCACCAGCCGCAGGTCTTCGGGGCGGAATTCGTCGCGCGCCCAGCTGACGAAGCGGCGCTGTTCCTCGCTCAAATCCTGGTTGAGGAAGAGGATTTCGTAATGCTGGACGGTGACGCCGGCGGATTCCGGAAATTCGTAAATCACCGTCATCGCCGCGTCGCCGGGCACCACGTTGAACATCACGCCGGGCCACAGCCAGTAGCCGTTGAAAGCCTGGTTGGCGGCCTCGCCGTCAAAGGCGTAGCTGCTGTCGCTGGATTGGGCCACGCCGCGCTGCAAGGTCCAGCGGCCGTGAAGGCTGTGGGTGTAGCCGTCGGTGGTCACCGATTGCGAGAAGCTGGGGTGGGCCGGCGCGCAGTGGTAGCACTCCATGTAGTTGTCGACGATGACTTTCCAGTTGGCCGGCGTGGTGGTGATCACGCGCTCGGCCACCTTCAAGTCCGCCACTCGCGGGCACACTTGCATGAAGTGCTCGCGCAGGCCGGCGTATTCGACGTCGATGTCCGGCGCGTCCGGGTCCATGTTGACGAAGACGAAGCCGCAGTATTCGGCCACTCGCAACGGGCTCAGATGGCTGCCGGCTCGGTCGAAGTCCGCCACCTGCTCGCAGTTGCGCGCGTGCGCCAGTTGGCCGTCCAGCTTGAAGGCCCAGGCGTGGTAGGGACAGGTGATCACATTCCTGGCTTGGCCGCTGCCGCTGAGCAGCTCATGGCCGCGGTGCGGGCAGACGTTGTAGAAGGCGCGCAGCTCGCCGTCGCGGTCGCGCAGCAGCAGGATGTTCTCGCCTATCACCCGGCGGGTGACGTAATCGTTGGGCCGGGCCAGCTCGCTGCCGTGGCACAGGCAGAGCCAGGATTTGGCGAAGATCTGTTCTTTTTCGTACTGGAACACCTCGTCGGCGGTGTAGCAGCGCGCCGGCAGGGTGTGGGCGCGCTCGATGTCGCTGCAGAAGTCGGCGGGCAGGCGCGGCGCGGCGGGCGGGGGCTGGATGACGGCGTGCTGTTGCATGGCGGGGCTCCTTCAAAAGCCTTGAGTGGGGGACGGCTGTTGATGATTTAACGGTGTGCCGGCGGCGGGGGAGCGGATGGCCGCGACGCTTACTTTTCATTGCGCGACAATTTGCATTGGCGCGAACCGGGCGCTCGCGCTTATGCTGGCCATGGAGCGTACTGGATTGAATGGGGAGCGCCGTGGTGGACGAATACCATTTCCTGTTGTTGCCGGAGTTTTCCTTCATCGGCTTCGCCGCGCTGATGGAGCCCTTCCGCATCGCCAATCGCTTTCAGCCCGGCGCCAGCCGCTGGCGGCTGTTGTCCGTGGACGGCCAGGCGGTGGCGGCCAGCAACGGCATCGCGCTGATGGTGGACGGCGCGCTGGCGGAGGCCGGGCCGTGCACCTGTCTGTTCGTGGTCAGCAGCTTCCATCCGCTGCGGCATTACACGCCGGAGCTGGGCGCGGCGCTGCGGCGGCTGGAGCGCGGGGGCATGACCCTGGGGGCGATAGACACCGGCTGCTTCATCCTGGCTGAGGCCGGCCTGCTGCGCGGCGAGACGGTGACGCTGCACTGGGAGGCGATTCCGGCCTTCCGGGAACGCTACCCGCAGGTGACCGCCAGCCAGGAGCTGTTCCTGACCGAGCGGCGGCCCACCTCCGCCGGCGCGGCGGCCGGGCTGGATCTGGCGCTGGCCTTGCTGGCGCGCCGTCACGGCCGCGAGCTGGCGCTGGCGGTGTCCGAGCAATTGGTGCAGGGACAGATGCGCAGCCCGTCCGAGCACCAGCGCCTGCAGGTGGCCAGCCGTTATCAGGTGCACAACAAGAAGCTGGCGCAGGCGATACGGCTGATGGAAGAGCAACTGGAGGAGCCGTGGCCGCCGGAGGAGCTGGCCGCGCGTTGCGGCGCCACCCGCCGCCAGCTGGAACGCTTGTTCCGCGCGCATCTCAAGGCCTCGCCGGCGGAGTTCTACCGCGCGCTGAGGCTGGATCGCGCTCGCTGGCTGCTGCGGCAGACCGAGCTGAGCGTGGTGGAAATCAGCGTGGTCTGCGGCTTTGAGTCGCCGTCTTATTTTTCCCGCGCCTATCGCAAGCGTTTCGACCGCAGTCCGAGGGAGGATCGCGAGGATCGCAGCGGCGCTTGAGAAGCTGCTCTCAGCGGTTTTCACCTTGTCTCGCGCTTGCTCGCGAGGCTTTGGACCGGTCCGGAGCCGGGGGGCATTGGCTGGCCGCGGACGGTTTTATCGGGTACTGTTGAGGGTTTGGATTGGCGCGGGCGGCGCGCCTCCATAAAATAACAGGGCAAACCCCAAATAGCCCTACGCTGGAGAAACCCGAAAATGGCCATCATCCGTCAGGAAGACTTCGTGCAAAGCATTGCCGACGCCTTCCAGTTCATCAGCTATTACCATCCCAAAGACTATATCGACGCGCTGTACCAGGCGTATCTGAAGGAAGAGAGCCCGGCGGCCAAGGACGCCATGGCCCAGATCCTGATCAACAGCCGCATGTGCGCGGAAGGCAAGCGCCCGATCTGTCAGGATACCGGCATCGCCGTGGTGTTCCTGAAAGTGGGCATGAAGGTGCAGTGGGACGCCGAATTGTCGGTGCAGGAGATGGTGAACGAAGGCGTGCGTCGCGCTTACCTGAACCCGGACAACAAGCTGCGCGCCTCGGTGCTGCTGGATCCGGCCGGCAAGCGCCAGAACAGCAAGGACAATACCCCGGCGGTGGTGCATTTCGAGATCGTCGAAGGCGACGGCGTGGAAGTGACCTGTGCGGCCAAGGGCGGCGGCTCGGAGAACAAATCCAAGTTCTACGCGCTGAATCCGTCCGACTCCATCGTGGACTGGGTGCTGAAGACCCTGCCCACCATGGGCGCCGGCTGGTGTCCGCCGGGCATTCTCGGCATCGGCATCGGCGGCACGCCGGAAAAGGCGATGCTGCTGGCCAAGGAAAGCCTGATGAGCCATGTGGACATCCAGGATTTGAAAGCTAAGGCCGACAGCGGCGCGGAACTGAGCCGCGTGGAGCAACTGCGCCTGGAACTGTTTGAAAAGGTCAACGCGCTGGGCATCGGCGCCCAGGGCCTGGGCGGCCTGACCACGGTCTTGGACGTGAAGATTCTGGATTACCCCACCCACGCGGCCAGCCTGCCGGTGGCGATGATCCCCAACTGCGCGGCCACCCGCCACGTGCACTTCCACCTGGACGGCAACGGCCCGGCTTCGCTGGAAGCGCCCCGTCTGGAAGACTGGCCGGACATCACTTACGACAACTCCAACGGCAAGCGCGTCAACCTGGACGCCATCACCCCGGAAGAGGTGCAAAGCTGGCAGCCGGGCGACGTGCTGCTGCTCAACGGCAAGATCCTTACCGGCCGCGACGCCGCGCACAAGCGCATGGTGGACATGCTGAACAAGGGCGAGAAGCTGCCGGTGGACTTCACCAACCGCTTCATCTACTACGTGGGCCCGGTGGATCCGGTGCGCGACGAAGTGGTGGGCCCGGCCGGCCCCACCACCGCCACCCGCATGGACAAGTTCACCCGCCAGATGCTGGAGCAGACCGGCCTCCTGGGCATGATAGGCAAGGCCGAGCGCGGTCCCACCGCGATCGAGGCGATCAAGGACAACAAGGCGGTCTATCTGATGGCCGTAGGCGGTTCCGCCTATCTGGTGTCCAAGGCGATCAAGGCGTCCAAAGTGGTGGCCTTCGAAGACCTGGGCATGGAAGCCATTTACGAGTTCGAGGTCAAGGACATGCCGGTGACGGTGGCGGTGGATTCCTGTGGTTCCAGCGTGCACAACACCGGCCCGGCGGAGTGGCGCGTGAAGATAGGCAAGATTCCGGTCATCCCCGTCTGAGAACCTGCCTACGATCTGCTGCGCATCGTGGAGCGTTACACGGTGAGTACGACTTCGAAATGCTCATGTACCGTGAGTACACTCCGCTTTCTCAGCCGCAACGCCTTGTCTCGCCTTAGCTCGCGAGATCGTAAACACGTTCTGAGTCCGCATGAAAGAAACGGTCGCCTTCGGCGGCCGTTTTGGTTTGCGCCGGCGGCGCCTGAAAACGGTTTGATCCAGACCAAGGTCGGGCGGCGAACCGTCGCCTATGCTCGGCGGCACACCCTTATTGTGCTGCCCGCATGTTGACCGAGTTCTCATTGATCCTGACCTTGTTGCAGCAGATGTGCGTTTACCTGGTGATCGCCTATCTCTTGTCCAAGACGCCGTTGTTCATTCCGCTGACCCAGGTCACTATCCGCCTGCCGCACAAGCTGGTGTGCTATCTGGTGTTCTCGGTGTTCTGCGTGATGGGCACTTATTTCGGCTTGCACATCGACGATTCCATCGCCAACACCCGCGCCACCGGCGCGGTGCTGGGCGGCATGCTGGGCGGGCCGTGGGTGGGGCTGGCGGTGGGTTTCACCGGCGGCCTGCATCGTTATTCGCTGGGCGGCGTCACCGCCGGCGCCTGCATGGCGTCCACCATGGCCGAAGGCCTGCTGGGCGGGCTGGTGCACCGTTATTTCGTGCGGCGCGGCCAACTGGGGCGGGTATTCGACCCGCTGGCGGTGGCCGCGGTGGCCTTGCTGGCGGAGTGCATGCAGATGCTGATCCTGCTGGCGGCGGTCAAGCCCTTCGCCGCCGCCTGGCATCTGGTGCGCAGCATCGCCTTGCCGATGATGATAGCCAACACCCTGGGCGCGGCCATGTTCATGCGCATCCTGCTGGACCGGCGCGCGCTGGCGGAGAAGTATTCCTCCGCCTTCTCCTCCAAGGCGCTGCAGATCGCCGCCCGCGCCGAGGGCGTGCTGCGCCACGGCTTTGACCGCGACAACTGCATGACCATGGCGCGCATCCTGTACGAGGAGCTGGGCGTGGGCGCGGTGGCGCTGACCGACCGCGAGCGGCTGCTGGCCTTCATCGGCGCCGGCGCCGACCACCACCTGGCGGGCACGCCGATCACCTCGCCGCTGACCCAGCGCGCCATCGCCGCCAACCAGGTGGTGTACGCCGACGGCAATGAGACGCCATACCGCTGCTCCATCAGCCCGGCTTGCAAGCTGGGCTCCTCGCTGGTGATCCCCTTGCGCGGCGAGGACGAGCGGGTGATCGGCACCATCAAGTTGTACGAGACGCGCAACAAGCTGTTTTCCGGCATCAACCTGACCCTGGGCGAGGGCATTGCCCGGCTGCTGTCCAACCAGATCCTGCAAGGCAAGTACGAACAGCAGAAACAGCTGCTGGCCCAGACCGAAATCAAGCTGCTGCACGCCCAGGTCAATCCGCATTTCCTGTTCAACGCGCTCAACACCCTGTCCGCGGTGATACGCCGCAACCCGGAGCATGCGCGCCAACTGGTGCAATACCTGTCCACCTTTTTCCGCAAGAATCTGAAGCGCTCCAGCGAGATGGCCACGCTGGGCGACGAGATCGACCACGTCAGCGCCTATCTGCGCATCGAGGAGGCGCGCTTCGCCGGCCGGCTGCAAGTGGAGATAGCCGCGCCGGAGGCGGCGCGCCGCGCCGAACTGCCGGCGTTTTCCCTGCAACCGCTGGTGGAAAACGCGATCAAGCACGGCACCTCCCAGCTGCTGGAGCCGGGGCGCATCCGCATTTCCGCCCGCTGCGACGCGCAAGGCCTGCGGGTGACGGTGGAGGACAACGCCGGGCTCTACCGCAAGCCGGAACAGAGCGACGGCCTGGGCATGTCCCTGGTGGACCGCCGCATCCGCGCCCGTTACGGTGAGGCCTACGGGGTGGCGGTGGATTGCGCGCCTGAGCTTTACACCCGAGTCAGCCTGCTGCTGCCCTGTCGTTGCCCGCGGGCGGACGCGCGCCGCGCCGGAGCGGCGGCATGAGCGCGGCCGGCCTGCCCAGCGCGCTGCTGGTGGACGACGAGCCGCTGGCGCGCGAGGAATTGCGCCAGCTATTGCAGACCGCCGGCGGCCTGGACATCGTCGGCGAGTGCGGCAACGCGGTGGAGGCCATCGCCTTCATCCATCGCCGCAAGCCGGACGTGGTGTTCCTGGACATCCAGATGCCGCGCATCAGCGGCCTGGAAATGCTGGCGATGCTGGACCCGGAGGCCATGCCGCAAGTGGTGTTCGTCACCGCTTACGACGCCTACGCGCTGCAGGCCTTTGAAGAACACGCCTGCGACTACCTGCTGAAGCCGGTGGACCCGGCGCGCTTGGCCAAGACCCTGGCGCGGCTACGCCAGCGCGCCGCGTCGCCGCCGGCGGCGGTATGCGCCTTGGCGCCGCTCAGCCTGATTCCCTGCCAGGGCGTCAACCGCATCGTGCTGTGCCGTTTGGAGGAGGTGGCCTATGTCTGCTCCCGGCTCAGCGGCGTTTACGTGGTGGACGCCGCCGGCGTGGAGCGCTTCACCGAGCTGACGCTGCGCACGCTGGAAGAGCGCAGCGATCTGTTCCGCTGCCATCGGCAATACCTGGTGCGCTTGTCGGCGATCCGGGAAATCCTGTTCGGCGACAACGGCGTCGCCACCATCCACACGCTGGATGGTCACAGCCTGCCGGTCAGCCGCCGCTATCTGAAGCCCTTGAAGGACGCGCTGGGCATCGCGAGCTAGCGGCCGCCCGTCCAAATGCGCCGCGCATCCCCCTCCGCTGTGCTAAACCTCAGTCCAGGGGGAGACATTCGATGACAAAACAAATGCTGCTGTGCGCGGCCTGGGCGCTGGGCTGCGCGCCCGGCCTGCTTCATGCCTGCAACGGCACGGCAACCCAGGACAGCTCGCCGGACATCAACCGGCCGGATCTGCACGGCATCGCCGTGTTTCTGCCGCAATTGCTGGAGAACAACCAGAACAGCCCGTTCGCCGAATTGCTGCAAGTGGTGGCCAGACATTACAAGGAAGGCAAGATCAGTTTCAGCATAGAGCCGGTCAAGCGCGTCTATCTGGACGCCAGCGACAAGAACGCGGACTTCCGCTTTCCCATCATGAAGGTGAGGGAGGGCGCGGACGACGCCACGCCCTATCAGTTCACCAAGGAGATGCTGGGCAAGGTCACCTTCGTGCTCTACACCCACAAGACCAAGCCGCTGGACAAAGAGGACGTGCTGCGCATGGCCAATCTGGCCAAATACAATATCGAGGCGCCGCCGGTGAACTGGGGCTTTCCCAGCAAGAGCGTGGTCAATCTGGAGCTATCGCTGAAAAAGCTGAATCTGGGCCGGGTGGACGGGGTGCTGTGGGCGCAGGAGGAGGCGGATTATCTGGTGCGCAAGTTCAAGCTGAACAATATCCGCCGCGCCCGTTTCGACGACTACCCGGACGTGCTCTTCCTCAACTGCAACCGCCGCGGCGATTTCGTCCATCAGGCGCTGAACCGGGCCATCCGCGCCGCGCGCGCCAGCGGCGAACTGCAAAAAGCCTACGCCAAGGTGCATAAGCCCTATCAGGACTGGCAGCCCTGAGGGCCTGTAGACTAAAGACGCTGCATCTTTATGTTCTGCCTACGATAAAATACAAAATACGCTTGCCTGTTAGCTCAAGAATGTATGCATATTTGCTCTTTTGAAAGCTACCACTGCGGCCTATGCCATCAAAATTATCCGTTATGCAAAGATATTTCTTCGGACCCTCCTCAAGTAATGCCCAATAAGCTAATTCAACATGAACCACCGGCTTGCTCACCTTTGCTACTCCTGGAAGCAGTGTCGAGCGATTAATAGGCCAGAGTTTGCCCATGTAAAGTACCGCGCCTCCCTTTGGCGAGGTGGCAAAGCCAATGTCAATACCCTCGTGTTTTACATACTCAGCAGTGTACCCTGGCTTATAGCCATCTTCTTGAATAATTTCATTTGTCCGTATTTCAACCGAGCTTATGCCACCTCTAGCCTGTGTTTCTAGGCAACTACTGATCACATTGGCAGATGGCGCTGCGAATAGTGCGGTTGAAATTAAAGCCAATGCAATGCCAAGCGATTTCATTTATATTCCTTCGCCTTGGTAAACCGCAAATAGTCCGTGTTCTGCTTCCAAAAGATTGTTCCCCCATGGGCAGCCGTGGACTCATAGACGTGATCGTAGCGATAAAGCTCCTCCTTGTAAGTTTCTATTTTTCCGTTTGCTTTCTTTTTGGTGACTTTGTGTTTTATAACCAGCTTTGACGACTCATTGATATCATAAATGTTGTGCGATGGGTCGGTAAAACGAATGCCGACCCTTACCTTGAAATGTTTTTTGTAGTTGGATTTAATATCGGCGCCATCCCAAAACCAAGCGCCATTAGATTTGTCAGGGCCATTTGCCAGCGCATTTTCTGCGGCGGCTATAGCGATTTTCATCCCGGCGTTGGCCAGTATGTCCTCGTCTTTTGTCTTTTTAAAGTGGGCATAACGCTTATTGCCATTCCCGACTACAAATGAAAAAGATGGTTCACCTGCCACAAACGCGGCCATGCTGGAATAACCCCGAGCATCTCTTTGACGCTTTAGCACGCTGGCCAGGGCGTACATTTCATCGGGGCTATCCGCCAGAGATGCTTCGCCATACGCCATGGCGGCTAACAGGCGAACCTCCGGGTTTATCCTCGGTTTGGCTATAGCTGTCATGATTTGAGTCCCTAATCACGTTTAGCGGAATCACGCTCCAGCCACATGACGAAGTCCGAGTTCCCTCCTTGGATCGCGTTTGTCTTGCCTGAGTTGAAGCTTCCTTTATGAGTGACGCGCTCTTTGTTTTGATAAAGATCGTAGCGATAGCCTTCAACGGGATGACCGGACTCATCTTCAAGTGTGTACCAATGCTCGATAATCTCATTTTCCAAAGCTGCGGCAGCAGCCGTCGCTACAAGTACAACAGCACGAGCTGTCCCTCCAACGCTTGCCGCACCGCTGGCTTCATAACTACGCCCAACCTCACCCAGTGTTGAGATCAAGGTAGCGCCACAGCTAACTTTGTGTCCTTCCAGTGCCGTTGCTTTACCGTCGATGATCCATGAGGGATCCCCTTCAACAATGACACAGCCAGTATGTCCCTGTTGTGGGCAGCTTACTGGGTCGCCAATCCGAGCGACAGGCTTCCCAAAGAAAGTCGTTGTGGGCGCTGCGCCCGTGACAAAACCGCCATGATCTGTCGGGTCGCCCAAGCGAATCACTCTCTTCATAGCCATACCGTCAATATGGTTAATGAAGCAAAAACCATAGATCATTTTTATTGATTAATCTGCTGGCCTTTTGACTCGTTTTTGAGCTGCGCTCATATGCTCGCGAGTTCGTGAGCTGACGCCTGCCTTGTGCCGCTCGCCCCGCTCTGGCCGCCGCTGGCGACGCCATTCGGCCGCTGAGCCGTTTTCCGCCCCACGGAGACCGCGCCCGCGCGTAAGTTCCGGGTGAGACTATCACCGGAGCTGACAAAAATGGATCACGCATTGACCTTCGTGATCGCCACCCTTTGCATACTTGCCATCTGCTACCGCCTGTACGGGGTGTTCTTCACGCGCAAGGTATTGGGTGTCGATGATAGCGCCGTGACCCCGGCGCATGAGTTAAAGGACGGCAAGGATTATGTGCCCACCAGCAAGTGGGTGGCGTTTGGCGGCCACTTCGCCGCCATTGCGGCGGCCGGTCCGCTGGTGGGACCGGTGCTGGCCGCCCAGTACGGCTATCTGCCCAGCATGCTGTGGCTGCTGATAGGCTGTGTGATCGGCGGCGCGGTGCACGACACCGTGGTGTTGTTCGCCTCGATGAAGCATCACGGCAAATCGCTGTCGGAAGTGGCCAAGACCGAGCTGGGTCCCTGGGCCGGCTGGTGCACCGGCCTGGCCATGCTGTTCATCATCACCATCACCATGGCCGGCCTGTCCATGGTGGTGGTGCATGCGCTGGAGCGCAATCCCTGGGGCGCGTTCGCGGTGAGCATGACCATTCCCATCGCCATCGCCGTCGGCCTGTGGGAGCGCGTCACCGGCAGCATGAAGAACGCCAGCTATGTCGGCGTCGCCGCCATCATGGCCTGTGTGTTCGCCGGCCCCTACATCCAGGGCACCGCGTTGGGCGAGCTGCTGACGCTGAAGGCGTCCACCGTGTCCCTGCTGCTGCCCGTCTACGCCTTCTTCGCCACCGCGCTGCCGGTGTGGATGCTGCTGACCCCGCGCGCCTGTCTGTCCAGCTTCATGAAGATAGGCGTGTTCGGCCTGTTGGTGGTGGGCGTGGTGTTCATCAACCCGCAAATCCAGTTCCCGGCCGTCACCCAGTTCATCCACGGCGGCGGCCCGGTGCTGGCCGGCCCGGTATGGCCGTTCATCTCCATCACCATCGCCTGCGGCGCCATTTCCGGTTTCCACGCCTTCATCGGCTCCGGCACCACGCCCAAGCAGATAGACCGCTGGAGCGACATCCTGCCGGTGGGTTTCGGCGCGATGTTGGCCGAATGCGTTGTGGGGGTGATGGCCTTGATCGCCGCCACCGCCTTGCACCCGGCGGATTACTTCGCCATCAACTCCGCGCCGGACACCTTCGCCAAGCTGGGCATGCAGGTGGTGAACCTGCCGCAGCTGTCTCAGGAGATCGGCCTGGACCTGTATGGCCGCACCGGCGGCGCGGTGACGCTGGCGGTGGGCATGGCGGACATCTTCACCCGCATTCCCTGGTTCCATAATCTGGCGTCCTATTTCTTCCAGTTCATGGTGATGTTCGAAGCGGTGTTCATCCTCACCGCCATTGATTCCGGCACCCGCGTCGCCCGTTATCTGATCCAGGACTTCGTCGGCGACGCCTGGGCGCCGCTCAAGCGCACTGACTGGATGCCCGGCGCCATCGGCGCTTCGGTGGTGGCCTGCCTGCTGTGGGGCTATCTGCTGAACTCCGGCGACATCAATTCGGTGTGGGCCTTGTTTGGCGTGTCCAATCAGCTGATGGCGTCCATCGGCCTGATCATCGGCGCCACCATCATCCTGCGGCTGTCGCACAATCGCGCCTACATGATGACCTGCCTGCTGCCGCTGGCTTATCTCTACGTCACCGTCAATTACGCCGGTTACTGGATGATCAAGCACGTTTACCTGAACCCGGCGGCCAAGGGCTACAACCTGTTCAACGCCGCCATCTCTATCGCCATGCTGGCGCTGGGCCTGGTGATCCTGCTGTCCGCCTGCCGCAAGTGGATGGAGCTGCTGGCGCGGCCGGCGCCGGACGCGAGCCGGGAACTGGCCGCTGCCAAGGCTTGAGCTGAACAAAACGATGGGGTAAGACTTGGCCCGCTGGGAACAGCGGGCTTTTTTTGCGCCAGGGCCGTGAGAGTCTGTTTAGGTTCTTGCGAGCAAGAGCGAGACAAGGCGTTGCGGCTGAAGAAGCGGAATGTACATACGGTACAGGAGCATTCTGAAGCGGTACCCACCGTGTAACGCTCCACGACGCGCAGCAGATCGTAAACAGGCCCTGAGAAAGCCGGAGGGCGCTTTCCCAGGGCCTGATGGTGGTCAGCGCTTGGTGACGTAGTCAGGCAGGCCGCTGATCTTCTTCTCGTAGTCCGGCACATTGATGGGCCGCACGCTGTTGTTGCCCTGAATCATCGACGGAATCGCCACCGCGTGTTCCGCCAGATCCCAGCCCAGAATGGTTTCATCCGCTTCGCCGGGGTCTTGCGGCCCGGTGATCGACTCATAGCCCAAGAGGCTGTTCAAGGTGACGTTGCGGCCGAGCAAGCGGCTGATCTCCCTGAGCGCCGCGGCCTCGTCGCTAAGCGGCTGGCTGGTGCGGAACAGGCGGGAGAGGGCGGTTCTGGGCACGTAGACGCGCATCATGATGCCGGTGGCGCCGGAGTCGTTGTCCAGCGCGTAGCCGTAGGCGACGTTCGGATCGCCGGCGATGTAGAGGCCGCGCCAGATCGGCTGCAGATCCTGGGTGCGGTGAGTGATGCCGGCGGTGACGATGCTTGTGGCGGCGGCGCGGGAGCCGCCGTGATAGCCGGCGAAGACATAGCCCTGGTCCAGCAGCCGCTGATGGGTGGCCAGCAGGCGTTCCTGGCTCCAGTTGCCGGTGGTGCCGTTGGCGAGGAATTCCACCGCTTCGCCCGGCGCGAAGAAGCTTGAGCCGGGGTGGTACTCGCGGTTGACGTGGGCGCCGTCGGCGTTGGCGGCGGCGCAAGGCTCGCTGTCGGCCGGGCAAGTCAGGGACAGCACGTCCGCTCTTTGCGCGTCGTCGGCGCTGGCGCCGGCGTGGTTGGCGCGATAGGCGTTCAAGCGCGCTTCCGCCTCGGCCAGGCCTTCGCGGGCCAGTTCCGGCGTTTCGCGCACCGCGGTGCCCAATTGCTCCAGCGCCTCCGGATCTTGCGCGCCGCTGACCGGGCGGGAATGGATCAAGTCATCGACCACCTGGCGGAAACGGTCGAAGGACAGCCGGGTGGCGATGTACAGCCCGACGATGTTTTCCACCCGGAAGCCGCAAGCGGACAGCTCTTCCCATCCCCTGGGCTGGCGGCTGCGGGCCAGGGATTCCAGCGGGATGCCGCAGACGCGGTGGGCGGACAGCGCGCCCAAGGCGTTTTCCTTGCTGAAGTGCACCCGGTGCTGGATGGGCGCTTTGGCCAGCGGTTTGAATTCATTGATCTGCGGCTTGCCGGCCACCACCTGGTACAGCTTGCCTTCCCAGGTCTTGTTCAACTGGCAGCGGTTTTGGGTGACATAGTTGTAGATGGCGTCCAGCGGGTCCAGCCAGCACAGCAGGACGCCGCTATGCCATTCGCTCCAGCGCTTTTGCCGGTTGTGCTGCGTGGGCGCGGCGGTGTAGCCCACGCCCGGCCAAGACAGGATGATGTCGTTTCTTGGATTGGCGGAGCTGAACGCCAGCTTGGCCTTGTCCGGCCAGCGCGCCAGCGCGGCGTTGTCCAGGTCCACGCTGTACAGCGGCGAGTGATCGACGATCTTCTTATTGCTGTCCATGTCCATGATGAACAGCTTGATGCTGGTGGGCGCGTCTTTGCCGATGGGCACCACCCAATTCAGCGTGAACCATTCGGTGCGGCGCTTATGGGTGAATGTCTTGACCTTGCCGTCCGGGGCGGCCAGTTCAATGGTCAAAGTGCCCGGCGCGTGGCCGGTGCTTTGGCCGTCGTTGATCCGGACCTTGGCGAAGTTGTCGATCTTGATGGTGGCGCTATTATTGGCCGCGGCGATGAGACGGTCTTGCACGAACATCGAGTAATACAGCACGCCTTCGTCCGGCGACGGGGTGATTTGCAGCGGCAATGAGGTGCTGATGAATTTACCCGGTTCCGCCGGCGAGAGAATGCAGTTGTCCGCGCATTGCTTGAAGATTTCGAAATCGGTTTTGATGACGGAACTGGCGGCCTGTTTGAAATTAGCGGTCTGTACCGATCCGGCGGAAAAGGGGCTGGCTTCGTCGGTTTCGCACGCGGACAATAAGGGAATCAGGCCCGCGGCAAGGGCAAGGCTTTTATACAATCGCATATGGCGCTCCTAAGTGATGGAATGAAGCGAGCGAGCCATTGTTGTGATCATTTTTGTAAATGATTGAATTTTATATTTACAGTATTCCGCTGTTTGTTTTTTAAGGTCAATGGTAAATAATTACAGACCTATGTCATTGATTTTAATTGTTAAATTGCTTTCTAGGAAAGTATTAAATAAAGATGGTTTTGTAAGGACTTTATTGTTGTTTCTATTGATGTGATGGATGGATATTTGAATGTTTATTGAGGGGAGGGGGCGGAATGGCGATGCGGTTTCAATTAGACCGCCTTGGCTTGACGTATTTGGCCGTTTAGCCAACCCTTTTCGCCATGCTATCGCGCGGCATGGTCGGTATCGGCATAAGTGTTAATGGCGGGCGCTGGCGGGGAGCCCTCACGGGCTGCCGGTTCCGATATGCCGGTCTGTCAACCCTGTTAGGCGTCTGCCGCCTCCATTCTGCGTTGTCTTGAGGTATCCGCCTGGCTTGCCAACCGATTCTGTCAGCCGTCGTGTGGCTAGGATAGGGCCGTCGGCTTTCTCCGCGTGGGTATCGCTGCGCTCCACCCACCCTACCCAGGGGACGCTGCGCGAGGCGTTAGTCCGTAGGGTGGGTGGAGCCATCGGCGATACCCACCGGCAGCGGCTTCGGGAGCCCGCCGACAGCCGGTCTTGAACCGGCCCTCAGCGCACAAACCGCAGCGGCAGGCCCTGGCAGTCCGGCTGGATGCGGCCCTGGAACCAAGCCAATTGACCGGAAACGATGGTGGCGCTGACCGCGTGGCGGAAGGCCAGGTGCGGGAAGGGGGTCCAGCCGCAATGGGCCAGCAGGGCGTCGCGGCAGACCGGGCGCGGCGCGGGCAGGCGCTGCACCAGCGTCAGATCGGCCCAATAGCCTTCGCGCAGATAGCCGCGTTCGGCGATGGCGAAGCGGGTGGCCACCGCGTGGCTGGTCTTGTCCACCAGTTGCGGCAGCGTCAGTTCGCCGTCGGCCACCAATTCCAGCAGCGCCGGCAGCGCGTGCTGGACCAGCGGCAGGCCGGCCGGGGCCTGGGCGTAGGGCTGCTGTTTTTCCTCCCAGGCGTGCGGCGCGTGATCGGTGCCGATCAGGTCGATGCGGCCGTCGCGCAGCGCCTGGCGCAGCGCGTCGCGGTCAGCGCGGCTTTTGATCGCCGGATTGCATTTGATCAGGTGGCCCAGGCGGGCGTAGTCGCCGTCGTCCAGCAGCAGGTGGTGGACGCAGGCTTCGGCGGTGATGCGCTTGCCGGCGACGGGGCCGGGAGGGAACAGCTCCAGTTCGCGCGCGCTGCTCAGGTGCAGCACGTGCAGCTGGCTGCCGTGGCGTTGCGCCAGCTCCACCGCCAGCCGGGTGGATTGGTAGCAGGCTTCGGCGTCGCGGATCAGCGGGTGCTGGTCCGGCGGGATGTCGTCGCCGAAGCGCAGCCGCCAGGCGGCTTCGCGCTCGCGGATGCGCGGCGTGTGTTCGCAGTGGGTGAGGATGGGCAGCGGGCAAGCGGCGAACAGCCGTTCCAGCGCGGCCGGGTCGTCCAGCAGCAGGTCGCCGGTGCTGGCGCCCATGAACACTTTGACGCCGGCGGCGCGGTTGGGCGGCAGCGCGGCGATCAGCGCTAGATTGTGGCGGGTGGCGCCCAGGTGGAAGCCGTAATTGGCCACCGAGCCGGCGGCGGCGCGGCTTTCCTTGTCCGCCAGCGCGTCCAGGCAGGTGGTGGCCGGCCGGGTGTTGGGCATGTCCATGAAGCTGGTGACGCCGCCGGCCACCGCGGCGCGGGATTCGCTGGCGATGCTGCCCTTGTGCGGTGCGCCGGGTTCGCGGAAGTGGACTTGGTCGTCGATCATGCCGGGCAGCAGCCATTGGCCGGCGGCGTCGATGTCGATGTCGCCGGGGCGGCCGGGCAGGCTGGCATCGATGCGGCGGATGCGGCCGTTGCCGACGCGCAGGTCGGCTTCCCACTCGCGGCCGTCGCTGACCAGGCGGGCGTTGCGGATCAGGATGTCGCTCATTCAGAACTCGTTTTGCAGCGCTTTGTAGCCGCGCACCAGTTCGCTGTTGGCGCGCAGCACGTCTTCGGAGAATTCGGCGGCGGACACGCTGGCCTTGGGCAGGCGCGCGGTGTCGCTGGCCGCGCCTATGCGTTCGGTGGAGGCCACGTAGCAGCCGGCCGGCAGTTCGCAGCCGTCCACCACCGCGTTGTGGCGCACCACGCAGCCGTCGCCGACGCGGCAGTTGAACAGCACGCTGTTGAAGCCGACGAAGACGCGTTCGCCCACGGCGCAGGGGCCGTGGATGATGGAGCGGTGGGCGATGGAGGTGTGCGCGCCGATGGCGACGGCGGCGCCGGCCTTGGAGTGGATGACCACGCCGTCCTGGATATTGGAGTGGGGGCCGATGACGATGGCCTCCATCTCGCCGTTGGCGTCCACTTCGTCGGCGCGGATCACCGCGTAGGGGCCGATGAAGACATGGTCGTGGACGATGATCTTGCCGCAGAGGATGGCGGTCTTGTCGACGTAGGCGGATTCGGCGATCACCGGCAGGTGGCCGGAGGGGTTTTTGCGTATCAAGCGCTGCTCCCTGAGAGAGTGTTCACGATCTGCTGCGCTGCGGCGATACGGCGTTGAGAACATCTTCGAAATGCTCAGGTACCGAACGTACATTCCGCTTTCTCCGCTGTTCTCGCCTTGTCTCGCTCTTGCTCGCGAGATCGTGGATAGCTTATGAGAGTTGGCTGGCCGCCACCGCGTCGTGCGGGTGCAGGCTTTCCTGGTGGCGGACGTCCACCCGGCTCAGGCCGTGGCCGGCCAGCGCCGCTTGCAGCCGGCGCGCGGCGTCTTCCACATACATCAGATTGGCGCCGTTGAGCGCGGCGAAGGCTTGTTCGTCGGCGCGCTTGACCGCGGTTTGCACCGGGGTGGCCAGCGCTTGTTCGGCCAGGTCTATGCGCGCCGCCAGCTCCCAGCCGGCGGCGTCGGCGGGGATGTCGAAGCGCAGCCGCGCCTGGCTGCGCTGGCTGTGCGGGGTGGCCAGGGTGGCGTGTTCCAGCAGCCAGTCGTAGACCGCGTCCGGCGTGGCCGCGCGCTCCTGTTGGCGGAAGGCGTCGGCGATCAGCCGGCGCGCCAGCGCGGCGGAGCAGGGGCAGGTGGAGGAGTAGGCGATTTCCACTTCGGCCCACGGCCGGCAGCCGCCGCCGTCGAGTTCGGCGCCCAGCGCGGCGGGGTAGGCCTTCCAGCCGGACAGGCCCGGCGTGGCCAGCGCCGGGCGCTGGCACAGCAGTTCGAAGCGGAATTCCGCGCGGGCGGCGTCGCTGCCGCAGTCGGCGTGGCTGTCCGCCATCGCCCGCAGCAGCCGGCTTAGGGCGTCCGGGCTCAGCGGCGCGGCGTCGGCGTGGGCTTGCAGCAGCCGGTAGAGCCGGGACATGTGGATGCCCTTGATCGCCGGCCGGGGCAGGTTGACTTGCACGCTGGCGCGGGCGGCGACGCAGCCGTGGGCGGCGTCCGCCAGCCGCAGCGGCAGCGCGATGCCGTCCATACCCACCCAGTTCAAGGGCAGCAGCGCGGCGGCGGCGCCGCTGCGCGCGATATCGGGCAGCGGGGCGTTCATGCGGCGTCCTCGGCAAGGGTGTCCAGCGGCGGGAAGGGGTCCGGCAGCAGCGCCCAGGCGGCCGGGCCGGCGGCCATTTCGGCCTCGTCCAGCAGGCAGTCGTCCAATTGCCGGCGCAGTTCGGCTTCGTTCATGGCGATGCCGATCAGCACCAGTTCTTGACGCGCGTCGCCGATGCCGTCCCGCCAGTGGCTTTCGATCTGGCGCAGGCTGTCTTCGTCCTGCGGCCAGTATTCGCGCGGGGTGGCGGCCCACCATTGGCCGGCCAGCTCGTGGCGGCACACCGCGCCGGCCTGCGACCACAGCTGGGCGTGGGCCGGGCGGCTGGCCAGCCAGAAATAGCCCTTGGAGCGCAGCACGCCCGGCCATTCCCGCTGCGCCAGTTCAAAGAAGCGCTGGGGGTGGAAGGGGCGGCGCGCGCGGTAGACGAAGCTGGCGATGCCGTATTCCTCGGTTTCCGGCGTGTGTTCGCCGCGCAGCTCGCTGAGCCAGCCGGGGGCGTCGGCGGCGGCGTCGAAGTCGAACAGGCCGGTGTCGAGCACCGCGTCCAGCGGCACCTGGCCGAAGCGGGCTTCGACGATGCGGGCGCGCGGGTTGAGCTGGCGCAGAATGCCGGCCAGCCGTTCCTTGTCCGCGGCGTCGATCAGATCGGTTTTGTTGAGCACGATCACGTCGCAGAACTCCACTTGTTCGATCAACAGGTCCGCCACCGTGCGCTCGTCGGCCTCGCCCAGGGATTCGCCGCGTTGCCGCAGCTGATCGCGCGAGGCGTAGTCGCGCAGGAAGTGACAGGCGTCCACCACGGTGACCATGGTGTCCAGCCGCGCGGAGTCGGCCAGGCTGCGGCCCTGCTCATCGGCGAAGGTGAAGGTTTCCGCCACCGGCAGCGGTTCGGCGATGCCGGTGGATTCGATCACCAGTTGGTCGAAGCGGCCTTCGCGCGCCAGCCGCGACACTTCCAGCAGCAGGTCTTCGCGCAGGGTGCAGCAGATGCAGCCATTGCTCATCTCCACCAGTTTTTCCTCGGTGCGCGACAGCGCGGCGCCGCCTTCGCGCACCAGGGCGGCGTCGATATTGACCTCGCTCATATCGTTGACGATCACCGCCACGCGGCGGCCTTCGCGGTTGTTGAGGATGTGGTTGAGCAAGGTGGTTTTGCCGGCGCCGAGGAAGCCGGACAGCACGGTGACCGGCAGTCTGGCGTCTAGCGCGGCGGAGGAGGAGGGCGTGGGCGTCATGGCATGGGGTCCGATTAGGTGAGGGCGATGCGAGTGGCGAAGGAAGGCCTTTGGCTGTTCGCGGTTTTTGTTATGTTATAACATTTTATTTTTCGACGGCAAGGGTCGAATATCGCCACTAGTTCTTTCTGGCTAGTTCGTCTCGCCAAAGTACTAACCGTGACTAGTGCCAATGCGCCGTCCGGCGTCGACCTTCGGCGAATGTCGGCGCTTGCCGCCGCGTTCTAAGCTTGCAATCAAGTGAAAAGGTCCGTTTCCCCCGGTGGCTGGAGCCGCCGGCCCGTGCGGCGCGGACCCCGATATTTGGAGGCAAGATGAGTCACTTTCTCGACCGTTTGAATTTCCTGGGCAAGACCCGCTCCACCTTTGCCAATGGTCACGGCGCCGTCGTCAACGAGGATCGCGGTTGGGAAAACGCCTACCGCCAGCGCTGGCAGCACGACAAGGTGGTGCGTTCCACCCATGGCGTGAACTGCACCGGCTCCTGTAGCTGGAAGGTGTATGTGAAGAACGGCCTGATCACCTGGGAAACCCAGCAGACCGATTACCCGCGCACCCGGCCGGACCTGCCCAATCACGAACCGCGCGGCTGTCCGCGCGGCGCGTCCTATAGCTGGTACGTCTACTCCGCCCAGCGCGTCAAATATCCGATGATCCGCGGCCGGCTGGCCAAATTGTGGCGCGAGGCGCGCCAGACCCTGAGCCCGGTGGAGGCCTGGGAAAAGATCAGCCAGACGCCGGAACTGGCCAAGCAGTACAAGTCCAAGCGCGGCCAGGGCGGTTTCGTGCGCGCCAGCTGGGACGAGGCCAACGAGATCGTGGCCGCCGCCAACGCCTTCACCATCAAGCGATACGGTCCGGACCGCGTGGTGGGCTTCTCGCCGATTCCGGCGATGTCCATGGTGTCCTACGCCGCCGGCAGCCGTTACCTCAGCCTGATCGGCGGGGTGCCGCTGTCCTTCTACGACTGGTATTGCGATTTGCCGCCGGCCAGCCCGCAGACCTGGGGCGAGCAGACCGACGTGGCCGAATCCGCGGACTGGTACAACTCCACCTATCTGATGGTGTGGGGCTCCAATGTGCCGATGACCCGCACCCCGGACGCCCACTTCTATACCGAGGTGCGCTACAAGGGCACCAAGACGGTGGCGGTGTCCAGCGACTTTGGCGAAATGGCCAAGTTCGGCGACATCTGGATGGCCCCCAAGCAGGGCACCGACGCCGCGATGGCAATGGCGATGGGCCATGTGATCTTCAAGGAATTCCACCTCGATAATCCGTCCGGCTACTTCACCGACTACATCCGCCGCTATACCGACATGCCGATGCTGGTGGCGCTGAAGCAAGACGGCGAGCGCTACATTCCGGACTACTTCCTGCGCGCCTCCCATCTGGAAGGCAGCCTGGGCGAAGACAACAACCCGGACTGGAAAACCCTGCTGATCGACGAAGCCAGCGGCGACATCGTCGCGCCCAACGGCTCCATCGGCTTCCGTTGGGGCCAGGCCGAGGGCAAGGCCGGCAAGTGGAACCTGGAGCAGAAGGACGGCGGCAATGGCCGCGAGGTGTCCGCCAAGCTGTCGCTGATCAAAGAAAGCGACGCGGTGGTGGGCGTGGGCTTCCCTTACTTCGGCGCCGAGCACGATGAACTGCTGACCCGCAATGTGCCGGCCAAGCGCATCCGTCTGGCCGACGGCAGCGAAACCCTGGTGGCCACGGTATTCGACCTGATGGCGGCCAACTACGGCATAGACCGCGGCCTGGGCGGCGGCAACGTCGCCGTCGATTACATGGACGACGTGCCCTACACCCCGGCCTGGCAGCAGAAGCACACCGGCGTGAAACCGGAACTGGTGATCCAGGTGGCGCGCGAGTTCGCGCAGAACGCTGATCAGACCCAGGGCAAATCCATGGTCATCGTCGGCGCGGCGCTGAACCACTGGTACCACATGGACATGACCTACCGCGGCATCATCAATATGCTGATGCTGTGCGGCTGTATCGGCCAGTCCGGCGGCGGCTGGTGCCACTATGTGGGCCAGGAAAAACTGCGTCCGCAAACCGGCTGGGCGCCGCTGGCCTTCGCCGGCGACTGGAACCGCCCGGCGCGGCAGATGAACGGCACCAGCTTCTTCTACGCCCACACCAGCCAGTGGCGGCATGAAAAACTGGGCGTAGGCGAAATCCTGGCGCCCACCGCCGACGGTCGCATGGCTGGCATGGCGCTGATCGATTACAACGCCAAGGCCGAGCGCATGGGCTGGCTGCCGTCCGCGCCGCAGCTGTCCGCCAACCCGCTGGAGGTGACCCGCGCCGCGGCCGCCGCCGGCCAGGACGCCGCCGCCTACGTGGTGGACGGTCTGAAGTCCGGCAAGCTGGACCTGGCCTGCAACGACCCGGACAACCCGCAGAACTTCCCGCGCAATATGTTCGTGTGGCGTTCCAACATCCTGGGCAGCTCCGGCAAGGGCCACGAATACTTCCTCAAATACCTGTTGGGCACCCAGAACGCGGTGCTGAATTCGGAAGACGACTGCATCAAGCCCACCGAAATCACCGTGCGCCCGGCGGCGGAAGGCAAGCTGGACCTGCTGGTGGTGCTGGACTTCCGCATGTCCACCACCTGCTTGTACGGCGATATCGTGCTGCCCACCGCCACCTGGTACGAGAAGGACGACCTCAACACCTCGGACATGCACCCCTTCATCCACCCGCTGTCCGAAGCGGTGCAGCCCTTGTGGCAGTCGCGCACCGACTGGGAGATCTACAAGGGCTTCGCCAAGAAGCTGTCCGAGCTGGGCAAGGACTATCTGGGCGTGCAAAAGGACCTGGTGCTGACCCCGCTGATGCACGACACCCCGGAAGAACTGGGCCAGCCCTTCGATCCCAAGGACTGGAAAAAAGGCGAGTGCGAGCCGGTGCCGGGCAAGACCATGCCCAAGATGACGGTGGTGGAGCGCGACTACGGCGCGATCTACGACAAATTCACCACCATCGGTCCCTTGCTGGAAAAAGCCGGCAACGGCGGCAAGGGCATCAACTGGAAAACCGGCCATGAGGTGGACATCTTGCGCGGCCTGAACCAGGTGGCGAGCCAGGGCGCCGGCAAGGGCCAGCCCAAGCTGGAAACCGCGATCGACGCCGCCGAGATGATTCTGACGCTGGCGCCGGAAACCAACGGTCACGTGGCGGTGAAGGCCTGGGACGCGCTGTCCAAGATCACCGGCCGCGACCACACCCACCTGGCCAAGCCGCGCGAGCACGACAGCATCCGCTTCCGCGATGTGCAGGCGCAGCCGCGCAAGATCATTTCCTCGCCCACCTGGTCCGGCCTGGAAAGCGAAGAAGTCAGCTACAACGCCGGCTACACCAATGTGCACGAGCTGATTCCCTGGCGCACCATCACCGGCCGCCAGCAGTTCTACCAGGATCACCAGTGGATGCGCGCCTTCGGCGAAGGCCTGTGCGTGTACAAGCCGGCGGTGGATCTGAAAACCACCCAGGCGGTGCTGGGCAAGCACGGCAACGGCAATCACGAATTGGTGCTGAACTTCCTGACCCCGCACCAGAAATGGGGCATCCACAGCACGTACTCCGACAATCTGCGCATGCTGACCCTGAGCCGCGGCGGCCCGAACGTGTGGCTGTCCGAGGACGACGCCAAGAAGGCCGGCATCGTGGACAACGACTGGATCGAGGTGTTCAACGCCAACGGCACGCTGACCGCCCGCGCCGTGGTGTCGCAGCGGGTGCCGCAGGGCATGACGATGATGTACCACGCCCAGGAGAAGATCGTGAACGTGCCGGGCGCGGAAGTGTCCGGCAAGCGCGGCGGCATCCACAACTCGGTGACCCGCACGGTGACCAAGCCCACCCACATGATAGGCGGCTACGCGCAGCTGTCCTGGGGCTTCAACTACTACGGCACCGTGGGCGCCAACCGCGACGAATTCGTGGTGGTGCGCAAGATGAACTCAGTGGACTGGATGGATAGTCCGGCAGGAGAGCAACAATGAAAATCCGCGCTCAAATCGGCATGGTGTTGAATCTGGACAAGTGCATCGGCTGCCACACTTGTTCGGTCACCTGCAAAAACGTCTGGACCAGCCGCGACGGCGTCGAATACGCCTGGTTCAACAATGTGGAAACCAAGCCCGGCATCGGTTATCCCAAGGAATGGGAAAACCAGGAAAAATGGAAGGGCGGCTGGGTGCGCAAGCCCAACGGCAAGCTGGAGCCGCGTCAGGGCGGACGGCTGAAAATCCTGGGCAATATCTTCGCCAACCCCAATATGCCGGCGATAGACGATTACTACGAGCCGTTCACCTACGACTACGAACATCTGCAGAACGCGCCGGAGATGAAGACGCCGCCCACCGCGCGGCCGGTGTCGGTGCTGACCGGCAAGAAGATGAACAAGATCGAATGGGGCCCGAACTGGGAGGACGATCTGGGCGGCGAATTCTCCAAGCGCAGCAAGGACGCCTTGTTTGAGGGCATCCAGAAGGAAATGTACTCGGCCTTCGAGAACACCTTCATGATGTATCTGCCGCGCCTGTGCGAACACTGCCTGAACCCGGCCTGCGTCGCCTCCTGTCCGTCCGGCTCCATCTATAAGCGCGAAGACGACGGCATCGTGCTGATAGACCAGGACAAATGCCGCGGCTGGCGCATGTGCGTGTCCGGCTGCCCGTACAAGAAGATTTATTACAACTGGACCTCCGGCAAGGCCGAGAAGTGCACCTTCTGCTACCCGCGCATCGAGGGCGGCCAGCCGACGGTGTGCTCGGAAACCTGCGTCGGCCGCATCCGCTACCTGGGCGTGCTCTTGTACGACGCCGACAAGATAGACGAAGCCGCCGCGGTGGAAGACCCGAAGAGCCTGTACGAGGCGCAGCTGGGCGTGTTCCTGGACCCGAACGCGCCGGAAGTGATCGCCGAGGCGCAGAAGCAGGGCATTCCGCAAAGCTGGATCGACGCCGCGCAGCGCTCCCCGGTCTACAAGATGGCGATGGAGTGGAAAGTGGCTTTCCCGCTGCACCCGGAATACCGGACCCTGCCGATGGTGTGGTACATCCCGCCGCTGTCGCCCATCCAGTCCGCGATGGAAAACGGCCTGATCGGCGAGAACGGCATCATCCCGGACGTCAAGGACCTGCGCATCCCCATCCAGTACCTGGCCAATCTGCTGACCGCCGGCAAGGAAGAGCCGGTGGTGAAGGCGCTGGAAACCATGGTGGCGATGCGGCGCTATATGCGCAAGAAGAGCGTGGAGAAGGTGTCGGACCCCGCCACCCTCAAGGGCACGCATCTGAACCCGGCCCAGGTGGAGGAGATGTATCAGGTGATGGCCATCGCCAATTACGAAGACCGCTTCGTGATTCCGTCCAGCCACAAGGAGCTGGTGGAAAACACCTTCGAGGACAAGGCGTCCTGCGGCTTCACCTTCGGCAACGGCTGCTCCGGCGGCGAGTCCGAGGCCAGCCTGTTCGGCAAGAAGAAGGCCACTCCCATCGTGTTCCACGACATGCGGCGCGACCGCAAGTCCAATTCCGGTCAGTGAAGGAGAACGCCATGCGCATCTATCAGGCCTTATCGGCGCTGCTGTGCTACCCGGAGCCGGATCTGATCGCGGCGGCGGACGACATCCGCGCCGAGGTGGCGGCCGAGCCGCGCATCGCCCGGCTGCTGGAGCCCTTGCTGCTGTCCTTGGAGGGCGAGGATCTGATCACGCTGCAAGAACGCTATGTGCAGACCTTCGATCGCAACCCCAGCCATTCGCTGCACCTGTTCGAGCATATCCACGGCGAGGACCGCGCCCGCGGCCAGGCCATGGTGGACCTGCTGGCCGAATACCAGGCCCAGGGCCTGGAGCCGGCGGCGAACGAGCTGCCGGACTATCTGCCGCTGTTCCTGGAGTTCCTGGCGCAGTGCCAGCCGGAGGAGGCCGCCCGGCTGCTCTCCGACGCGGTGCATGTGATCGCCCACGTGGCCGGCAAGCTGGCCGACAGCCACTCCCACTACGCCGGCGTGCTGCAGGGGCTGGTGCTGCTGTCGCCGGTGGAGCCGGAAGCGCTGACCGTGCCGCCGGTACGCGACATGGACGAGATGCTGGAGACCTTCGGCCCCGGCGTGGACGGCGTGGAGCCGCTGCTGAAGCCGGCGCGGCCGGCCATCGCTCCGGTGAACTTTTACCCGCAGCGGCCGCAGGGCTGAATCCCGCTGCCAGGAGAGCAACATGAACTATCTGCACCAATTCGTATTCGGCATCTACCCCTACATCGCGCTGGCGGTGTTCCTGCTGGGCAGCCTGATCCGCTTCGACCGCGAGCAATACAGCTGGAAGAGCGAATCCTCGCAGCTGCTGTACCGCGGCCAGCTGCGGCTGGGCAATATCCTGTTCCACCTCGGCATCATCGGCCTGTTCTTCGGCCATCTGGTGGGCCTGTTGACGCCGGTGGCGGTATGGGACGCGCTGGGCGTCAGCCACAGCTTCAAGCAAGTGTTCGCGATGACGGCCGGCGGCATCATGGGCGGCCTGTGCCTGATCGGCATCCTGATCCTGCTGCACCGTCGCTTTACCTGTGACCGGCTGGCGGCCAACACCACCTGGCGCGACAAGCTGGTGTTGCTGTGGATTCTGGCCACCTTGCTGCTGGGCCTCAGCACCATCGCGGTGTCGGCGCAGCATCTGGACGGCCACGAGATGGTGTTGCTGATGAGCTGGGCTCAGCACATCGTCACCCTGCGCGGCGACGCGGCCATCTTCATCGTCGGCGCCTCGCCGGTGTTCAAGGCGCACTTGTTCATGGGCATGAGCTTGTTCGTGATCTTCCCGTTCACCCGTCTGGTGCACGTGTGGAGCGGCTTCGGCGCGGTGAGCTATCTGGGCCGGGCCTGGCAGCTGGTGCGGCCGCGGGGGTGATCCGGCGGGTTTGCCAAGATTCAGCATGAGGTCGCGGCGGGGCATCTTTGGATGCTCCGCCGTTTTTCATGCCGTCCGGCTACATATAAATTCGATAAGTTGTGAAGCGATAACAAGAGAGAACAATTCCTAACAATTCGAAACAGCCGGCTGTCAACCAAACGGTTAAGCTGCCTCATCCGTTTAAATTCAGGAGTTAGCCGCATGAAACGCGCACTTGTCATCTTATCGCTGAGCCTGGCCGGTTTGGCCTCCACCGCCCTGGCGGACACCTCCACCATCGTTGGCGGCGCGCTGGGCGGCGCGGCCGGCGCGGCGGTGGGCGAGGCGGTGGGCGGCCGCAACGGCGCCATCATCGGCGGCGCGGTGGGCGGCGCTTCCGGCGCGGCCATCGGCCACGACTACGGCAAGCCGGCGGCGTCGGAACGCCGCGACGACGACGGCCGCCGCTATCGCAAGCACCGCCATCGCCATCACCGCGACAAAGGCTATTTCTGCCCGCCGGGCCAGGCCAAGAAAGGCCGTTGCTGAGCCGCCGCGGCTGTCCAGCCGGCCATTGGCATTAAACCCATTGCAGTATTCAGCATGAACCGGGCTTGATCTATATTGATGGGTGTTGGTTTCCATTGTCATGGAAAGTCAAGAGAAACAGTCGATAGAGATCGGAGCCCGCCATGCTGTCCAGGCTATCCCTCGCCAGCAAGCTGCTATTGCTGCTGCTGCCTTTTTCCGCCGCCCTGATCGGCCTGGCCTCGGTGCTGGCCGTCGATCGCTTCCAGACCCTGTCGGAACTGCAACGCTCGGATCGCCTGATCCAGGTGGCGGCGCGTTCCAGCCAGTTGATCCACGATTTGCAGACCGAACGCGGCCTGAGCAACGGCTTCCTCAGCGGCCAGGCCGCCGGCTTGCCGCCGCCCTTGCAGCAGGCGCGCGCGGTCAGCGACAAGGACCTGGCCGCCTTCCGCGACGAGGCGGCCAATCACGCCGCCAGCAGCCTGGCCGGCGATCTGTCCGCCCTGAGCAGTCAACTGGACGGCCTGTCCCAGCTGCGCGACAGCGTGGAAAAACGCGCGATGCCGGCGGCTGAGGCCTTCGCCGCCTATTCCGGCCGCATCGACGCCCTGATCGGCCTGATCGCCAAGCTGGCGCAGGCCAATAGCGACGGCGATCTGCTGCGCAGCACCGCGGCCTTGCTCAGCCTGCAATGCGAGAAGGAGTTCGCCGGCCGCGAGCGCGGCTACGTCAACGGCGTGCTCAACGGCGGCGTGTTCGATCAAAAAAGCTTTGCCCAGGCGGTGGGCCTCAAGGCCAAGCAGGACGCCTGCGCCGGACAGCTGCGGCTGATGGCGGACGATACGCTGCGCGCCCAGATGGACGCGGTGGAAGGCGGCGACGAGGCCAAGGCCTTGCAGGCGCTGCGCGATAAACTCTTGGGCCAGGCCCTGGGCCAGCCGGCCGGCGTGGCGCCGGCGGCGTGGTTTCAGGCGGCGACCCAGCGCATCGGCGCGCTGAAAACGCTGCAGGACAAGCTGCTGTCCGATCTGGCCGGCCTGGTGGCGGCCAAGGTGTCCCAGGCCCGCGTCGACCTGTGGGTGACGCTGGGCGGCTCCGCCCTGGTGATTCTGGCCCTGGGCGGCCTGGGTTTCGCCATCTATCGCGGCATCCATGTGCCGGTGCAGCGGCTGGAACTGCTGATGACCTCGATGAGCCGGGATTTCGACCTGAGGCCGCGCGCCGACATCCGCGGTCACGATGAAATCGCGCGCATGGGCAAGGCTTTCGACCACTTGGTGGAGGCCTTCGCCCGCACCCTGAACCAAGTCAATCACAACGCCCACAGCCTGGTGGAGGCGGCGCACGCGATGCTGGCGATTTCCCATCGCGCCGCCAAGGCTTCGGAAACCCAGAGCCAGTCGGCGGCCGGCATTGCCGCGGCGGTGGAGGAGATGAGCGCGGGTATCGAGTCGGTCAGCGCCAACACCCGGCTGTCGCTGAACGTGGCGCAGCAGATGCAGAGCAGCGTCAGCGACGGCCGCGAACGCATGCGCAGCACCACGCAGGCGATGAATCAGACCTCGACGGTGCTGGACGACGCCGGCGGCCGGATAGAATCCTTGCAGCAGAAGTCCGAAGACATCCGCTCCATCATCACCGCCATCCGCGAGATCGCCGACCAGACCAATCTCTTGGCCTTGAACGCGGCGATCGAGGCCGCGCGCGCCGGCGAGATGGGCCGCGGCTTCGCCGTGGTCGCGGACGAGGTGCGCAAACTGGCCGAGCGCACCGGCAAGGAGACGCTGGACATCACATCGCTGATCGAGGACATCCGCGGCGAGACCCAGACCGCCGCCCACCACATGCAGGAGGCGCGCCAGCGCATGGAGTCCGGCCTGGAGCTGGTGGGGCAGACCGTCAACGACCTGGACGAAATCCACCAGGAAGCCAGCGAAGCCGCGGCCAAGAGCCAGGGCACCGCGGTGGCGATGGCGCAGCAGACCGCGGCCAGCGGCGAGGTGGCCAACAATATCAGCGTGATCGCCTCGCTGGCGGAGGAGAATTCCGGCCTGGTGCAAGAGGTGGCGGATTTGTCCGACCGTCTCAACGCCTCGGCCAGCGAGCTGGTGGATCTGGTGGACAAGTTCAAACACGCCTGAGCGCCGATTTCCCACGGGGTCGCTCCTGATCGCCGGACGCGCCTGTTCCCTTCATCCTGCGCTCGCATTTCGCCGGCCGGCCCCTAGTCACAAGTGACTAGGGGCCGGCGTGCTTTGGTTGGACTGCGAATTGTTGGGCTAGCTAGTAAAATGGAATCAGGAAATATCAGATTGGCGGCGACAGCCGGGCCACTTGGTTGCGACTAAGCGGTATCATTGGCTGCCATGGAGGAACTCATGCTTACCGACCGCTTCGGGCGCTCCATCGAATACCTGCGTCTGTCCGTGACCGACCGTTGCGACCTGCGTTGCAATTACTGCCTGCCCAAAGGCTTCAAAGGCTTCGAAGAGCCGGCCAACTGGCTGACCTTCGACGAGATAGAACGCGTGGTGGCGGCTTTCGCGCGCCTGGGCACGCGGCGGCTGCGGCTGACCGGCGGCGAACCGCTGCTGCGCCGCAATCTGCCGGAGCTGGCGGCGCGCCTGTCCGCGCTGCCCGGCCTCAACGACCTGTCGCTGACCAGCAACGCCACTCAGCTGGCGCGCCACGCCCAGGCGCTGCGCGCCGCCGGAGTCAGCCGCGTCAACGTCAGCCTGGACTCGCTGCGCCGCGATTGCGTGCACGACATCACCGGCAGCGACAGCCTGCCGCGGGTGATGGAAGGGCTGATGGCGGCCAAGGAGGCCGGCTTTTCCCCGATCAAGATCAATATGGTGGCGATGAAGGACGTCAACGACGCCGACATCGGCGCCATGGTCGCCTTCTGTATTCAGCATGGCTTCGTGCTGCGGCTGATCGAAGCCATGCCCATGGGCGACACCGGCCGCGCCGCCAGTTACCTGGACTTGCAGCCGGTGCTGCGTCAGCTGCAAACCGAATTCGACCTGGTCGAACAGGCCGCCACCCTGGGCGGCGGCCCGGCCCGCTACTGGAAAACCCGGGACGGCGGTTTCTCGCTGGGCCTGATCACGCCCATTTCCCAACATTTCTGCGCCACCTGTAACCGGGTGCGGCTGTCCGTGGACGGCACGCTCTACATGTGCCTGGGCCAGGAAGAAAGTTTCGAACTGCGCCCTCTGCTGCGCGCCGGCGTCAGCGACGCCGAACTGGAAGCGGCGATCCGCGCGGCGATAGAACTGAAACCGGAGCGACATGAATTCAGCGAGAAGCCGAAAAAGCTGGTGCGATTCATGTCGATGACCGGTGGCTAGGGCGACGGCGATGCGGCTGAACGTGTCTCCGGTGCTGGGCGGCCCGCTGGGCCAGCGGCTCAGCGCCAAGATCGTCGGCGTGCTGGCGATTTTTCTCTTGGTGGCGCTGGGTTCCATCGGCGCCACGTTGTGGCTGTCCTGGCAGCAGGAGGGCGGCGCGGCGGCGATCAACGACGCCGGCAGCCTGCGTATGCGCGTCACCCGGCTGGCGCTGGATTTGCAGCTTAGCGGCCAGGACGGCGCGCGCGCCGACGCGCTGCGCCGCGACATGGTCAATTACGAAGCCATCTTGCAGCGGCTGCGCCGCGGCGACCCGGCGCGCCCGCTGCTGGTGCCGCGTCAGGCGGACATCCAGCAGGCGCTGACCCAGGTGGAAACGCAGTGGCGCGAGCAACTGAAACCGGTGTTGCAGGACGCGCTGACGCGGCCCGGCGACAACGCGGCGGAGGCCGCCCGTTTCGCCGAGCGCGTGGCGCTCTACGTGGCGGACATCAACACCTTCGTTAGCGGCATGGAGGCCTACAACGCCCGCAACACCGATTATCTGCGCCTGCTGCAGCTCTTGCTCGCCAGCATGGCGGTGGTGGGCACCGTCGCGTTGATTTATCTGATGCTGCTGATCGTGCTGCGGCCGCTGGACAAGCTGCACCAGGGCATACGCCGGCTGGCTGCCGGCGATTACAGCGTGCGGGTGCCGGTGGAGACCGACGACGAATTCGGTCAGGTCAGCACCGGTTTCAATCTGATGGCGGCCTGTCTGTCCGAATCCCACGCCACGCTGGAAGAGCGGGTGCGCGGCAAGACCGCCAGCCTGCAGCAGAAAAACCAGGAATTGGCGCTGTTGTACGAAATCACCTCCTTCTGCAATCAATCCCAGCCGCTGGAAGCGCTGTGCAAGGGCTTCCTCGCCCGGGTGATGCGCGCCTTCGACGCCGACGGCGGCGCGGTGCGCTTGACCGATCACGGCCAGGGCATGGTGTTCGTGGTGGCCGACGACGGTTTGCCGGAAGGGCTGCTGCGTGAAGAGCATTGCCTGAAAGTGGGCGACTGCCTGTGCGGAGAAGCCGCCGCCAAGGCAGAGAGCCGGGTGGAGAATATGCGCGGCCTGCCGGACAAACAGTGCAGCCGCGAAGGTTTCCGCGTGGTCAGCGCCTTCCCGGTGGCGACGCAAAACCGCACCTTGGGCATTTTCAATCTGCATTTCCGACAGGCGCGCATCCTGCCGCCGCAGCAGGTGCGGCAACTGGAGATGCTGGGCCAGCACCTGGCGGTGGCGATAGAAAACCTGAGGCTGGCGGCCAAGGAGCGCGAACTGGCGGTGCTGGAGGAGCGCAATCTGGTGGCCCAGGGCCTGCACGACAGCATCGCCCAGGGCCTGTCCTTCCTGAACCTGCAAACCCAGATCATGCGCCAGGCGCTGGACAGCGGCGACCCGGGCCTGGTGGACGACACGCTGGCCTTGTTCGAGGCCGGGGTCAAAGAAAGCTACGACGATGTGCGCGAGCTGCTCAACAACTTCCGTTCCAAACTGTCGGAAAGCCTGAGCCAGGCGGTGAGCAGCCTGCTGGACAAATTCCGCAAGCAGACCGGGATGCGGGTGGAGCTGCGCTCCACCGGAGCCGGCGCGCCGCTGATGCCGGAACAGCAATTGCAGATCCTGTTCATCTTGCAGGAGGCGCTGTCCAATGTGCGCAAGCACGCCGAGGCCAGCCAGGTCACGGTCAGCCTCAGCGACGACGGCGAGGTCTTCGTGCTCAGCGTGCTGGATAACGGCGTCGGTTTCGATCTGGATACCGTGCGCAACAAGGGCGACGGCCATTTCGGCCTGTCCATCATGCAGGAGCGCGCGCAGCGCGCCGGTCTGCAACTGGACATCGAATCCACTCCGGAGGCGGGCACCCTGGTCAGCCTGCTGCTGCCGCGCGCGCGGCGCATGGCCGCTTGAGCCACTGGCGCGGCGGCTAGACAGCTCTCATACTGTCTATATCTGAATTTGAAAGACCCGGACTCGATGATGTCTGAACAGACCATACGCATTTTGCTGGTGGACGATCACACCTTGTTCCGCAGCGGAATCAAGGCCTTGCTGGCGCGCCAGGCGGCTTTCGACGTTGTCGGCGAGGCGGCCGACGGCGCCGAGGGCGTCAAGCTCGCCAAGCAGCTGGACCCGGACGTGGTGTTGCTGGACCTGAACATGCCGGGCATTTCCGGCGTGGAGGCGCTGACCCTGATGCTGCAGGACCAGCCCAAACGGGCGGTGGTGATGCTGACGGTGTCCGAGGAGGCCGACGATCTGACCGCGGCCTTGAAGGCCGGCGCGCGCGGCTATCTATTGAAAAACATCGACGCCGACTTCCTGACCCAGGCGGTGGCGCGCGCCGCCGCCGGCGAATCGGTGATGAGCGATTCGATGACCGCCAAGCTGATGGCCCAGTTCCGCCACGGCGCGGCCGCGCCGGTGGAGCCGGCGGAACAGGAACTGGACCGGCTGACCCCGCGCGAACGCGAAATCCTCGGCTTTCTGGCCCAGGGCAAGAGCAATAAGGAGATCGCGCGCAGCCTGGATCTGGCCGAGAGCACGGTCAAAATCCATGTGCAGAACATCCTGAAGAAGCTCAGCCTCAGCAGCCGGGTGCAGGCGGCGGTGTTCGCGGTGGAGAACGGGGTGGGGCGCAGCGCGTGAGCGGCTGCACGCGGCCCTGGCTCCCATGAACAGCTTCTAAGCGGCGGTCCGCTCAGCCCTCCACCAGCCGATAGCCGACTCCGGTCTCGGTGAGGATGTGGCGCGGCATCGCCGGATTGTCTTCCAGCTTCTGCCGCAGATGGCCCATATAGACGCGCAGATACTGGTTGTGCTCCGAGAACGATGGCCCCCACACCGCCAGCAGCAGTTCGCGATGGGTGATCACCTTGCCGGCGCTGCGTATCAAGGTGGACAGCAGCCGGTACTCTATCGGCGTCAGATGCACCGCCGTTTCCGCCTTGGCCACCTGCCGGTTGACCAGGTCCACCTTGATGTCGCCGAACTGGAACACTTGTTGCGCGGCGGCGCTGCCGTGGGTGCGGCGGCGCAGCAGCACGCGGACGCGCGCCAGGCATTCGGCCACGCCGAAGGGCTTGGTCAGATAGTCGTCGGCGCCGGCGTCCAGCGCGGCCACCTTCTCGGTTTCCTGGGTGCGCGCGGACAAGACCAGGATGGGCAGGTCGGTCCATTCGCGCAGCTGTTTGATGGTGTCCTGGCCGTTCATGTCCGGCAGGCCCAGGTCCAGGATCACCAGGTCCGGCTTGCGGGTGGCCACTTCGATCAGGCCTTGCTTGCCGGTTTCCGCCTCGTGGACGGTCAGGCCTTCTTCTTCCAGCGCCGCGCTCAGAAAGCGGCGTATCGGTTTTTCGTCTTCAATGACGACGATGCTGATCGGTGCGTCTTGCATGGTCATGGTTTTCTTTTGAGTTAGGGCGTCTCATCCGGCGGCAGCGCCGGCGCTTGACCGGCCGGCAGGCTGAAGCGGAATTCCGCTCCGTGCGGCGAGCGGTTGCGCGCGCTGATGCGGCCGCCGTGGATTTCCACGATGGAGCGGCAGATCGCCAGGCCCAGCCCCACGCCGGGGGTGCTGGACTCCGCCGCGCCGCGCGAGAATTTGTCGAAGGCGCGCTGTTCCATATTGGGCGGCAGGCCGGGGCCGTCGTCGCTGACCGACACCAGCACCTCCGCGCCTTCGCGCCGCGCCGCCAGCGTGATGCGGCTGCCCGGCGGCGTGTATTTGCCGGCGTTTTCCAGCAGGTTGACCAGCACCCGCTCCAGCAGCACGGCGTCGTATTCCAGCACCGGCAGGTCCGGGTCCAGCTCCAGCTTCAGTTCCCGGCCGCGCAGGCCGCGTTCGGCGGCGCGCAGCGCGCTGCCCACCACCTCGTCCAGCATCTGCCATTCCTTGTTCAGCTTGACGCCGGATTGCAGCCGCGCCATGTCCAGCAGATTGGTCACCAGCTTGTTCATGCGCAGCGCCTCGTCCTGGATGGCGGCGGCGATCTCGGCGCGCTGGCCGTCGTCCACATTGGGCGAACACAGCCGCTCGGACAGGCCGGCCATGGTGGTCAGCGGCGTGCGCAGATCGTGGGACACCACGGACAGCACGCTGTTGCGCAGCCGCTCGGATTCCATCGCCACGATGGCGTCCTGCGCCACTTCCACGTAATGCACGCGCTCCAGCGCCAGCGCGATCTGGGCGGCGCAGGTTTCCAGCAGTCTTTGCTGTTCCGGCAGAAAAGCCTGATCGGTGACTTCCGGCAGCAGCGCGATCACGCCGCGGTTGCGCATCGGCGCGCGCAGCGGCACGTAGAGCGCGGCGTTGGCGGGCAGGGTGTTGGTGCCGAGGCCGGCTGGCTGCTGATGATCGTAAACCCATTGCGCGACGCCGATGTCGGCATGGCCGCGGTCTTCGCCGGCCAGGCGCAGTTCGTCGCCGCTATTGGGCAGGAACAGGTTGACCTTGGCGGCGAACAGCGGCTCCAGCCGGCCGACGGCGGTGTCCACGATCTGGGCGGCGGTCAGCGCGCCGGCCAGTTCGCGCCCCAGATCGTACAGCGCGCGGGTGCGGCGTTCGCGATAGGTGGAGATATTGGCGGCGAAGCGCAGCCGGGCGGTGAGCTGGCTGATGATGGCGGCCACCAGCAACATCACCACGAAGGTCATCAGGTACTGGGTGTCGGTGACGGCGAAGGACATCTGCGGCGGCACGAAGAAAAAGTCGAAGGCCGCCACCGACAGCAGCGAGGCCAGCATGCCGGGGCCGCGGCCGTAGCGCACCGACACCAGCACCACCACCAGCAGGTAGATCATGATGTCGTTGGCCAGCGCCACATGGGGAATCAGCAGGCCGGCCAGCAGCGTGGTCAGCAGGCAGGCGACGGCGGCGGCGATGTAGCCGGCGCGGGAGCGCGGGCTGTCCTGCTCTTCGAACAACAGGCTGGCGCCGGTCTTGGCGGCGCCGGCGTCCTCCGCTTCCAAGTCGTGGGCCACCACGTAGAGATCGATGTCGCCGGAGCGGCGGCTCAGCTCGTTGACCAGGGTAGGGCGCCACAGCCGCGACCAGCGGCCGCGGACGGATTTGCCCACCACCAGCTTGGAGACGTTGCGGCTGCGGGCGTAGGCCAGCAGCGTGGGCGCCAGTTCGTTGCCGCCCAGCACCGTGGTTTCCGCGCCCAATTCCTGCGCCAGCCTCAGGCCCTTGAGCACGCGGGCGCGCTGCTCCTCGGACAGTTTTTGCTGGCGCGGCGTTTCCACGTAGACGGCGATCCAGTCCGCGTCCAGATTGGCGGCCAGGCGCTTGGCGCTGCGGATCAGCTTGTCGATGCCGGCGCTGGCGCCGACGCAGACCAGCAAGCGCTCGCGCGCGTGCCAGACGGGGTTGATGGACTGGTCGGCGCGGTAGGCGCGCATCTGCGCGTCCACGCGGTCGGCGGTGCGGCGCAGCGCCAGTTCGCGCAAGGCCAGTAGATTGCCCTTGCGGAAGAAGTTCTTCACCGCGCGCTCGGCCTGCTGCGGCAGATAGACCTTGCCGGCGGCCAGCCGGCCCAGCAGCTCGTCCGGCGGCAGGTCCACCAGCGCCACTTCGTCGGCGCGGTCGAACACGTGGTCGGGCAGGGTTTCGCGCACCACGATGCCGGTGATCTGTCCGACCACGTCGTTCAGGCTTTCCAGATGTTGGACATTGAGGGTGGTGTAGACGTCGATGCCGGCGGCCAGCAGCTCCTCCACGTCCTGCCAGCGCTTGGGGTGGCGCGAGCCGGGCGCGTTGGAGTGGGCGAATTCGTCCATCAGGATCAGCTGCGGCCGGCGCGCCAGCGCCGCGTCCAGATCGAACTCGGACAGTTCGTGGCCCTTGTAGGCGATCCGCCGCGGCGGCAGCAATTCCAGGTCCGCCAGTTGCGCCTGGGTTTCCTTGCGGCCGTGGGTTTCCACCACGCCCACCAGCACTTGCACGCCTTCCTGGCGCCGGGCGCGGGCCGCCGCCAGCATGGCGTAGGTCTTGCCGACCCCGGCGCAGGCTCCGAAGAAAATCTTCAGCCGGCCGCGTTGGGCGTCCAGTTCTTCGCGTTTCAGTTCATCCAGCAGCGCGTCCGGATCGGGACGGATGTCGGGCATGGCTTGTCCTGTTTTTTTAGCCGCGGAAGCCGGGGATTCCGCGGCTCGTTCTTATCAGCCGCGCCGCTGGTCCAGCGCCAGGTTCAATTCCAGCACATTGACGCGCGGCTCGCCAAGCAGGCCGAAGGTTTCGCCTATCACCCGGCTTTCCACCAGCTTGCGCAGCGCGGCCGGCTCCATCTTGCGGGCGGCGGCGACGCGCTCCAACTGGTAGAAAGCCGCGGCGGCGGAAATTTCAGGGTCCAGGCCGCTGGCCGAGGCGGTGACCAGGTCCACCGGCACCGGGCCGGTCTGTCCCGGATGGGCGGCGCGGATGCGTTCCACATTGGCCTTCACCGCGTCCAGCTGCGCCGGGTTGGTGGGGCCCAGGTTGGAGCCGCCGGACCCGCCGGCATTGTACGGCATTGGGCTGGTGGCGGACGGGCGGCCCCAGAAATATTGCGGGCCGGTGAAGTTCTGGCCTATCAGCCGCGAGCCGACGATCTTGCCGTCGCGTTCGATCAGGCTGCCGTTGGCCTGGAAAGGGAACAGCGCCTGGGCGGCCCCGGTGGTGAGCAAGGGATAGGCGAGGCCGGTGATCAGGGTCAGGCCGCCGAACACCACCAGCAGCGGGCGTAACAGTTTCATTTGCTTTGTCCTTTCAGTGCTTATGCCAGGCTCAGCGCGCCCAGCAGCATGTCGATCAGCTTGATGCCGGCGAAGGGCACCAGCAGGCCGCCCAGGCCGTAGATCAGCAGGTTGCCGCGCAGCAGCTCCGCCGCGCTCTTGGCTTGATACTTGACCCCCTTCAGCGCCAGCGGGATCAGGAACACGATGATGACGGCGTTGAAGATCACCGCCGACATGATGGCCGAGGCCGGGCTGTTCAGGCCCATCACGTTCAGCGCGTTCAATTGCGGATAGGTGCTGGCGAAGGCGGCCGGAATGATGGCGAAGTATTTGGCCACGTCGTTGGCGATGGAGAAGGTGGTCAAGGAGCCGCGCGTCATCAGCATCTGCTTGCCGATTTCCACGATCTCGATCAGCTTGGTGGGGTTGGAATCCAAGTCCACCATATTGCCGGCTTCCTTGGCCGCCTGGGTGCCGGTGTTCATCGCCACCGCCACGTCGGCCTGGGCCAGCGCCGGCGCGTCGTTGGTGCCGTCGCCGGTCATCGCCACCAGCTTGCCCTCGGCCTGATGGCTGCGGATCAGCTTGAGCTTGGCTTCCGGCGTGGCTTCGGCCAGGTAATCGTCCACGCCGGCCTCGGCGGCGATGGCGGCGGCGGTCAGCGGGTTGTCGCCGGTGATCATCACCGTCTTGATGCCCATCTGGCGCAGCTCGGCGAAGCGCTCCTTGATGCCGCCCTTGACGATGTCCTTCAGTTCGATCACGCCCAAGGCGCGATTACCTTCCGCCACCAAGAGCGGGGTGGAGCCGCGGCGGGCCACTTCATCGGCGCTTTTCGCCAGCGCGTCCGGGAACTGGCCGCCCAGTTCGGCGATGTGGCGGCGGATGGCGTCGATGGCGCCTTTGCGGATCCGGCGGCCATCGTAGTCTATGCCGCTCATCCGGGTTTGCGCGGTGAAGGGGATGAACGCGGCTTCATGGCTGGCCAGCTCGCGCTGGCGCAGATTGAACTGCTTCTTGGCCAGCACCACGATGCTGCGGCCTTCCGGGGTTTCGTCGGCCAGCGAGGCCAGCTGGGCGGCGTCGGCCAAAGCCTGTTCGCTGACGCCGGGCGCCGGAATGAAGGCCGAGGCCTGGCGATTGCCCAGGGTGATGGTGCCGGTCTTGTCCAAGAGCAGCACGTCCACGTCGCCGGCGGCTTCCACCGCGCGGCCGGAGGTGGCGATCACATTGGCGCCCATCATCCGGCTCATGCCGGCCACGCCGATGGCGGACAAGAGGCCGCCGATGGTGGTGGGGATCAGGCATACCAGCAAGGCCACCAGGGTGGTGATGCCGATGGGCGAGCCGGCCTTGGCCGCTTCCACGCTGAACAGCGAGAAGGGCAGCAGGGTGACGGTGACCACCAGGAAGACGATAGTCAGCGCCACCAGCAGGATGGTCAGCGCGATCTCGTTCGGCGTTTTCTGGCGCTTGGCGCCTTCCACCATGGCGATCATGCGGTCGAGGAAGGTTTCGCCCGGGTTGACGGAAATCCGCACCACGATCCAGTCGGACAGCACGCGGGTGCCGCCGGTGACCGAGGAGAAATCGCCGCCGGCCTCGCGGATCACCGGCGCGGATTCGCCGGTGATCGCGGACTCGTCCACCGAGGCCACGCCTTCGATCACCTCGCCGTCCACCGGGATCACGTCGCCGGCTTCCACCAGCACATAGTCTCCCTTGCGCAGGCTGCTGCCGTCGATCACGGTCTTGCCGGCGTCGTGGCTGGGGCCGGACAGCTTCTTGGCCACCACGTTTTTCTTGGCCGAGCGCAAGCTGGCCGCCTGGGCCTTGCTGCGGCCCTCGGCCAGCGCTTCGGCGAAGTTGGCGAACAAGACGGTGAACCACAGCCACAGCGCCACCGCCAGGATGAAGCCGGACGGCGCCTCGCCCTGGCCGGCCAGGGACTGAACCCACAGCGCGCTGGTCAGGATGCTGCCGATGTAGACGACGAACATCACCGGGTTGCGCCACTGGGCGCGCGGCGACAGCTTCTTGAAGGAGTCGACGATGGCCGGTTTCACCAGGCTGGGGTCCAGCATGGATTTGGCCGCGCTCCTGTGGCCCGCTTGAACGGGCTGGGCGGCCGGCAGTTTGGAATGATTGATATCGTTCATTTTATGAGTCCTCCCGCAAGGTTCAGCGACCGCTGATCATCTGCAATTGCTCGACGACCGGGCCCAGCGCCAGCGCGGGAACATAGTTGAGCGCGCCCACCAGCAAGACGGTGCCTATCAGCAGCACCACGAACAGCGGGCCATGGGTGGGCAGGGTGCCGCCGGTGACGGCCAGCCGCTTCTTGGCGGCCAAGGAACCGGCGATGGCCAGGATGGGCACGATCATGAAGAAGCGGCCGAAGAACATGGCCACCGCGGTGGCGACGTTGTAGAAGGGCGTGTTGGCGGACAGGCCGGCGAAGGCGCTGCCGTTGTTGTTGGCGGCCGAGGTGAAGGCGTACAACACCTCGCTGAAGCCGTGGGCGCCGGGGTTGAGGACGCCGGCCTTGCCGGAGGCGGCCAGCACCGCGATGGCGGTCAGCGTCAGCACCAGAACCGGGGTGACCAGAATGGTGATCGCCGTCATCTTCATCTCATGGATTTCTATCTTCTTGCCCAGGTATTCCGGGGTGCGGCCCACCATCAGGCCGGAGATGAACACCGCCAGGATGGCGAAGATCAGCATGCCGTACAGGCCGGAGCCGACGCCGCCGAACACCACCTCGCCCAATTGCATCAGGAAGGTGGGCACCAGGCCGCCGATCGGGGTCAGCGAATCGTGCATGGCGTTGACCGCGCCGCAGGAGGCGGAGGTGGTCACCGCGATGAACAGCGAGGTGTCGATGACGCCGAAGCGGGTTTCCTTGCCTTCCATATTGCCGCCGGCCTGCAAATGGCTGGCCTGCTGATCCACGCCCATTGCGCTCAGCTGCGGCACGCCGGCCTGTTCCGCGCCGGTGGCCGTTACGACCGCGCAGACGAACATCACCGTCATCGCGGCGATGATGGCCCAGCCTTGGCGCTGGTCGCCCACCATGCGGCCGAACACGAAGCACAGCGCCGCCGGGATCAGGAAGATGGCCAGGCTTTGCAGGAAGTTGCTCAGCGGGGTGGGGTTTTCAAACGGGTGCGCCGAGTTGGCGTTGAAGAAGCCGCCGCCGTTGGTGCCCAGCAGCTTGATCGCTTCTTGCGAGGCCACCGGCCCCATGGGCAGCGTTTGCTGCTGGGTGCTGGCGTCCGCCATCACCGGCTTGCCGTCGGCGCCCAGGACCGCGTTGCCCTGAGCATCGGTCTTGGCCTGCTGATAATGGGTGGTTTCCACCGTCTGCGCGTTTTTATAGGCGGACAGGTTCTGGATCATGCCTTGCTGGCTGAAGGCCAGCGCGAACACGAAGGACAGCGGCAGCAATACGTAGAGGGTGAAGCGGGTGACGTCCACCCAGAAGTTGCCGATCTTGGCCGAGCCGTGACGGACAAAGCCGCGCACCAGGGCCAGCACCACCGCCGCGCCGGTGGCGGCGGACAGGAAGTTCTGCACCGTCAGGCCCAGCATCTGCACCAGATAGCCCATGGTGGATTCGCCGCCATAGCCTTGCCAGTTGGTGTTGGTGACAAAGGAGATCGCGGTGTTGAACGCGGAGTCCGGCGCCACCGCGCCCATGCCTTGCGGGTTGAACGGCAGCCAGCCCTGCAAGCGTTGCAGCAGATACAAGGCCAGCGCGCCCAGCACATTGAACAACAGCAAGGCGACGGCGTAGCCGCGCCAGCCCATGTCTTCGTCCGGCTTGACGCCGGCCAGCCGGTAAAAGCCGCGCTCCAGCGGCGCGAACAGGCGCAGGGGGCCGACATTGTCGCCCTGCATCACACGGGCGATATAGGCGCCCAGCGGCCAGGCCAGCGCCAGCAGCACCAGCAGGAACAAGCCCAGCTGCAAGGGTGCGGCCGAGCCGATGAAATTGGCGAACATGATTAAAAATTCTCCGGCTTAAGCAGTGCGTAGATCAGATAGCCAAGCAGGCCCAGCGCGATCAGCGCGCTGAGCAGATACCAGACGCTCATTCCTTTTCTCCCAGTTTCCGGCAGCCGGCGACAAAGCCGCAGGCCAGCGCGCCGAACAACAGGACGAGTCCCAGATAGACGACATCCATCATGAAAATCTCCATTTGAATCAGTAATGGAAAGGTACTGAAGCCGGCGTCAAAAACCCGATAAAAGCCGTTGGATAGAGATAAAAATCGCGTAAAAATCGATGGGAAATCGCCGTTTGGCGCAAATTCGGACGGATTTCGGCGGGAAAAGGAATTTTCTTTATGCGCGCGGAGGCGGAGACGCAGGGGACAACGGGCGGACGACCGGCGTCGCTGGACGCGGGCGCGGCGGCGGGAAACGAAACGGGCGGCTCGGCACAGGCGGCAAGCGCGCGGTCCGCTTCAAGGCAGGGAGGTTGCGGCGTGGCGTATGGCTGGGCCGCTAACCGTCAACAGGCGGCAAGCCGCCAGTAGGCAAGGTGTTCAGAACAGGTCGTCGCAGCGGTCGGCCAGGAATCGGGCATCGTCCCGATCGTGCGCGCGCTGGCGCACTTTCTGCTGGCGCGACCTCTCAGCATCACTCAACTGAGGCTTGGCGACCGCATAGAGAAAACTCTCGTGCTGGTCTCTAGCCTGCTTTCTGCGAACACTCAGAGGAATACGGGAAGTCATCATCCTTGCACCTCTCGGTCACGTACTTGTGTGAGGCCAGGGCAAACCCTGACCCTTTGACATTGACGCTATTTTCGCGATTTGTAAAGCCCTGTTTGCTTGTGATTAGGAGCAAATCGGACTTGGGCATTCCAGCGGACTCCGCCCACGCTACCGGCGCGATGTTACCGCAGCATGATGGAGCGGGCGTCCGGGGCAAGTCTTTGAGGTAAATCACTTTTCGAATAATGTTGTTTCGAAACGGTATAAATCGTTATATGAAACTGGCGTAGCATGCCGCTATCGAATGGCGCGGCCAAGGAGCGGTTTTATGGAGTGGGGGTATGCGATCGCGGGTTTGGCGGTGGGCTTCATCGTAGGTCTGACCGGCGTGGGCGGCGGTTCGCTGATGACGCCCATCTTGCTGTGGTTCGGCATCTCTCCGGCCACCGCGGTGGGCACGGATCTCTTATACGCGGCCTTGACCAAGATGGGCGGAGTGACGGTGCATCATCGCCAAGGCCATGTCGATTGGCGCATCGCCGGCTGGCTGACCGCCGGCAGCGTGCCGGCGGCCCTGCTGGTGCTAGCCGGCCTGTCCTATCTGCATCTGCCGGAAAAAATGCTGGACACCCTGTTCAAGCTGGTGCTGGGCGTCGCCTTGCTGCTGACCGCCGCGGCCATCCTGGGCAAACCCTTGCTCTTGCGCTGGCTGGGCCGCGCCGGCGCGGCCAGCCCGTCGTTCGAGCCGCGGATAGGCTTGACCGTGGCCACCGGCGTGGTGTTGGGCGTTTTGGTCACGCTCAGTTCCATCGGCGCCGGGGCCCTGGGCACCCTGGCCTTGTTCCTGCTGTATCCGGCCTTGCCGACTTCGCGGCTGGTGGGCACCGAAATCGCCCACGCGGTGCCCTTGACCCTGGTGGCCGGTCTGGGACACGCCGGGCTCGGCAATGTGGATTTTACGCTCTTGCTCAATCTGCTGGCGGGCTCCCTGCCCGGCATCTGGCTGGGCAGCAAGCTGACGCGGCGGCTGGCGGAGGGCTGGTTGCGGCCGGCGCTGGCGGTGATGCTGGCGGTGATAGGCGGCAAGCTGGTGTTGTGAGCCGCGGCGCGGCATGACGGGACAGGGCGGCTCAGGCCGCCTTTTTCCATGGCCGTGCGCAAAAAAAACGCCCTGATCGGAGAGGCGAGCAGGGCTGAAATGCAAACAACAAAAGGAGAAGCCATCATTAAGCCTCTCAATATTAGTATTTCGTAATCCTGATGCCCTTGACCTGGAGCAAGAAAGCGGCGGCAGCCAAGGTCGACGGCGTGGAAGACATAAAAAGACCGCGCAGCGCGCGGTCTGTTGATGAGAGTTGGGAGGCTTAGAACCTGTTTCCGATCTGCTGCGCGTCGGCGATACGGCGTTGAAAACGTTTTCGAAATGCTCATGTACCACGCGTACATTCCGCTTTCTCAGCCGTTTTCTCCTTGTCTTGCCTTAGCTCGCGAGATCGCAAACACGTTCTTACAGCTTAGCCGCCACCCAGGCCTGCACGCCGGCCAAGGCCGCCACCAGGTTTTCCGGCTGAGTGCCGCCGGCCTGGGCCATGTCCGGACGGCCGCCGCCCTTGCCGCCCACTTGCTGGGCGACGAAGTTGACCAGCTCGCCCGCCTTGAGCTTGGAGGTGAGGTCGGCGGTGACGCCGGCCACCAGCGCCACTTTGCCGTCGCCCTTGGCGGCCAGCACGATGGCGGCGGAGCCCAGCTTGTCCTTCAGCTTGTCCAGGGTTTCGCGCAGCGCGTTGTTGTCCGCGCCCGGCAGTTCCACCGCCAGCACCTTGACGCCGTTGACGTCGGCCGCGCCGTCGGCCAGGCTGTCGCCGGCGGAGGCGGCCAGTTGGCCCTTGAGTTTGGCCAGCTCTTTTTCCAGGGTCTTGACGTTGTCCTGCAAGCTGCCGATCTTGGCGGCCACCTCGTCCAGCGTCTGCGCTTTCAGCGCGCCGGCCGCCTCTTTGAGCAGGGCGTCCTGAGACTGGATGTGGGCGATGGCGCCTTCACCGGTGACGGCTTCGACGCGGCGCACGCCGGCGGCGACGCCGCTTTCCGCCACGATCTTGAACAGGCCGATGTCGCCGGTGCGCTGCACATGGGTGCCGCCGCACAGTTCGGCGGAGAAGTCGCCCATGGTCAGCACGCGCACTTCATCGCCGTATTTTTCGCCGAACAGCATCATCGCGCCGGATTTCTGCGCGGCTTCCATGCTCATCACTTCGGCCTTGACCGGCAAGTTGTGGCTGATCACGCGGTTGACCACGCGCTCCAGCTCGGCGATCTGTTCTGCGCTGACCGGTTCGCCGTGGGCGAAGTCGAAGCGGGTGCGCTCCGGATTCACCAGCGAGCCCTTCTGCGCGACATGGTCGCCCAGCACGTGGCGCAGCGCCGCGTGCAAGAGGTGGGTGGCGGAGTGGTTGCGGGCGCTGGCGGCGCGCGCGTGCAGATCGATGGTGGCGGTCACGCTGTCGCCGACGGCCAGACGGCCGCGGGCCAGCTTGCCCTTGTGGCCGAACACCGCGGCCTGGATCTTCTGGGTGTCGTTGACGTCGAACAGCGCGCCGATGCCGCCTTGCAGCGAAATCTCGCCCACGTCGCCGACCTGGCCGCCGCCTTCTGCGTAGAAGGGGGTGTCGTCCAGCACCACGATGCCTTCTTCGCCGGCTTCCAGCGCGGCGACGGCCTCGGTGCCCTTGAACAGCGCCAAGACCTTGGCGTCGGTGCTGGCGGAATCATAGCCGTGGAAGCAGGTGTCGGCGCCGCTGTAGCTGACCTTGCCGGTCATCTTGAAGCTGGAGCCGGCGCGGCCGCGCTCGCGCTGCGCTTCCATCGCGCGCTCGAAGCCTTCCAGGTCGGCGTGGATGTCGCGTTCGCGGCAGATGTCGGCGGTCAGGTCCACCGGGAAGCCGAAGGTGTCGTAGAGCTTGAAGATGGTGTCGCCGTCAAGCTTGGTCTTGCCGCCTTCCAGCGCGGAGTCCACCAGGCCCATGCCGATTTCCAGCGTCTCGGCGAACTTGATCTCCTCGGCGCGCAGCGCGTCTTCGATATGCGCCTGCTTCTCGCGCAGTTCCGGATAGGCGTCGCCCATCTCGGCCACCAGATCGGCGACGATCTTATGGAAGAACAGGCCTTTCTGGCCCAGCTTGTAGCCGTGGCGGATGGCGCGGCGGGCGATGCGGCGCAGCACGTAGCCGCGGCCTTCATTGGACGGCAAGATGCCGTCGGCGACCATGAAGCAACAGGCGCGGATGTGGTCGGCGATCACTTTGAGCGACGGCACGTCCTGGCTGTAGGCTATGCCGGTTTCGCGCGCGGCGGCGCGCACCAGGCAGGCCAGCGCGTCGGTCTCGTAGTTGGACTTGACGTGTTGCAGCACGGTGGACAGGCGCTCCAGACCCATGCCGGTGTCGACCGACGGCTTGGGCAGCGGATGCAGGGTGCCGGACTCGTCGCGGTTGAACTGCATGAACACGTTGTTCCAGATTTCCATGAAGCGGTCGCCGTCTTCGTCCGGGCTGCCCGGAGGGCCGCCGGCCACGCTCGGGCCGTGGTCGTAGAAGATCTCGGTGCAGGGGCCGCAGGGGCCGGTGTCGCCCATGGTCCAGAAGTTGTCGGAGGCGTACGGCGCGCCCTTGTTGTCGCCGATGCGGATGATCTTGTCGGCCGGCAGGCCCACGCTCTTGTGCCAGATGTCGTAGGCTTCGTCGTCGGAGGCGTAGACGGTGACCAGCAGCTTGTCCTTTGGCAGGTTCAGCCATTGCTCGCCGGTCAGGAATTCCCAGGCGAAGGTGATGGCGTCCTGCTTGAAGTAATCGCCGAAGCTGAAGTTGCCCAGCATTTCGAAGAAGGTGTGGTGGCGCGCGGTGTAGCCGACGTTTTCCAGGTCGTTGTGCTTGCCGCCGGCGCGCAGACATTTCTGGCTGGTGGTGGCGCGGGTGTAATCGCGTTTTTCAAAGCCCAGGAACACGTCCTTGAACTGCACCATGCCGGCGACGGTGAACATCAGCGTGGGGTCGTTGCCGGGGATCAGGCTGCTGGAGGGCACCACCTGATGGTTTTTGCCGGCAAAGAAATCCAGGAATTTCTGGCGAATTTCAGAGGTTTTCATGTTTGATTTCGTAAGATTGCGAATTCTGGGCCGCTTTGGGGGCTTGAACCCAGAGCGGCGCGGACAGCTGATTGTGTCAAGCCGCGCCGGCGCTGGCAAGGGTTTCGGCGCGGCGCTTGAGCGCCTGGTTCATCAATTCGAAACCCTTGCGCGTGTCGGCCAGCAGCGTCTGGCCGAACAGCGGCAGCAAGAGGCCGCTGAAAGTTTCGCCGTGATGCAGGCGGGTGCCGCCGTTTTCCAGCGCTTCCAGGCGAAAACTGTGGCGGCCGTCCAGCAGGCCGGGCAGCAGCGCGCGCCCCAGCCACACCAGCTCCTCCGCTGTTTGCAAGACTTCCAGCCGCGGGCGGAAGGTCAGCCGCGGCCGGCCGGGCGGATGGATGCTGACCACCAGGCGAGACCCTATCTGCTGGCGGCCGTGCAGGCCGACGATGAAGGGGTTCCATTCCGGGTAGGCTGCCCAGTCGCACAGCACGCGCCAGACCGCGGACGGCGCGGCGTCTATGTCGATATGGGTGGCGATGCCGCGCGTTTGCATGCTCAGTCCTCGTCGGCGGGAAAGTCGTCGTCGGCGGCGCCGCTGAGCACCTTGCCGATCACGGACATCGGGAAGCCGCGTCCGGCCAGAAAGCGGATCTGGCGCGCGCGCTCCTGCGGCGTGTCCGGCAGCTGGCCGAACTTCTTCCGCCATTGCGCCTGGGCGGCGGCAAGGTCGTCGCGGCCTTGCAAGGCGTCGCGGATCAGCTCGGCGTCCACGCCGCGTTGACGCATTTCCTGTTGCAGGCGGCGGCTGCCGTAGCGCTGGCCCTTGCTGTCGGCGAACTGCTGGGCGAAACGCTGATCGGACTGCCAGCTGTGTTCGGCCAGATCATCCAGCAAGGCCGTCAATTGTTCCGGGCTCTCCGCAAACGGAGCGAGCCGCCGCTCCAGTTCCCGCCGCGTGTATTCGCGGCGGGACAGGAGATCGACGGCTCGCGCCCTCAGGCTTTTTTCCATTCAGGGAATCAGGCGTCGAGCGCGTCGTCGGCGAACTCTTCGTCCGGCTGGCCTTCGGTGATTTCCACTTTGATGCCCACCGCGTCGCGGATCTTGCGTTCCACTTCAGCGGCGATTTCCGGGTTGGACTTCAGCCATTCGCGGGTGTTGTCCTTGCCCTGGCCGATCTTCTGGCCGTTGTAGGCGTACCAGGCGCCGGATTTGTCGATGAAGCCGTGCTTGACGCCCAGTTCGATGATCTCGCCCTGACGGGAGATGCCCTCGCCGTAAAGGATTTCGAAATCGGCCTGGCGGAACGGCGGCGACACCTTGTTCTTCACCACTTTGACGCGGGTGTCGTTGCCGATCACTTCCTCGCCCTTCTTGATGCCGCCGGTGCGGCGGATGTCCAGGCGCACGGAGGCGTAGAACTTCAGCGCGTTGCCGCCGGTGGTGGTTTCCGGGTTGCCGAACATCACGCCGATCTTCATGCGGATCTGGTTGATGAAGATCACCAGGGTGTTGGTGCGCTTGATGTTGCCGGTCAGCTTGCGCAGCGCCTGGCTCATCAGGCGGGCTTGCAGGCCCACGTGGCTGTCGCCCATTTCGCCTTCGATTTCAGCCTTGGGCACCAAGGCGGCGACGGAGTCGATCACGATCAGATCGACGCCGCTGGAGCGCACCAGCATGTCGCAGATTTCCAGCGCCTGCTCGCCGGTGTCCGGCTGCGAGATCAGCAGGTCGTCGACCTTGACGCCCAGCTTTTGCGCATATTGCGGGTCCAGCGCGTTTTCCGCGTCGATGTAGGCGCAGGTGCCGCCCAATTTTTGCATCTCGGCCACCGCTTGCAGACACAGGGTGGTTTTACCGGACGACTCCGGGCCGTAGATTTCCACCACGCGGCCGCGCGGCAGGCCGCCGACGCCCAGCGCCAGGTCCAGACTCAGCGAGCCGGTGGAGACCACTTGCAGGTTTTCGTTGATCTGGTTGTCGCTCATGCGCATGATCGAACCCTTGCCAAACTGTTTTTCAATTTGGGCAAGGGCCGCGGCCAACGCTTTGCTCTTGTCTTCGGATGCCATGCTGTCTCCAGTGTGGGGGGCGCTAAACAAAATGAATGCTCGGCCAGCGGCGGGCCGCGTCCATGGCGGCGGGGAAAACCCGATGCCGGACAGGGGTTTGCGCGGCGCCGGCGGGGTTGCCCCGTCGCGCTCGCGCTTGCCGCGCCGATAGCCGAAAAGATGCCGTCGATTATCTCATAAAGCCTTGGCCAACGGCAGAGCCGCTTGCCGGCGATACCGTCCTTCGGGACGGGAAACCGCGATCTCGCTTGAAAAAGTTGTGATTGCGACCACTTTTACAAGTGTCCACCCTGTGTACAATGAAGCCATCATGATGAACGAACGCGCGCAACACCTGCTCAAGGTCCTGATCGAACGCTACATCGTCGACGGCCAGCCGGTGGGGTCCAAAACCCTGTCCATGCTGCCCGGCGTCGAGCTGTCGTCCGCGTCCATCCGCAATGTGCTGGCGGAGCTGGAGGCGATGGGGCTGATCGCGGCGCCGCACACCTCGGCCGGCCGGGTGCCCACCGCGCGCGGCTACCGCATGTTCGTCGATCGTCTGCTCACCATCCGGCCTTTGGAAGAGGCGGCGCTGCACGAGCTGGAACTGAATCTGCAGCCGGACAGCCCGCAGCGCATCGCCCAGTCCGCGTCCTCCTTGCTGTCCGAGCTGACGCATTTCGCCGGCGTGATCGTCACGCCGCAGCGCTCCGACATCGCTTTTCGCCAGATCGAATTCCTGCGCCTGTCCGAGCGGCGGGTGCTGATGATCTTGGTGACGTTGGACGGGGACGTGCAGAACCATCTGCTGACCACCGAACGCGATTACACGCCGTCGGAATTGATAGAGGCCGGCAATTTCATCAACCAGCATTACGCCGGCCAGGGGCTGGATCGCATCGCCAGCCGGGTGGCGGACGAGTTGCGCCAGCTGCAGGGCGACATCGCCGAACTGATGTCGGCGGCGATCCGTCTGGGGCAGAGCTCGATGGCGGCCAGCAGCGCCGCGGTGGTGGTGGCCGGCGGCAGCCGGCTGCTGGAGGTGAGCGACCTGTCCGAGGACTTGTCGCGGCTGCGTCAGTTGTTCAGCGTGTTCGAACGCAAGACCGAGCTGCTAAAGCTGCTGAACCAGGGGCGGGAAGCGCAGGGCGTGAACATTTTCATCGGCGAGGAGTCTGGCGTGATGACGCTGGACGAATGCTCGGTGGTGACCGCGCCTTACCGGATCAACGGCCAGGTGGTCGGCGCGTTGGGCGTGGTCGGTCCCACCCGGATGGCTTACGAGCGGGTGATCCCTATCGTCGACATTACCGCGCGCCTGGTGTCCAGCGCCTTGTCGTTCCGGGCCTAGCGCCCGTGCGCCGGCCGAGCGCCGGTTTTGGCCGCCGCAAGGCTTGACGCGAGGTCTGCGGCTATAGTTTTCGCGCCGCGTTCTTCGAGGAGCGCGGCTAAGTCAAAAACGCTTATTCAGAAACCAGCCCATGAAATCTTTGCTTAAACTGGCCCCGTTGGCGGCTCTGTTCTCCTTCCAGCTGGCGCAGGCCGACGCGGCCTTTCTGGCGCGTCCGGACGTGCAGCGCTATATCGACGAGCAAGTGGCCGGCGGCCAGTTCAACCGCCCGGAGCTGGAGGCGGTGTTCGCCAATGTCGAACTCAAGCCCAACATCATCAAGATTCTGGACAAGCCGTCCACCTCGCGCCCCTGGTATCAGTTCCGCAATTCCACGGTGGGGGAAAAGACCATTGCCGACGGCGTGGCGTTCTGGCGCGCCAACGCGGCCGCGCTGACGCGGGCCGAGCAGCAATACGGCGTGGCGCCCGAGCTCATCGTCGCCATCCTGGGCGTGGAGTCCCATTACGGCCGCAACACCGGATCGTTCCGCCTGGTGGACGCCTTGTCCACCATAGGCTTCGATTACCCGCGCCGCGCGGAATTCTTCCGCAAGGAGCTGACCGAGTTCCTGCTGCTGGCCAAGGAGGAGGGCAAGGACCCGCTGACGCTGAAGGGCTCCTACGCCGGCGCGATGGGCTGGCCGCAATTCATGCCGTCCAGCTTCCGCAAATGGGCGGTGGATTTCGACGGCAGCGGCCACCGCGACATCTGGAGCGATCCGGACGACGCGATCGGCAGCGTGGCCAATTACTTCCAGCGCCACGGCTGGCGCCACGGCGACGATGTGATCCTGCCGGCCAGCGTGCAGCCGGGGCCGCAGATCGATCAGCTGATCGCCGACAAATTCAATCTGCACTACACCGTGGGCGAGCTGAAGAAAATGGGCGTGACGCCGCAGTCGCCGGTGGCCGACGACGTGCCGGCGGTGCTGGTGCCGCTGGAAACGGCGCCCGGCGTCACCGAATACTGGCTGGGCCTCAACAACTTCTTCGTGATCACCCGCTACAACCGCAGCACGCTGTACGCCAAGGCGGTGCAGGAAATCGCGGATCAGCTGCGCCAGCGCTATCTGGCGGGCCAGGCCGCGGCCCAGCCGTGACGCCGCGCGCCGCCCGCCGCGGCGGCGCGAAACCTGTCGCCACGCGCGGCAATTGCCATTAAAATCCGCCCCCATGAGCTATCAAGTCCTTGCCCGTAAGTGGCGTCCCAAGCGCTTTGCCGATCTGGTCGGCCAGGAGCACGTGGTGCGCGCCTTGACCAACGCCCTCAAAGAACAGCGTCTGCATCACGCTTATCTGCTGACGGGGACGCGCGGGGTGGGCAAGACCACCATCGCCCGGATTCTGGCCAAGAGCCTGAACTGCGAAACCGGCACCACCGCCGAACCCTGCGGCGAATGTTCGGCCTGTCGTCAGATCGACACCGGCCGCTTCGTCGATCTGCTGGAGATCGACGCCGCGTCCAACACCGGCATCGACAATATCCGCGAAGTGCTGGAAAACGCCCAGTACGCGCCGACGTCCGGCCGCTTCAAGGTCTACATCATCGACGAAGTGCACATGCTGTCCAAGAGCGCCTTCAACGCGATGCTGAAGACGCTGGAGGAGCCGCCGGCCCACGTCAAATTCATTCTGGCCACCACCGATCCGCAGAAAGTGCCGGTCACGGTGTTGAGCCGCTGTCTGCAGTTCTCCTTGCGCAATATGACGCCGCAGCAAGTGGCCGGCCATCTGGCCCACATGCTGGACGTGGAAGGCATCGCCTACGAGACGCCGGCGCTGGCCTTGCTGGGCCGCGCCGCCTCCGGTTCGATGCGCGACGCGCAATCGCTGCTGGACCAGGCCATCGCCTACGGTCTGGGCGAGGTGAAGGAAGACGGCGTGCGCGCGATGCTGGGCGCGGTGGACCGCCGCTATCTGTTCGCCTTGCTGCAGGCCTTGGCCGCCGGCGACGGCCCGCAGCTGATGGCCGAGGCCGACGGCCTGGCCGAGCGCGGGGTCAGCTTCGAAGGCGCTTTGAGCGAACTGGCGGTCTTGTTGCAGCAGCTGGCGCTGATGCAGACCGTGCCGCAGGCGGTTGCCCAGGACGAGCCGGAACGCGACGCCCTGCAGGCGCTGGCGGACGCCATTGCGCCGCAGGACGTGCAGCTGTATTACCAGATCGCCATCCACGGCCGCAAAGACCTGGCGCTGGCGCCGGACGAGCACGCCGGTTTCAATATGACCCTGCTGCGCATGCTGGCCTTCCATCCGGCCAACGCCCGGGCCGAAGCCGCACCTCCGCGCCCGGCCGCCGGCGCGCCGGCTCGCCCGCAGCCGCCGCAAGCGCAGCCGGTCCCGGCCGCGCCGGGAGGCATTTCGCCGGCCGCGCGGGCCTTGCAGGCCGCCGGCCTGAGTTCGCCGGCGCCGCGGCAATACGCGCCGCAGCCGGTTCAGGTCCTGTCTCTTATAAAAATATC
>NZ_JAMZGH010000016.1:0-61590 GCF_024158805.1 Chromobacterium sp. S0633 | reverse complement strand
GCCGGGAATCGGCCGAGCGCGTCGCCCTGCGGCTGGAGGAAGCCGCCGCGCTGACGCCACCGCCGGACGCGGCGGTGCTGCAAAACGACGGCGAACTGGCCGAGGCCGGCGAGCGGCTGCTGCGGCTGCTGACGCGGGGCAGGGAGGCGGACTGTCCTTAATGCCTGGAAAACCGCGCCGGCGAAGCCGCCGCCGCTTGCTATAACCGGGGCAGTTCGCCGGCCGCGTGGCGGCGAGCCGCGCGCCGTCTCCGGCTGGCGGGACGCCGGAGAACGTGTTTACGATTTCGCGAGCTAAGGCGAGACAAGGCGAAAACGGCTGAGAAAGCGGAATGTACAGGTGGTACATGAGCATTTCGAAGTGGTTTTCAACGCTGTATCGCCGACGCGCAGCAGATCGTAAACAGGTTCTGAGCGGTGCGCATGCAATGGTCGTCCCGCCGTTGGCAGGAGAATGGATATGGCTTTGCAATCGAGAAACTGGCATGCCTGGCTGAACGTGATGCCGGGTCACCCCAAGAGCTTGCATGTGGCAGGCGACGTGGTGGTGGCCAACCCCGGCGTGGAGGCGCTGCTGTGCATGCGCGAGCCGCAAGGCATCAACCCGGCCATCCTGATGCTGGACTTGCACCTGGTGCAAAAGCCCGGCATGTGGCCGCAGGTGTTGGCGGTGGCGCACGCCCACTACGACAGGGTGCTGCCGCCGGGTGCGCCCAAGTACACGGCGGTGGAAGTGCTGCACAATAACGAGCGGGTGGCTTATATCGAGCCCATCCCCGAAATCGTATAGACAGCGGCAGTCACGGCGGCCTGGCAGGGCCGCCGGACGGCTTGCGGGATCGTAAACGGGTTTTACAGCGTGACGCTTTCGCAGCCGCTGCGGCCGGACTTCTTGGCCCGGTACATCGCCTGGTCCGCCGCCTGCAGCAGGCTGTCCGCGCTGCTGTCGCCGTTGCCCAGCGCGATGCCGACGGAAATGCCCAGCTGGCGTTGTTCGCCGCCGATGTCGAAAGGCGTTTGCATCGTCTCTATGCATTTGGCCGCCACGATGCGGGCCGCTTCCTCCGCATCCTCGCCCAGATCGCCGATCAACAGCACGAACTCGTCGCCGCCGATGCGCGCCAGGGTATCGGTCTGGCGCACGATGCCGCCCAGGCGCTGCGCCGCCTGCCACAACACTTTGTCGCCGGCCTTGTGGCCGTAGCCGTCGTTGATCTGCTTGAAGCCGTCCAGATCCAGAAACAACAAGCCCAGCCGGCTTGCATTGCGCTGCGCGCGCGCCAGCGCCATGGTCAGGCGGTCGGCCAGCAAGGCGCGGTTGGGCAGGCCGGTCAGGGTGTCGTGATGGGCCATGCGCGCCAGTTCCGCCTGATGCTGGTCCAGCTTGCTCAGCAGCCGGTTGAAGGCGGCCAGCAAATAGCCCACCTCGTCGTTGCGCTTGACCGGCAGCGGTTCCAGCGGCAATTCGCCGCGGGTCATGCGGTCCGCGTGGCTGGCGGCGCGGAATAGCGGGCGGAACAGCAGATACAGGCCCGCGCCCGCGGCCAGGGCGAACACCAGCACGGCGATCACCGCGTTTTTCAGCAAAAAGGCTTGCGCCCGTCCCACGGTGGCGAAGGCCTCGCTGCTGGGCAGCCGCGCCACCACGAACCAGCCGGTGCTGGGCACCGAGGCGATGGCGGAGACTTCCTCGCGCCCCTGGGCGTTGACGGTGATGCCCACGCCGCGAAACCCCGTCATCGCCCGGTCGTGCAAGGGATTGATCCCCGCCGGCGGCGTGGGTTTGAGCACCATGTCCGGCTGGGAGGAGGCGACGAAGATCTTGTCCTGCGGCGAGATCAGCAAAAAGCCGCTATTGGGCCCGCCGATGTGGGAGGCCAGCAGCAAGTCCATGAAGCCCGGCGCGGCCAGCGCGGTAATGCCGGCCAGCGCGCCTTGCGGGCGGCCGTCGCGCCAGGGCAGCGCCGCCGCCATCGGCAGCACCGGTTTTTTGCTGATGCGGCCGATAAGCGGGCGGCCGATGACGACGCGGTCCAGATTGGGCGGGCTGGACAGGGCGACGCGGATATAGTCCCGGTCGGAATAGTCTCGGCCCACGCGGCCGGGCATGGACGGATAGTCGGCGATGGCGCGCCCGTCCGGCGTCACCACGTACAGGCCTTGCGAGAACGGGCATTGGAAGTCGCAATGCAGGCGCAGCCAGGCTTGCAGTTCCGCCGGGCGTTGCAGCAGCTCCTGGGGCAGGCTGGCGGCCAGCCGCTGAAGCAGGGCCTGGCGCTGCTGGATCTTGAAGTCCACGTCGCGGGCGACGTAGCTGGCCAGCGCCATCTGCTGGTTCTGCACCACCTTGCTCAAATCCTCGCGCAGAAACTGGCTGAGCGCGTAGTAGCGCGCCACCGCGCCGGCCACCACGATGCCCAGCGCCAGCAGCAGCAAGCGGGTAACGATGCTATCAAGGACGCGGCGCAGGCTCATGGTCGCAAATAAGGTTGTCTTCAAGACAGTTTAGTCAAGGTTTCGGGCCTTGTATGCCCGGGCCCGGCGGGGCGGCTCAGCGCGGCAGCAGACCGGCGCAACACAGCGCCACCGCGGCGCGGATGCGCTCGCCGGGGTCGTGCTCCGGCAACGGCGGCGTCAGGCCCAGCGCCATCCGGCGCAGCGGCTCCGCTATCGTCATCGCCAGCAGCAGTTCGGCGGTTTGCGCCGGCTGCGGGCAGCGGATCAAGCCCTGTTCCGCCTGGCGTTCCAGCCAGCCGGCCAAGAGCGCGGCGCAGCGCTGCACGCCGTGCTCGGCGTACTGCGCCAGCGCCTGTTCCCGGCCGGGAAAGTCTCCTATCAGCAGGCGGAACAATCCCACCGCCTCGCGCGTGAGCACCTTGGCCGCCACGGTGTTCAGCAGCGCTTCCAAGGCCTGCGGCAGCGCGGCGGCCTCCGTCAGCGGCTCGCTCATCGGCGCGACGAAGGCGTCGGTCCAGCCGTGGATGACCGCGCCCAGCAACTGCTCGCTGTTGTCGGCGAAGCGGTACACCGTTTTCTTGGCCACCCCGGCCCGCTGCGCCACCGCCGCCATGGTGGCGGCCTGGTAGCCCTGGCTCAGCAAGAGTTCGGTGGCGGCGTCCAGCACCTGTTGCTTCAAAGCGTGTTCCGGCGCGGCGGGGCGGCCGCGCGCGCGCGGCGAGGCCTGATCCTGGCTTGACATCGGGGTAAGGTTTCCTCAATATGGAAACGCAATGCGTTTCTTAATTAACCAGCGCCGGCGTCGCGCCGCGCTGATCTTCAAGCCAAGGAGTGTACTGTGAATTCTCACTATGAAACATCTTACGATGAGCTGTTGCAGCCCGGCCCGCTGATGCTGGAAACCGGCGTGCGCCGTCTGGACGACGGCCGCTTGCTGGTGGCCGCGCGCACCGAAATGCCCGGCTGCGCCGGCCGCATGTTCGACTGGTGGTTCACCTTCTTCGATTCCACCCGGCACATCCGGTGGTGGCATCCGCACGACCATGTGGAGCTGCGCGGCTGGGACGGCCGCCGCCGCGCCGGCCGCGGCTATATCGGCTCCACCGTGCGCGCGGTGGAGGCGCTGGGCGAGATTCCGCCGGTGGCGGCGGTGTTGAAGTTCCACCCGCCGGAAACCTTCTTCGGCGCCGGCCGCTTGAGCGCGGCGCTGGCGCGCGGCGAGGCCTCGGCCGCGGTGTGCGCGCGCATCGCTTTCGGCAACGAACCGCGGCTCAGCGCCGACGGCGACCCGCTGGACGGCGAGATGGTGCACCTGACGCGGGACACCGCCCACGGCGCGGTGCTGCGCAGCCGCTTCTTGCTGGGCGCGGCCGACGGCAGCGGCGAACCGGTGCCGGAACGCCTGGGCCTGGAGCTGATGCGCCATTGCTACAACGAGTTCAGCTGCCTGGCGCGGTTCTTGCCGTCGCTGTATTACGGCGAGCACGCCAACGGCGAGAAAGGGCCGCTGGCCTGGTAGGCCGCCGCGCCGGCGGGCAGGACATCCAGCCGCGCAAGACAAGCTTCACCCGGCCGTCACCGCGCTGTCATCGGCGCGTCGTAAGGTGGCGGCTGATTGACGGACGGCGCATGGACCATGAGGTCTATACGTCTAAACCCATTGGAGCGATGTCGATGAAACAGCTGATTGTCCTGGCCGCCGGCCTGGCCCTGTCCGGCCTGACGGCCCCGCTGGCGCAGGCCGCCACCACCCTGACCGTGTACACCGCGCTGGAGGCGGACCAGGTCAAGGAATACAAAGAGGCTTTCGAGAAGGCCAACCCGGACATCGAAATCCGCTTCGTGCGCGAATCCACCGGCATCATCACCGCCAAGCTGTTGTCCGAGAAAAACAATCCGCAAGCCGACGCGGTATGGGGCCTGGCCGCCACCAGCCTGATGATTCTGGACCAGCAGGGCATGCTGCAGCCTTACGCGCCCAAGGGCGTGGAAAAGCTGAGCCCGGAATTCGTCGACAAGGCCAAGCCGCCCAAGTGGACCGGCATGGACGTGTGGGCCGCCGCCCTCTGTTTCAACACCGTGGAAGCCGCCAAGAAAAACCTGCCCAAGCCCGAGAGCTGGGCCGACCTCGCCAAGCCGGTCTATAAAGGCCAGATCGTGATGCCGCATCCGGCGTCCTCCGGCACCGGTTATCTGGACGTGTCCGCCTGGCTGCAGATGATGGGCGAGAAAAAGGGCTGGGAGTATATGGACAAGCTGCACGCCAATATGGCCCAGTACGTCCACTCCGGCTCCAAGCCGTGCAAGATGGCCGCCGCCGGCGAGTATCCGATAGGTATTTCCTTCGAATACCGCGGCGCTCAGCTCAAGGAGAAGGGCGCGCCGATAGACCTGATCTACCCGAAGGAGGGCTTGGGCTGGGATCTGGAAGCCACCGCCATCATCAAGGGCAGCAAGAAGCTGGCCGCCGCGCAGAAGCTGGCGGATTTCTCGGTCAGTCTGCCGGCGATGCGCTTGTATGAAAAGAACTACGCGGTGCTGGCCATGCCCGGCGTGGCCAAGCCCAATCCCTTCATCCCCGCCGATTACGCCCAGCGTCTGAGCAAGAACAATTTCGCCTGGGCCGCCAAGCAGCGCGAGGCCATCCTGCGCGAATGGTCGCGCCGCTACGAAAGCAAGGCCGAACCCAAGAGCTGAGCCGGCTTCCGTCATTGCGCCGCCCGCCGGGCGGCGTCGTTTCTTTTTAAAAACCTGTTTACGATCTGCTGCGCGTCGTGGAGCGTTACACGGTGAGTGCGTCTTCAAAATGCTCATATACCGTGTGTGCGCTCGGCTTTTTCAGCCGTTGTCGCCTTGTCTCGCCCTTGCTCGCGAGATCGTAAACAGGTTCTAAGACACCCTGGAGTTGCGCATGAAACCGGCCGATAGCCTGGACGGCTTGTCCGAACACCTGTCCGTCCGCGGCCTCAGCCGCCGTTTTGGCGGCTTTACCGCTTTGGACGGCGTATCGCTGTCCATCCGCAAAGGCGAATTCGTCTGCCTGCTGGGCCCGTCCGGCTGCGGCAAGACCACCTTGCTGCGGCTGATCGCCGGGCTGGAACGGCCGGACGCCGGCAGCGTCCATTTGCTGGAGCGCGACATCACCGACGAGCCGCCGGCGCGCCGCGACTACGGCATCGTGTTCCAGAGCTACGCGCTATTCCCCAATCTCAGCGTCGCCGACAATATCGCCTACGGCCTCAAGCCGCGCGGCGGCGGCGCGCGCCACGCCCGCCGCGTGCGCGAACTCCTGGACCTGGCGGGCCTGCCCGGCGCCGAGGACAAATACCCGGCCCAGTTGTCCGGCGGCGAGCAGCAGCGCGTGGCGCTGGCGCGGGCGCTGGCCACCTCGCCCGGCTTGCTGCTGCTGGACGAACCGCTGTCCGCGCTGGACGCGCGAGTGCGCGACAAGCTGCGCGACGAACTCAAGGGCCTGCAAAAACGGCTGGGCGTCACCACGCTGATGGTGACCCACGATCAGGCCGAGGCGCTGGCCATCGCCGACCGGGTGGTGGTGATGAACGCCGGCCGCATCGAGCAGATCGGCACGCCGGCCGAAATCTACCGCCGGCCGGCCAGCCGCTTCGTCGCCGAATTCGTCGGCGCCGCCAACTGGCTGCCGGCGCGGCGGCGGGACGCCCACGGCGCCGCCGTCGGCAACTGCCTGCTGCGGCTGGACGCGCCCTTGCCGCAGGCCGAGGCGCTGACCTTGTTCCTGCGGCCGGAAGACATCATCGTCAAGGCGCGCTGGGACGGCGCGCCCAACACCTTGCTGGCGAGGGTGGCCGACATCAGCTTCGGCGGCGCGATGACCCGGCTGCGCCTGCAGCCGGAAGGCATGCCCGGCCAGCTGCTGTACGCTGAAATCTGCCCGTCCATGCTGCAACGCCAGCCGCTGACGCCGGGCGAGGTGGTGCCGGTGGAGTTGCCGGCCGCGCTGCTGCGCGCCTATGCCGGAGAGGGCGCATGCTGAGCCGCGCCTTGCCAGGCCGGCGCGCGGCGCCGGCCGACGGCGAGCGCCGCGTCGCCGCCGCGCTGGTATGGACGCTGACGGCCTTGCTGGCCTTGGCGCTGGGCCTGCCGCTGCTGTTCATCTTCGGCAAATCGGTATTGGACATGGACGGGGGCTTCGTCGGCCTGGCCAACTTCGTCCAGGTGCTGGACAGCCCGGGCCTGATGCGCGCCGCCCGCCACAGCTTGTGGCTGGCGCTGACCGTCACCGCCCTGGTGCTGCCGCTGGCCTTCGCCTTTGCCTGGGGCTTGAGCCGCAGCCGCGTCTGGGGCCGCGGCGTGTTTCGTCAGATCGCCTTGTCGCCACTGTTGGCGCCGTCCTTGATGCCTGCCATCTCGCTGGTGTATTTGTTCGGCAACCAGGGCCTGCTCAAATCCTGGCTGTCCGGCGGCAGCGTCTACAGCTTTTGGGGCATGGTTTTGGGCGAAGCCTTCTATACCTTTCCGCATGCGCTGCTGATCCTGCTGACCGCGCTGTCGGCGTCGGACGCGCGTTTGTACGAGGCCGGCCGCGCGCTGGGCGCCGGCGCCTTGCGTCGCTTTCTCACCATCACCCTGCCGGGCGCGCGCTACGGTCTGGTCTCGGCGGGCCTGGTGGTGTTCACCCTGGTGATCACCGACTTCGGCGTGCCCAAGATCGTGGGCGGGGACTACAACGTGCTGGCGGTGGAAGCCTTCAAGCAGGTGGTGGGGCAGCAGAACTTCCCGCGCGGCGCGGTGGTGGGCCTGATGCTGCTGTTGCCGGCGGTGTTTTCCTTCTTCATCGAGCGGCGGATGGCGCGTCGCCAGCAGGCGGCGCTCGGCGCGCGCGCGGTGCCGTTTTCGCCGGGGCCGTCGCCGGGCCGCGACCTGGCCGCCTGGCTGTTGCTGGCGGCGATCTCGCTGCCGCTGCTGGCCTTGCTGGGCGTCGGCGTCGCCGCCTCCTTCATCAAATACTGGCCTTACGACTTGAGCCTGACGCTGGCGCATTATCAGTTCGACAGCGTGGACGGCGGCGGCTGGAGCGCCTATTTCAACAGCCTGAAGCTGGCCTGCCTCACCGCCGGCGCGGGCAGCCTGCTGGTGTTCGCCGGCGCTTACGCCTGCGAGAAGCTGCCGGCCGCGCCGCTGGGCCGCGCGCTGCTGCGCTTCTTCGCCATGCTGCCGATGGCGGTGCCCGGCCTGGTGCTGGGTCTGGGCTATGTGTTCTTCTTCAACCATCCGGACAATCCGCTGCATGCGCTTTACGGCGGCATGACGCTGATGGCCGCCTGCACCATCGCCCACTTCTACACCACCGGCCACCTGACCATGAGCACCGCGCTCAAGCAGCTGGACGGGGAGTTCGAAGCGGTGGCCGCCTCGCTCAAAGTGCCGTTCTGGGTGACGCTGCGGCGGGTGAACTTGCCGGTGTGCCTGCCGGCGCTGTTGGATGTGATGCGCTATCTCTTCGTGTCCGCGATGACCACGCTGTCGGCGCTGATCTTCATCGCCAGTCCGGACAACAGCCTGGCCGCGGTGGCCATCGTCACCATGGACGACGCCGGCGACACCGCGGCGGCGGCGGCGATGGCCACGCTGATCGCCTTGAGTTCGGCCGCGGTTTCGCTCTTGCTGCTGGGGCTGGAACGGCTCTTGTGCCGGCGCGGGCAGGGCTGGTGCGGCCGCGCTTGACTGCGGTTTGCTTTGGCGTGACGATGTCATGTCTTGGCCCGCCGGAGTGAGGAAACGCGCATGGGATGTCCGCAAGTGTGCATGGGCGCGATGCTGCAATGCAGCTTCGGCGTCGCCCCCAGCAGCCTGGTGGTGTTGCCCGCCAACCGGGTGATGGCCGGCGGCGTGCCGGCCGCCAACATCATGGACAACGTGCCCATGCTCAACGTCATGCCCTTCGGCATGTGCCAAAGCCCGGCCAACCCGATGGTGGCGGCCGCCACCGCCGCCGCCATGGGCGTGCTGACGCCCATGCCCTGCATCCCGGTCACCGCCGCGCCGTGGACGCCGGGCGCGCCCACGGTGCTGATAGGCAATATGCCGGCGCTGGACAGCAACAGCATGCTGATGTGCAACTGGGGCGGGGTGATCAAGATCAACGCGCCCGGTCAGTTCACGGTGATGATTCCCTGAGAGCCTGTTCAAGGCTGCCCCGCTTCGCGGACACCCTCAATGCTCCCGCGCGCTATGACAGCTGACGCTTGTGCCTCCGTCTATAGGTCAGGCGGCCGACGGGCGGCGGCTTGATGAAAATCAAACGTTCAATTTAATTGGCATAATAATTTATTGGCTTCTTGCCGATCGGCATGAATCAACCTTCTCAAGCAAGGAGCCGTCATGAGCTTTTCCCATCGTCTCGCCGTCGCCGCACTCAGCCTGGCCGCCGCTTCCGCCTTCGCCGTCACCATCACTCCGCCCGGTCCCGGCGGCGCGCCTATGCCGTTTTCCGCGGTGGGGCCGGCCAAGGTGGGCAAGTTCGGCATCGATCTGGACTGCAAGGCGGTGTTCAGCGGCACCGTGGACGGCTACGGCAATGTGGCCATCACCAGCGCCTCGTTCAGCGGCGGCGCGCTGTGCAAGGTGATCAAGCCCTCCGCCTCGCTCGCCTCGCCGTGGACCGGCCATGTGGACACCGCCACCCAGCTGACCTTGGACAATGTGGCGGTGAACGTGAAATCGCCGATCGCCGGCGGCCTGTGCGGGCCCACCAAGATAGTCGGCAGCGTTGCCGACAACGGCAGCGAAACCGTGATCGGCCTGGATGCGGCCCAGCTGTCCGGCGGTTGCTCCATCAGCGCGACGTTGAGCACGACGCCCTATATGCGGGTCACGCCTTAGAACCTGCTTACGATCTGCTGCGCGTCGGCGATACGGCGTTAAAAACATGCTCAAAATGCTCATGTACCACGAGTACATTCCGCTTTTTCGCATGTTTTCGCCTTGTCTCGCTCTTGCTCGCGAGATCGTGAACAGGCTCTTAGAATCTGTTCATAGTCTGCTGCGCGTCGGCGATACGTCGTTGAAAATGGTTTTGAAATGCTCATGTACCACCTGTACATTCCGCTTTCTCACTCGTTTCCGTCTTGTCTCGCCCTTGCTCGCGGGATCGTAAACAGGTTCTTAAAGTCTGCCGCAGGGACCCCTGACGCGCCGTACGGCGGCGTCAGGGGTTTTGTTTATGGGGGTGGGAGCCGGTGGTTTTCCATTTACCGGGCCGGCGTCTGGAGAAAGTGTTCGACGATGCGTTCGGTTTCGCCGGATTGCTTCATCGCCTGCAAGGCGGCCGTCAGTCTGCCGGCCAGCGAGGCCGGGTCCAGCCGCAGCGGGTAGTTGTCCGGGTTTAAGGGCTGGTCGGCGCGGTAATCCGGATTGGGCTGCGCGCGGTAAAAGCGGGAGTGTTTGGAAAAGCCCATATGCATGGCTTGCCAGGGCTCCAGCGACGGGTGCAGCGTCAGCCCGGCCGGCCGCAGCCGCTCCCAGTAGAAGCGCAGCGTCAGTTCGTCGTAGATGTAGAAGTCCGCCTTGCCGGCGCTGATCAGGCGAAAGGCGCGCTCCACATCCATTTCCGGCACTTGCAGCACCTTGATGCGCGCTTGCCACGGCAGGGGAATTAGGTCCGGGTTGCCCAGGCTGCGTAGTTCCACGCCATTGTCCAGATCGGCGTAGCCGCGTACCGCGGGGTGGCTGGCGCGGGTAATGACGACATGGCGCTCGCGCAGGCCGTTGGGCAGGAACAGGGCGATGGGCTCGCGCTCCGCGTTGTAGGTGTAGCCGGGATAGAAGTCCACCTCGCCCTGCGCCAGCGCTTGCAGCACGCGCTTCTTTGGCAGGCGAACCACTTTCAGCGTGCAGCCGATTCTTTGGCAGGCGCGGCTGTACAGGGTTTTATAGATGCCTTCGTCGTTGTCGTCGTCGATATAGGGACGCCGTTCATTGGTGCGGTAGCCCATCACCAGTTCCGGATCCTGCGCCAGGGCCAGGCGGGCCTGGGCCGCGATGACGGCGATGATGATGCAAAGCGCGAGACGCATGCCGGCCCCTCCTGTATTCCGTCTTCAGCTTATGTCATTCTTCCCGCCGGCGCGCGGCGGCGGCAAATACATGATAGAAATAGATAGGTTTCCGCAAAATTCATCGCTTTTTCAAATGCATGTCCGCTTGCACAATGCCAAGCACGGCCATGTGGCTGGAAACCGGCCTTGGAGACACGGCGATGAGCACTAGACGACAATTCCTGGGCGCAAGCCTGTTGACGGCGGGCGGCATGATGGCCGCCCGCGCTTGGAGCGCGGAGCCGAACGCGGCCGGCTACCGCATGCCGGACGAGGGCGAGGGCCACGCCGCCACCTGGATGGCCTTCGGTCCCAGCCTGGAGGTGTGGGGCACGAGTTTGCTGCCGGTGGTGCGGCGGGATCTGGCGCGAGTGGCCCAGGCCATCGCCGCCCACGAGCCGGTGCGCATGCTGACGCGGGCCGAGGACATGGCGCTGGCGGCCAAGCTGTGCGGCCCCAAGGTGGAACTGGTGGAGCAGCCGCTGGACGATCTGTGGATACGCGACAGCGGCCCGATCTTCGTCAAGGGCAAGGGCGGGGCGGCGGCGGTGGATTTCAACTTCAACGGCTGGGGAGGCAAGCAGGCGCACCGTAGGGACGCCAAGGTGGCGGCCGCGGTGGCGGCCAAGAGCGGCGCGCCGGTCGTGCGGACCTCGCTGGTGCTGGAGGGCGGCGGCATCGAGGTGGACGGCGAGGGCACCGCCATCATCACCGAAAGTTGCGTGCTCAACCCCAATCGCAACCCGGGCCTGAGCAAGGCGCAGTGCGAGCGCGAACTGCGCCGGCTGCTGGGCGTGGACAAGGTGATCTGGCTGCCCGGCATCGCCGGCCGCGACATCACCGACGGCCATACCGATTTTTACGCCCGTTTCGCCCGCCCCGGCGTGGTGGTGGCCGGCCTGGAGACGGACCCGCAGTCTTACGATTACCAGGTGACGCGCCGTCATCTGAGCCTGCTGCGCCAGGCGCGGGACGCGCGCGGCCGCAAGTTGGAGGTGGTGGTCTTGCCGGGGCCGGAGCGGGTGAGGCCGGAGTACGAGGGCCACGAGATGGCGGCCGGCTATATCAATTTCTACGTCTGCAACGGGGCGGTGATCGCGCCGGAGTTCGGCGACGCCAAGGCGGACCGCAACGCGGGCGCGGCCTTGCGCGAGCTCTTCCCGCAACGCGAGGTGGTGCAGTTGAACATCGACGGCATCGCCGCAGGCGGCGGGGGCATTCATTGCGCGACCCAGCAGCAACCGGCTTGAGCATGCGTTCACAGCCCGCTGCGCGTCCGCGCCGGCCGGAAATCAGGAGGACATATTCGGATGGAGAGAGGCGATAACAGCGGCGGGCCGCAGGCGGCCGAGCGGGAAGACCCGGCGACGGGCGCGCTTGGCCGCCTGCCCTCGCTGCGGCTGCTGACCGGCTTCGAAGCCGCCGCGCGCCTGGGCAGCGTTTCCCGCGCCGCCGAGGCGCTGCATCTGTCGCAGTCCGCGGTCAGTCATCAGATTCAACAACTGGAGGCCTTTGTCGGCCAGCCTTTGTTCCAGCGAGTGGGCCGCGGCATCGAACTGACCTTTGCCGGCGAAATGCTGCAACAAAGCGTGCGGCGCGCGCTGGACACGCTGCGGCGCGGGCTGGACCGCATCGCGGTCTACACGGACCCGGGCCTGGTGGTGCTGGTGGGGCCGGCTTTTTTACTGCACGGCTGGCTGCAGGGACGCTTGGACCGGCTGCGCGCCGCCCATCCCGACATCGTGCCCTTGTTATCCATAGACGAGGAGCCGGGCCAGGCCGATGAGATCGACGTGGACATCGTCATCGGCCGGCAGCCGATGGCGACGGCCGGCTGGGAGGACGCGGCCTGGCTGCGCGAGGACTGGCGTTTCGTCGCCGCGCCGGCCTTGGCGGAACAGCTGGCGGCGTTGCCGGCCGAGCGCCATCCGCAGCTGGCGCGTTTGATCTGCCTGGAAAAGACGCGCATGCCGGAGGAGGCGGAGGCCGCGGTGCGGGCCTTGTCGCCGCGTTTCGGCGTCGCCGCCGTTTACGACGCGCCGCAGCTGGCGCTGGACGCGGCCCTGCGCGGCCACGGCATCGCCTGTCTGCCGTCGCCGGCCTTGGAGGAGGCGCTGGCCGAAGGCAGGCTGCGCGAGCTGGCCGGCTACCCGCGCCGGCCCGGCGCGCAATGGTGGTTGTCCCGGCCGCGCGACGCGCTGCGCAGCGAGGCGATGGCGAATCTGTTCGATTGGCTGCGGGCAGAGGGCGGCGGCGAGTCGGCGCCGCTTTAGGACCTGTTCGCAGTCTGCCGCTATTCGTGAAACGCGGCGCGGCGAGCACGGCTTCTAAAACGCATGGGCGCCGTTTGCGCTGGCCGCCGTCTCGGCCGCAAGCGCCAGTCTCGCGCTGGCTGGCGCGACGGTCACGCCGCCGCTCAGGAGGTCACCGCCTCCAGCTTGGCCGCCGCCAGCTGCAAACGTTGCTGCAGCGGCTCCAGCAAGGCCCACAGCGCCTTGCCGCGCAGTTGCGCGTTTTCGGTGTGGCGCAGCATCAGCAGCAGCGCGCTCAGCGCCTCGCAGCACTGGCGCAGCTCGTCCGCGATGTCGTCGTAATGCTCGCAGCAGCGGGACAGATAGGCGAGCTCGAGATCGATGGCGGCGAGGGCGGGGTTGTCGGCGCGCTGCGCGTGCAATTGCTGCACGGTCTTGATCAGGCGGGCGAGCGGCTTGGCCGGCGGCGGCTTGGCGAATCGGGCGAGGAGGGTGCGTATCGGCATGGCTGCTCCTAAAGGGGGCCAGCGGCGCGGCCGGCTTGCCGCCGGCGCGCCGGCCGGGGCTGGACCGGCCGGATTCGCGCTTTCCAGAGGGCGGGCTTAGAATGCACGAATCGTGTCGGCGCCTGGTTTGGCCTTGACGCAAGCGCGGTCTGGCGGATGGCCGCCGGGCCTGGGCCGGCTCAGCCTTGACGGCGTCGGCCGCTTCTTGTCATCGGCATGGAACATCTGACCACGATTGAGGTTTATTGCAAATGCGATCGTGGTCCGTTATACGGAAAAATAAAGATATTCAATAAAGTCAATGCATTGCATGGACCGCGAATGTTGTTTTTCCGTCTATCAGCTGGGTCCGTTGTTGAATCTGAGGGGGTGGGCAGTGGAATCTCTTGGCAAACGACTGAGGTTTATCCGCGATACGGTGCTGAAAGAAGCGCGCGACGTCACCGCGCAGAAACTGGGCATCTCGCTGGTGTCGCTGCAAAACTACGAAGGCGGCGCGCGCCAGCCGTCCGCCGTGCTGGTGGCCAAGTTTTCGCGTTTGACCGGCGTGCGGGCGGATTGGCTGTTGTTCGGCGAGGGCGAGGCCTTGCCGGGCGAGGCCGGTCCGCGGACCGGCGAGACGGCGGAGCGCTATGCGCCGCAGGGCGCGCATGTGGAGGTGCCGTGTTACGGCGCCGGCGCGGCCTTGCCGCTGGCGCAGGGCTGGCTGGCGTCCCGGCTCAAGCTGCCGGCCGAGCAGTTGGCGGTGGTGGCGGTGGCCGGCGACGCGATGGCCGGGGTGTTGAACGACGGCGATCTGGCCCTGGTCAACCGGGCGGAGACGCAGCCGGGCAGCGGCTTGTACGCGCTGGAGCTGAACGGCGAGGTGGTGGTACGCCGGGCGCAGCGGCTGCCGGGCGGCAAGCTGGGGCTGTCCAGCGCCAATGAGGCTTATCCGCCGTTCGAGGTGGACCTGGCCGCGCCGCCGGCGGATTTCTCGGTGTTGGGACGGGTGGTGTGGCTGGGGCGGCAGGTGTAGCGCTCGCCTGTTCATGGTCTTTGCTGACGGGAAGTCTTGTTCAAAGCCTTGAATCCGCTGCGCGGATGACGGTCTTGATTGCCGGGGCTGCCCAAGACCGAGCGTAGCGAAGTTTCCGCCTCGCTAACACCTCGGGCCTGTCACCCGTCGGCAGGCTTGAAGGGACCCGGAGCGCGTTTTCCTGTGTATCTACGCAGCACTTCACGCACTGCAATTCGTAATATGAGCCTGCCAGTTCAAAAACGGATGTTTTAATTTGATAAGGAGAATAAGGAAATGTCGAATAACAATTTTACGAGTGTAGTCTCCGTTCTTCACGTGAATGATTTCGACGGAGCCGTTGAATGGTACGCCAAATGGCTTGGGCGCAAGCCAGATATCACACCTTATGAGGGCGTCGCCGAATGGCAGCTGGCGGAAAATGCTTGGATTCAAGTTTCGCTGGCTCCTGACCCTAGCCTTGCGGGTAAATCATCTGTGGTTTGCGGTGTCCACGATATCGAAGCACAGAGGGTCGTTTGTCAAGACGCTGGTATTGCCGCCAGCGAAATACAGGACCTAGGATTCATAAAGCTTGCGCAAGTCAGCGATCCCGCTGGAAACACGGTGATGTTCGTCCAAGAAATGTAGAGCCGTCTTGATTGGCGAAAGACGTGAAACTGACAATATTAGCCGCTCTTAGAACGTGTTTACGATCTCGCGAGCAAGAGCGAGACAAGGCGAAAACGAGCGAAAAAGCGGAATGTACACGTGGTACATGAGCATTTTGAGCTTGGTTTCAACGCCCATTTCTATCCATCCCGCCGACGCACAGCAGATCGTAAACAGGTTCTTAGGCCCCGCGCTCACCCCATTATCTTTCTCCACCACCAGCGCCAGCGCGCCATCGGCTTGCCGTCCGCGTTTAGCGGCCGGCCGTCGTCGGCGAAGCGTTCCGGCGGTCCCAGCGGTTTGCCCTCGATGAAGTTCTGCCGTTCCGCCAGCGCGCCGTTGGGGTGGTAGCGCTGTTGCAGGCCGTGCTTGAGGCCGTTGCGGTAGACCGCCAGCTCCGCCGCCTGGCCGTTGGGAAACAGGGTGCGGGTTTCGCCGTGCGGCAGGCCGTGGCGGTAATGGGCCTGGCGTTGCAGCGCGCCCTCCGGCGACCAGTACTGCGCGGCGCCGTGCAGCTGGCCGCGCTGGTAATGCAGCTGGGCCGAGGGCTGGCCGCCGGGGTGCAGCAGGGTGGCCGGGCCGTGCAGCTGGCCGTCCTGGTAGTGGAAGCGCGCCAGCGGCGCGCCGGCCTGGTCGATGCGCGCCGGGCCTTGCAGCTTGCCGTCGGCCAGCTGGCCGACGAAGCGCTGCTGGTCTTGCTGGAGGTCTATCGGTTCCGCCATCGCGTCAGTTCTGCTGGATCAGCCCGCCCTTGAGGGTGAGCATGCCGCCGCCGTCCACGGTCTGGCTGGCGCTGGCCTTGTTGGTCAGCGACACCCCGGCGTCGTTGGTCAGGGTGGTGCCGGCTTTATTGGTCAGTTCGGTGCCCGCCTGGTTGGTGAGCCCGGTGCCGGCCTTGTTGGTCAGGCTGGTGCCGGCCTGGGCGGTGTAGGCGGCGTCGCTCTTGGCGGTGAAGGCGCCGCCGCTTTGCAGGGTGAGGGTGCCGCTGACCTTGATGGTGAGGTTGCCGTCCACGGTCAGCGTGTAGTTGCCGCTGACCTTGTGTTCGTGATTGCCGCCGGTGCTGTGGCTCTGGTCGCCCTCCACCTTGACCGTGCGCTTGCCTTTGACGTTGAGGGTTTCATTGCCGGTTTTCACTTCCACGGTGCGGTTGCCCTTGTCCACGCTGAGGCTGTCGTTGCCCTCGGTGACGCTGCGCTTGCGCTCGTTCTTCACCACCAGGGTTTCGTCGTGGCCCACGTCGGCGGCCGCGTCGTTGAGTACTTTCACCGTGTAGTCCTTCTGCGCCTGGAAGAACACTTCCTCCTTGTCCTTGCTGTCGTCGAAGCGCAATTCGTTGAAACCGCCGCCGCCCTTGGTCGAGTTGGTCTTGAGGCCGGATTGGGCCTGCTTGGCCGGCAGTTCGTAAGGCAGCGCGTTGTCGCCGTTGTAGACGCAGCCGCTGACCAGCGGCTTGTCCGGGTCGCCGTCGATGAAGCTGACAATCACTTCCTGGCCGATGCGCGGGATGAACTGCATGCCAAAGCCCTTGCCGCTCCACGGCTGCATCACCCGCAGCCAGCAGGAGCTGGATTCGTCGTCCTTGCCGTCGCGGTCCCAGGGGAATTGCACTTTGACGCGGCCGTATTTATCGGTCCAGATCTCCTCGCCGGCCTTGCCCACCACCTTGGCCACCTGCGGGTGCATCACCGGCTTGGGGCTGAGCCGCGGCGGGCGGTAGGGGGTGGCCTTGGGAATGGCGGCGAAACGGTTGCGGTAATGCTGCTGGCCGGCTTCGTGGCTGACGCGGGTGATTACCCAGGCGATATTGCAGGCCGGGTCCGGGTGGCCGCTCAGGGTGAAGCAGTGGCCGGGGATCAGCCAGCGGCAGTCGCTGTCGCCCACCAGTTCCACTTCCTCGGCGCGCAGGCCGTCGCTGCGCTGCTTGGCCAGCGCGTCGCCGTCCGCCTTCTTGGCGTAGCCGCCCGGGTATTGGTAGAGATTGGGCAGATCGGATTTGGCCAGCGCCTGCGCGTACAGCGAGGCGCTGGCGGTGGTGAATTCGTAATCGCCGGCGCGGTAGCCGCCGGCCACCGCCTGGCGGCTGATACCGGCGCTGCGCACGCCTTCCAGCTCGCGCCCGCCCAGGTCCTGGCCCAGGTAGGGGATTTTGGCGTTATTGGGGCAGTCAGGGAAATGGCTGTTGCCGTCCGCCAGCACCAGGGTGTGCTTGCCGTCGGCGTGGGTGAAGAACCAGAAGATGCCGGCGTCTTCCAGCAGCCGCATCACAAAATTGAGATCGCTTTCGCCAAACTGCACGCAGTATTCGCGCTTGGGATAAGTCGCATCCAGCTTCAGCTGGTAGTCGCTGAAGCCATGGCCGGCGAATACCGCTTTTACGATGTCCGGCACGCTCTGGTTCTGGAAGATGCGGTTGTTGCCGGCCAGGCTCAGCCACCACAGCCAGGGCCGCAGCGTCACGCTGTAGCGGTCCGCGGTGGCGTCGCCCGGCAGCTGGCGTATCGCCGCGCACAGGCCGTCTACGGGCCGGGTCTTGTCGTCGCGGCGCAGGCTCAGCGTCAGGTGGGAGGCCACCGCCTTGTCCAGCGTCAGCGCGCTGTCGCTGAAGCCGGCCAGGGTGAAGCTGCCCAGCGCGTTCAGCGCCTCGTCGCCGGACAGGCTGTCCGGGTACAGCTCTTTCAGCGCGGAGGCGCTGAGCGAGAGCGGGGTGGTTTTGTCGGAGGGGCGGGGCATGACGGTTCTCAAATATTGGGAAATAGAGCATGAGCGGCGCGGCGGGATTGACTCTGCTCCTGCCTGGGCGTCTCTGGCGGCAAGACGGCCAATAGGGCGGCTTGCCGCTGGCCAGGCCGGCTTGAGGCGGTGAATGGGGCGCGGTGTTTCATGTGCACTTTTCCTCTGCCCTCTGCCCTCTGCCCTCTGCCCTCGGCTCGGGGGCTGGCGCGCATCGATGCTTGCGATTGCCGCGTCATACGATATAGGCGGTTTTTAATTTGGATTCGGGAATGACGTACAGGTCTTCGTGCCCCCATATCGAGTCCGGCGCGTCCAGCCCGTCGTACATCCTGACCCATTGCGATAATAAAGGGTAAATGTCGTCGTCTTTCTTCATCTCGCACACTAGCAGGTTGGGATCGTAAAACTGGACTCTGCCCGTCCAGGGAAAATAGACGCCCAACGCATGGCCGCTGCCTTTGGAACTGGCGATGATGTAGAGCTTGTATTTGCCTGACCATGGGGTTTTGTCTTTGATGTTTTCCGCGGAGTTTTGCCCGCGCATATTGACGGTTTTCTCCGCTATCGACGCCAGTATTCTGGTGTTGCCGTTATTCAGCTGTTCAAAATGCAATTGGGTGGCCTGTTGCTGAGGGCTTAATAGCGATTCGCTAAGGCCGGTGCCGCTTTTCAAGTTGCCGCTCAAGGCGCGAAACCAGGTCAGCACCTGACCGGTGCAGCTGCTGTTGGCATTGCCGGGAAACTTGCCGTCGCCTTCTATCGATGTGACATTCACCAGGCTCTTCAGCAATTCAAATCTCAACCTTAGACTCATCGCTATGCTCCTAAAAGGTGGGCTTAGTATTGCTTTGTCGAATAATCAGTCAGGCCGATGGCGGGGCATGGGATCTCGCGGCAGCGGCGCTCAGCTGAGGACGTCGAAGACGATGGGGCGATGGTCCGGGCCGCTCATGTCGAACGCGTCCGCCCAGCCGCTGATGTCGAAAGGCGCGACTTTGACGTCGACCGAGGCCAGCACCCAATCCAGGATGCCGCCTTTGGCGTGGGTGGCCTGTCCTTGCCAGCATTCATAGGCCACGCCGGGGGTGTCCAGTTCCTCTACTCGGGTGTAGTCCAGGTTCAGATCGCCGGTGGCCACCCAGTGTCCGTCCAGGCTGGTGCAGTCCCGCAGCTGGCTCTTGGTCAGCCCGCCCTGGCCGGATTTGAAGTGAGCCAGAAACAAGAGGCCGGTGTAGCCGTTGACGCCTTGGGCCACGACCGCGATCAAGTCCCGGTTCAGGCCTTTCAAGTGCCCCTGGCTGACAACTTCGAGATGCGGCCCTTTTCTGGTTATCACGATGTAGCCGTTGGAGTGGCCGCCGGCAAAGGCGTGGACATCATAGTTTTGATACACGCCGCGTAAATAATCGTAATAGTCGTCCAGCCTGGCGGAGTGCACTTCGCACAGAAACACCACGTCAACGTCCCAGCTGTCGTTGGAGCAGCATTGGTGGATGAAGGTCTCGACCTGCGCCTTTTTATCCAGCGGCGAGGATTCGCCGTTCTTTTCCAGATTGAAGCTGGCTACGCGCATCGTTGCTCCTTGACGGCTCTAAACGTCTGTTCACGATCTTTTCAGGTATTGCCCAATACATTGAATCCGCTATGCGGATGATGGTTTGCATTGCCGGGGCTGCCCGGCGGGCAGGAAGGGGAATTTGCTCGGCCAAATTCCCCTTCACCCCAAAGGCCGCCCTGCAAGCCTGGCCTACGGCTTCCCGTCGGGCCCCGTCAGGCCCGAGGCGCGGCTGAACTCTGTAACGCGGCGCGCTATTTGGCACCCGTTTGCGTTAGTTTTGGCACCGCCGCCTAACACCAAGCCACATAGGATTTGCACTTTGATTGTCACCAGCCCAGCTTGATGCGGGCTGTGTGTTTTAGAGGTTAGAACAGGCCACCGAGCGCCTCCGGCTCCCAGTTGGTAATGACCAGCTCTCGGCTAGTATCAGCTGCGCCATGGGCGTTGCCGGTACTGTACTTGATGTCCAGCCCCTCCATCCAGAAGCCATTGAAGGCCGCCCGAATATCCGGGTGGTCGTTGATGCTCACCATCACCTTGCCCTTGCATGTCCGCATCACCTCGGCCAACTGCTCGTACTGGTCGAACTCAAACGGGACGCCGTAGCCTTCGGTCTGCCAGTAAGGGGGGTCGGCATAAAAGAAGGTATGCGCTCGGTCGTACTTCTTTAGGCACTCAAGCCACGGCAGGTTCTCGACGTATGTGCCGGCTAGCCGTAGATGCGCAGCGCTCAGATTCTCCTCTATTCGACACAGGTTGATTGCTGGGCCAGTGGTGGCGGTGCCGAAGGTCTGGCCTTGCACCTTGCCGCCGAAGGCATGCTGTTGCAGGTAGTAGAACCTTGCAGCGCGTTGAATATCGGTTAGGGTATCGGGCCGGGCCATCTGCTGCCACTTGAACACCTGGCGGCTGCTAATGGCCCACTTGAACTGCCTTACAAACTCTTCTAGGTGGTGCTGCAACACCCGGTAGAGGTTTACCAGTTCACCATTAACATCGTTGAGTACCTCAGTTGATGCTGGAACATGCCGCAAGAAATACAACGCTGCACCACCGCAGAACAGCTCCACATAGCACTCGTGCTTTGGGAACAAGGGCATTAGCTTGTCAGCCAAGCGACGTTTGCCGCCCAGCCAAGGGATGATAGGACTGGCATCCATCACTCTCTCCTGGTTGTGGCGCTCCCTGGCGCTCTGGGGTGAGGCTCTCGGCCTTCAGATGGTTCATAGCCCGACAACGTGGGCACTTGATGGTCAATTCAAAGAAGCGGCCGGAGGCCAGTTTACGGCCACACTGACCACAGCGAATATCGGTGTTAAACATCTGCAAGCCCCTTATCGGGTGACAATTTTTCCGCTAGACTTGCCGCGCTTTTGACGTCAAAAGCGGCAGCCTTGGGATGACTTGCAGGCTAGGACTGCTGGTCAGCTGGCCGGGAGGGTGCTCCAACACTCTCCCGGTCGCTGTCTCTACTATGTTTACAGCTACATCGTTGGCCAACGGATAGCTTCGGCGGTCTCGACCGTTGCCGCTTGGTCAATCAAAGCCTTCAGCTCACGCGCCGTTGTATAAAGCCCAGCCACATAAGTGGCCAGGGCTATCGGCAGACCAAGCGCTCCATCCGCGTCAAGCTTCATCACGCTGTTGTCGGCCGCATCCCACGAGATTTCGAACGGTACGCCAATGGCTTTAGCGGACTGCGCCGCCAACGCTGCGGAAGTGATGCGTTGCACGCTGCGCGGGTCGCTGTCGAACACCTTGCCCAAGTAGGGAAACCCGGCGGCCTCTAAACGGTCACGCTCCGCAGTAATACGAGCATAGGCCGCAGCACGGGCGGCAAGCAGTTGAGCCGAGCGCCCAGGGCCATCAAGCGTCCATGTCTCGCCATCCCAACGGTGATAAATGCTCGGACGCTGCAGCTCGGTGTAACCACTTGGCACATTGCCCAGCCCATTCCAACCTGCAATGCCGGATCCTCGTTCGTCAATGTGCTGCTCCGCGCCATCTTCTGTGCTGTATAAGGTTTCACCGCGCCAGTCACGAACAGCCTGCCAGCCGCTGTCCGGTTTGCCGGCCTCGATGATGCGGGCGACATGGTCCACCACCAGTTTGGCCGGGGGAGCAATTGTAGTCGTTTGGCCGGCTGCATAGTCGATTGGGTAGGTATACACGCCGTTGTCGGCGTAGGCGTAGTACTTGGGAGTGGTCATATCAACCTCGTTGGATCCAGGGCTTCACATGAATATTCTTCACCAGCGTCTCGGCACCTCCGGTGTAGTCGACTTGTCGCGCCAGGTTCACGAGTTGGTCAGATAGCGCCCAGCGGTTGCTACCCGTCTGGGTTTGCAGCTCTTGCGAACCGGCGCTGAAGTGCCTGTGCGAGCCGACGGCATCGCCCGTTATGCTTCTGATGGCCTGTTGACCACTGGCTACCCGACCGGAACCCTCGTCGGTGTAGCGCTCCACCACACCTCTGGCGTCGGGCACGGTGGCCCCATATAAGGCGTAGAGCCGTGGATAGTCAGTGCTGTTGATAGCCTGCCCTGAGGCCATCATTACCCCGCGCGGCGGCGATGCCAGGTAACCGGCCCTTACGCCAAACAAGTTGCAACCATGTGGGTTGCTCTCTCTCAACACGATCAGGTTTGAGCCGTCGTAAACTACTTCAACAAGGCCATCTACATACAGCATTGCGATATCGGCGGATTCGATCCCGCCAAAGGTCTTGCCCGCCGGAGCCGTCAGCCGAACATCGTTCGCTGAACTATCGACGCGCTTCAGCTCCCAACGGGCACCCGCAGGCACGCCAGTTAGGTTGAACGTCAGCGCCAGCGCTGCGGACGCATTCACCAGTACGGTGCCAACATGCGCCATGGTCAGCGTGGTGCTGGCCGTGATGGCTTTGGGGGTGGACATGAAGCCGCCTGCGACTTTCAGGACGCCGAGAGTGGCATCCAAGGACATCGCCTCCGTCCAGTCCACTGCGGACTCTGCCGCAGCACTTGGAGCGGTTCTCCATTTATGCATCCCGGCCGCAGCGTCCTGCCAATACTGCAGGGCAAAGCCATCTTGCAAACGCTTGTGCCCTGACGTGCCGCGATACCAGTTGGTGCTGTAGTAGGTACTATTAAAGTCGGCGGCGATTGCGCTCTTGCCGTTAATCTGTATCACGGGGAACTGACCGCCCCACTCGCGAGGGACGACGCCGAGGCCAATATTTCCCTGCGCATCGACGGCTACGCCATCCGTGATACCGTATCCGGCCAACGTCGTCGGCCGCGCAGCACCCGACCCGCCCCAGGCGATTTTCTTGACTGCCTCCAACAGTTGATTGCTCTTCGCTGGGTCAACCGTAATGCCGCGGTCGGCCAGAACAGATATAACCTCAGCCTGCAGCATGTTCAGCCATGCCGCCGTCACAATGGTGCCAAGCTCGCCGGTTGCGGGGTTGCCGTCATGGAACAGCCCATCTGGGGTGTTGATCTCTCGCATCTATGCCTCCTGATAGGCGAAGTAAACAAAGGTATGCGCCGGTTTGAGATCGTTCATGACCTCTTCAATGACCGGGTCGCCAAAGGCCGTCAGTCGCTCGCCGGCAGCGGATAGCCCTGCTTGAAACCGAAACATGCGCGCGCTGTCGCTATGCACCACCACCTGCCACACCCAAACAATGTCGGCGACCCATAGCATGTCGCCTGCTCGGTTCACGCCGGCACGGAAGGGCTGAGGCTCATTGATGGTGATCTGGTAGCCCAGCCCGGCCGCCAAGCGGATGAAGTACGGGATGGACAAGCCGCCGATCTCCGCCAACTTGGCCAGCACGGCCTGCAGGCGCTGCTGATAAGGGGCGCTGGCCGGCGGGGTGATGCCGCAGACGCGCTCCCAGTTCGGCAGCAGTTGCTGCGCAAGAAAGGGCGTCACTCCGCTCACGACATAACGCGCGCTAACCTGCACCGCATCCAGCGCCTTGCCTTCTGCGGTCAGCTCCGCTTGCAAGGTGCCGCCACTGGGCGCATAGCTCACTGGCGGCAATAGTAGGGTCAACAGCTCATCGTGGTTCATGGCATCGCCGTCACGGTGATGGTGCCCACCCGCACCCATTCCACCTTGGTTTCATCCACAACCGGCACCACGTTGGCGGCCGGGAACGTCACCGCGCGGTCGATCACCCCGGACAGATCAGAGACCAGTGCTTCCATGCGGCTTTTGATCGCGGTTTCACCTGGCGCGAGCTGATTAAAATAGACGCCCAGCGCCGCCTCAATCTGCACTTGGACGGCAGCCAAGGTGATACCGGACAACTTCACCTGGACGGCGACGTTGGTTGTTTTGGGTGTAGGAGCCAGCACCAGGCAGTTTTTGGCCGTGACTGGGCGCAGGTCGTCGATGTAGTCCTGCACCGCGTCGATAGTGGCCTCCGACGGCAGCGCGCCGGCAGATGTGATCGCCACGTCGACGGTGCCGAGGCCACGGCGCAGCGGATAAACGTAGGCGGCGGTTACGCCCGGCACCTCCATCGCCCAGCGCCGGTAATCGTGGCGGTTGCCGCCGGCCGGCGGGCGGCGGATCAGCTCCAGCAGCCGCGCGAGAAGCGCAGTGTCGTCTTCTTCGTCCACTCCGCCGGTCATGGTCACGATGCTGGCCGCGCTGGTGACGCCGGACGGCGCGGCGGTCAGTTCCAGCGCCGCATTGGCCGCAGCGTTGCCGACAGTCCCGGCGGTATTGGCGACGGCCGTCACGGTGGCGATGCCGCCGCCGTCGATCACACCGGCCGACGTGGTGGTGTACACCTGGTCGCCCAGCTTTGCGGATAGACCAGTCGGCACCGACGCGCCCGGCGTGCCGTATGCCTTGATCTGCCCCTGGGCCGCCACTGCCGCCTTGCGAGCAAGGCCGCGAACGCGGGCATGCAGCTCCAGATACTCGCGGTCGGCGGTGTCGGGGAAGATCTGGCGCACGATCCACGCCTGATGCTGGTACAGCCCTTCAACGGCGCTGGCGACCGAGCTGGCGCGGATGAAGTAGTCGCTATCGGGGCCAGTGTCGGCATCCGGCAACTGGTTCTTGATGTCCCGCAATAGATCGTCGCGGATCTTGGCGAATGCGGGAACGGAGAAGGCCATCACGCGACCCTCACAGGGTGCTGAAAGCGTTGTACACGGCCGCTGATGTCTTCAACCTGGATGTGCAGCTCAAGCCAGCCGGGCCGATGGCGAGACGTGGTGACGGCAACGCTGTTGGCGCGACCGTCCTTGATCAGCGGCGCAAGCGCTTGCTCCGAGTATTGGCGGGCCAGCACCGCCACGCGGCTGACGTCCTTCTCTCGCTGCAGCTCGTGCAAGCGCGAACCCAAGGAGGGGTCTGCCCACCAGCTGCCCAGCGGGGTCATCAGCCTCAGGTAGACGGCATTGGCCAGGGTGTCGGTGCGGGATCCGGCGTAGTCGCCGGTTTTGGGGTCAATTAAAGCGTCCATGCCCCACAGTGTGCGGGGCATGGTAGGGAAAGTAATGTTTGATTGGCTTCAGTTACTTAGGGCTTAGGAGCTTTGCTCTTCGTTATCTAGATCTTCAGGCTCCTCAATGTCGCCCACAGCCATGATCTTTGCGTTCTTCACCTGGCCGTGATGCTCTTTTGCATTAATGTGGAGAGTAATGACCCTTCGTTTCCACTCGGCGCGTTGCAGCTTGTTCATCGCATCAATAGTGAGGCTGGTTTCATCCGCTTGTGCGACAAAGTCTTCCCCAGACTCAAGGCTCATGACCCTAATCCTGAAATCAGTTCGTAAGGAGCTGTCAACGCCGAGAATTCTGAACCGCCCATCGAGACGTATTTCATTTGAACGACGTCTTGCGTTCTGAACTAATAGATGTGCTTGCTCACCACTCAGTGCCACCCCTTGAATTTCCCCACTGTTGGTTGACTCCATGCCCTTGAGCATGTCCATGTTCATGTCGTAGGCAGTACGGTAGATATTGTCTACCTTCGCGTTTTCTTTAATGAGACCTTGCATGACAGTCATGCGCTTGGTCTCCTCACTGGACATGGACTGCATGACCGTGAGCTGCTGCTTCTGCACCTCTGTACCAAGTTCTTCAGATCTAACTTGGCGGCGGTGCTCTAGGATGCTCTTGATCGCGAAGTGGCCAAAAAGCAGCAACATGGCCGCTAGGATTACGATGAGCATTTGTTCGCCGGTCATCTTTCCCATCGCTCCATCAAGAAATTTTTCAGCTAGGGCTTGAAAATCGACATTGTAATCTGAAGAGCCTCCATCAACACGAACCTGAATTTCCAGGTCTTCCTTTTCCTGCTTGGTAAGGTTGTTGATGTTCGGTGTGTTGTACTTGCTTATAGCATACGATCGATAAACTGCAGATTGAAGAGCCAAGAAGCTTTTCATCATGGCAGGAGTAATCGACTGATCGTACTTGCGACCTTTGGCGTACACACGCAAGTTTGGCCACCCTTCAAAGTGGACATTCAGATCCTCAATGTCCAGCTTGATCGTGCCATCAACCAGCTGCGTCAGATACCGATATGCGTCATCTTCACTACGGATGAATATTCCTGCCTCGCCCATAACTTTACTTTAAGTTCTTATGAAACCCACATAATGCCAAACGAATTGAAGGCAGTGCAACCTGATATTTGACATTAGAGAGGTTCACCCGTCACCCCGCCAGAGTCACCTGGGTGCGTATGATGCGCGCCGCTCTTACCACCAGCCACCACATCCTCTGTCGCCGTCAGCGTGCCATCCACATGCGCGCCGCTGCCGCCGCTGATCGCCATCCCGCCGCTGCCGTTGATCTGGCCCTGGGCGTTGAACACCGCGCTGGCCGTCAGCGCCGGGGTGTTGAAGGTAGCGCTGGCGCTGGCGCTAACTTCCCAGGTCTGGCAGTTGACTTTAAACACGTCGCAGTCAGTCTCGATCAGCCGGCCGCGCTTCATCACGATCTTGCTGCCTTCGTCGGTGTAGAGCGCTACTTCGCCGGGGGCCAATGACTTCAACCGGTAGCTGCCGTGCTCAGTGGCGATCACGATGCCGTGAGCGGTCTTGCCGCCCACCGGCAGGATCACCGCCATAGTGCCCGGCGGCGGGTTGCTGGTCAGCCCGTAGTGCTGGAACAGCTCGTTGTCCTGCAGGCGCTCGCCAGCCAGGCCGTCAGCCTGGGCCAGTTGCACCGCCGGGCCGCTGCTGACGCGTGTCAGTACCCCGCGGAACGCCTGGCGCACGCTGGACATCGCCCGACGGATGCGCTTATCGATTTCGTTGATCATTTGCTCACGTCCACGGCTTCCAGCCCCGCCGATCCGTTCTTGCCGCGGCGGTGCTTGCGTTTATGCGGGTGGGCGTCCAGCACCCAGACCTTGTCTTCCTTCAGCGTCAGCGTTGTGACGGTGCCCTGGCCCCGGCCACCCTGGAACTTGCGCGCCATCAGAAAGAAGGTCGCGTCGATGCCGTGGGCGTCGCTGATCACATGAATGCGCTGGCCAGGCTGCCACAACACGCCACCGCTTGTGCGGTGGCCGGCCACCTTGGCGGTCAGCGTAAAGCCCTTCAATCTGGAGTCAGACAACAGCTTGCGGCCGCGAGCGCGCGCCGCCTCGGTGTTCTCGGCCTCGTGGTCGACGATGATCTTGGGTCGATAGATCTTGACGTCGGGATCCCGCACCGTGCTCTTGAGCGCGTGCTTGCCGTTTTCCGTTGCTGTGCCATGGCGTTGGCCCAGCACTGTGAACTCGGAGTAGCGCTCAGCCATTGAGCGCACCCGGCTCAAGCTGATCACATTGTTGTCCTTGCCCTCGCGGCGCATCACCAAACTGGCCACCGGCGGGGTGTTGTAGTCCGGGCCGCCGATCACCAGGGTGCCGTCTGGCTCGAACCACGGCCACAGCCCGTTCGCCTCAGCGGCGTGGACCAGGGTTTCCCATGCGGTGTCGCCTGGCTCCACGTTGATTTTCTCCGACGTCATCGACCGGGCGGCGTCGATGCGGATCTTGCTGATGCCCAACGGCTTGACCACGTTGGCCACCACCTCGGCCAGCGTCGCTTGCTTGGCTGTGAAGATGGGACTGGAGCAGTCCACCAGCACCGCCGCGCCGTCGCGGCCGGACAAGCTGAGCGTGTGGCTGTTCTTGTCGATGGGGTCGGCGATCTCGTCTATCTGTCCGGTCAACACCGTGTCGCGGCCGATCCGCACCACTACGCTGGCTCCAGCCTCCACCAGCGGAGGGAACTCGCCCTTGGGCAAGCCCAGCGACACCTGCCAGGCGTCGGCCGGGATCATCAGATCCGAGTCGATCTCGTAGCTGGTCCATTGCTGGTGGACCCGGCCACCGATCAGCACGCTGACCGTGTTATCTGGCGTAGGCATTGAGCACGTCTCCCACTTGCAGCGCGTTCGGGTTGATCAAGTGCGGGTTCAGCCGCGCCAGCTCCTGGGCCCGCGTGTAATCGCCATACCACCGGAAAGCGGCCAAGTGCAGATTGCCAGGCGCCTCGACGGTCCTGGTGATCAGCGGGGGCAGCGCCTCAATCACCGCCGAGGCGGCGTCCTGGGTGCCCAGGGCGGTGTCTTTCAGCGCCTCGGTGACGGGCCGGAAAACTTCGACGGGGAACAGCTGGCGGTGCGTTTCAATGGCTTGCTGAATGGAGCCACGCACATCATTGGCAATCCGCTCGACTTCGGGAGGGGATAAGGTCGGCTGCTCCGCCTCGGCGGCCAGGATCTGGCCCGCCACCTCGGCCAGCGTAGTGGCCACTGTCGTCTGTACTACGGCCGTCACCAGCGCGACATCTTCCGCCTTCGCGGGAATCGGCTTGGCTTCAGCCCCGACACTGCCGCCAGACTCTCCGCCGCTTCCTGTCGTGCCTGCGGATCCCGACACCACCGCGCCCGGCAACTGGACAACATTGTTGAGTTGACCCGTGAGGCTTTTCCAGTCCGACATGATCACGCCGGCATCGAAGCTGCGCAGATCCGCCATGCCGTTAACCAGGCTGACCACGTCGCCAGCAAAGGCACGCGGGTAGTCGATCAGATCCAGCGTGGTGCCGATGATGCTCTGCAACTGGCTGCGGATTGCGCCCAGCGTGCCCGTCATCACGTCGCGCAACGCATTCAAGCGCGACAGACTGCCGGTGACGCCGCTCAAGGCAGAGATTGCCGAGGCGAACACCTCGATACCGTTGAAACGGGCCGTTTCCGCCAGCAGGCTGACCGCCTCGGCCTTTTGCACCGGCAGTTGCTGGACAAAGAAGGGGTTGCCGGGGGTGGCTTCGACGAAGGCCAACTCCACCGTGCAGTAATCCGGGCTGTCAGCGTCGTGGCCGATTTCGTAGCTGAGGAGCTGGGCCGCTTTGATGCTGCCGAACACCGGGTGGATCAGCTCGCCGTGGCCCGGCTCGTCCAGCACTTTCAGGAATGCTTGCAGGCGGCTTTCGTAGTCCTTGCCGAAGAAGGCGGCCGACATCGTAATGCGTCGGGCCTTGCGGCCCAGGTCTTCCACGTCCGCGCCGTCCAGGTAGGGGTATTCGTGGCTTGCCGAGTCGCGCTGTGCGCTGTCCTGGGCGCGCAGGCAATCGAAGGTCATGCCGCGGAAACTGGCGTCAAGCAGGGTGTCGGCCCAGGCCATCAGTTCCTCCTCGCTTGTGTGCTGTTGCTTTGGTTGACCACTGCGACCAGGTCACTACCATTAACCCTGAATTCACCCGTCAACTGGATCTGCATCGGCTGGTTGACAGCCTGCTGCATTTTCTGTGCCGCAACATCAAGTTTGGTCGCGGCGTTCATGGTGGACTGAAGCATGTTGAGTTGTGGGATCGGAGCAGCAGAGCTTGGGGCATTGCGTAGGTCAATCGGCGGGGCTTTGGCACGAGCCTCGTCTTGGGCATAGCGTTGAAGCCATTGCTCGTTCTCAGCCGCATAGCCTTTACCAAATTGATACCAAGGCTGATAACGCTTTCGTGCGGCGTCTATCTGAGCTTGCGAGTACTGGGCACGGAGCCGCTTCCAGCGCGCATCACCATGTTTAAGCTCATCGTCTTCTTGATCCGTGGTGAAATTGGCCAGCGATACTGCGGTCAAACCGAGGCCAGCGCCAGCGACTGGTAGGTTGCGCGCTGCTGGGCCTGTCTTAGGTAACACCCCCCCAGGTAGCTTTGCACCGCCGCCGCCCTTACCCAATAACAGCATGGGTAACGCCGCTGCACCGGCCGCCGCGCCAAGAGCACCTATGGCTACCGTTGTCCCTGCCAGTACCGCGGACAACCCTGGATACTCTTGCGCATAGTCCGCCAACTTGCCGGCTACATCTCCAATCGTGCTACTCAGCCCATCAAAAGCCTTCTGCTCCGCAATCGTTTTCTCATTCCTTGCACGCTCAGCTTGAAACGATGCGGTGCCCTGTATTAAACCGAAGTTTGCATCCCCAGTACCTGCAGCATTGGGCAGCTTTGCCACAATGCCATTGACGTACTCTCTATTCCCCATATACCCGACCAAGGCCATCAATGCTTGTCGGTCTTGAATGAGGGTGCCAATAGCCGAACCTTGCAAAATATCAGCTTGGGAGTCCAAAAGAGCCTTTCTTTCATCCCCCTTTGCCGACTTTAGTTTTCCTTGAATGCTCTGGTATCGTTTGTCATGAGCGACAACTTTATCGACCAACCCAACAAAGGCGTCTAGAGAATCCATTCCTTTCTCTCTTGCAGCCGCCAGCGTTCCAGCAAGGTCAATCCCTTTTTCCCCCTTTTTCTTTGCTTGAAATGTGGTGGAGCTTATTTTTGAAGCGTCTTTAGCCGTATCTTGGCTGTTGATTTTGGCAAGCAGATTGACCACGTTGTTGCCGGCCTCATCTTTAGTGCCCGCAGTAATCACGGCAGCCTGATTTAATGCCAGCAATTTCGCTGCACCAGACATCCCGTTCATGCCAGATTGTTTTGCAGCCGCCATCTGCTGAGGCAACCACTTGGCCATGTCTTTCAGCTCAAATCCGCCGGCTTGGCCGGCCATAATTGACATATCCAGCAGCTTCGGCAGTTCATGCTCTTTGATTTTGAACGTCTGCATAGCGCGTATTGCGATATTTCCCAATTCATTGGGGTCTGCCCCTGTACCCGTCGAGTACTTCTGTAGAACTGGCAATAACTTAGTTGCCGATTGCTGGCTCATAGCGCCAGAAGCAATCAGATTGTCAAGGGTCTCAGCGGCTCCTTCTCGCGAGCCTCCGCCAATCCTTACCGCCTGTTGAATCGCTCCATCCAACTCACGCATACCAGCACGCCGCCCTCCGATGTCACGTTCTGCGTAGGCTGTATTGGACATCATCGCCAGACGACGGTCATAGTCCATGGTGCGCTTCACCGGCTGCCCGACAACATAGGCTCCGGCCGCAACACCGCCAGCAACCGCCGTCAACACTTTGGCCCCTGTCGATAGATTGCGCTGCAATTCGCTGACACCTCGCATCTCGCGGCGCAGTTCTTTGACCTGGTCCCGCATTGCGCTGTAGGCGCGGGTTTGCTCCCGCGCCGTCATGGTGCCGCTGCTTGCCAGGCGCTTGTATGCGGCCTCGGTCTGCTGGATTTCGCGCTGGATTGTACGTTCTGACCTGACGCCCAGTTGCTCCCTGGCGCTGGCCATCCGCTGGCTTTCGCGCGACAGCCCAATGACCGCCTTCTCGGCACGCTGGGTGTTCTTCTCCAGATCCTGCATCGAACGCGCCAGCGGGCGCGAGGCTTCGTCGCGGTATTTGAGGGTTAGGCCGACTTCAGGTTCTCTTGCCATGTTTAACCGGGCTTCCTTTTGCGCTTGGATTTAATGCTGCGCTGCTCGACGCTTCCGCGCTGGCGTGTCTTGCCGCCGTACAAACTATTGACGGCGGCAAGGTAGCCTTCAAACTCGACGGCGTTCAGCTCCCGGATCCGGGACTCGGGGATGCCGTGCCGGCCGAGGACGACGACGGCGAGTCGGAATCCGCTGAGTTGCTCTTCGGCCGCATCCGCTTTTTTTTGAGACGATCCCGCGCCTCGGTCATCACGTCGTAGTCGTCATCCACCATGGTGCTCAACAGCTCGAATGTGATCGCCTCGCGTGGGATGCTGCCCAGCTTCACCAGGCTGGCCGCCAGCATCATGGTGTTGAGACGCAAGTTGGAGCCGCCGCCGCTGGTCTCGATGGCGTCGATGTTGTCGCTTACGGTGGGCAAGCGAATTTCGAATTCGTAGTGCATCTGGCCGGAGCCGGCCGGATACTCGACGCCGTACTGCAGTTCGCCTTTTTCGGTCATGGTGCTTATTCTTTCACGTGGCGCAGCGCCTGCAGCTTGAGGTCGCGGCGTGCTTCGTTGTCGACGGAGTACTTGTCGCCGGTCTCGGTGGTGAAGCAGTCGAGATAGCTTTCACGCTTGCCGCCTGTGCTGTTCGGGTAGATGGTCAGCTTCGCGCCTTCAATCGCCTCCCAGTCCAGGTCGCCGCTCAGCGGGATGGCGACGGTTACCGACAGGTCGTATTCGGCGATGCCCTTGGCGAAACCTTTGGCCCGGCCTGTCTTGTTCATGGTCTTGACCAGCTTCCGGCCGGTCTTGGTGCTGATGCTGATGTCGATGACTTCGACTTCCTTACCATCAACTTCCAGCACGATGGCCCCTGCGTATTCCTGAAGCGCCATGATGTCCTCCTCCGTTGGTACAGGGCGGCGGATGCCGCCCCTGGGTGTTTACAGCAGCAGGTCGATGCGGCCGGCGAACACATGCAGGCCGTTGACCACGTCCACCGGGATCTTGGCGTCCAGGCGGTTCACGTCCTGGCTGTCGCGCTCGACGATCAGGCCGTCCTTGTTGGCCTCCACCGCTTCGACGATCTCCAGTTCTTCCAGCTTCAGCAGCACGTCGAACAGCTCCGAACGCACCTTGTCCGGGGTTCGCTCGGACAGCTTCTCGCGCGGGAAGCGCAGCGAGATCCGCTCACGGCACGCCTTGCGCACGTAGTCCAGGGTGCGAATGGTGGTGATGTCCAGCAGCGCCACGTCGTCCACGCCCTGGGCGTCCTTGGTGTAGGTGCTGATGGCGCGCACGATCTGCACCCGGTCGCCGGGTCCGATCTCCAGCGGCGTCATGCCGTTGTACAGGGCGTTCTCCTGCTCGGTCCGGGTCGGCCGCTGGTCAATGCCGGTCACGTCGATGCCCGCCAGCTCCAGGGTGTTCAGCGGCCGCGCCGGATCCTCCTCGCTGGCCAATACGGCGGCGTAGGCGGCGGCAATTTCGCAGGGCAGGCGCAAGGCGCCTCGATGCCAGGCCCCGGTGATGCGGCCGCTGTTGATCTGTCCGGCCAGGGTGGTGCCGCTCGCCAGCGAGCCAGGCCAACCAAACACGCCAATGGCACCGCGTTGCTCCATCGGCCCGGACACGAAGTCCAGATGACTGCGGATCACGGTCAGCTGCGCTTGGCTAGCCAGCGGGGCCACAATGATGTTGTGCCCGCCGCCGGCCATTGTCGCCAAGGTGGCGGTATAGTCCGGGTCCAAAGTGCCGCCTGCCAGGGTCACCACCGCGGCGGAGAGACCGGGCGCTGTTGCGCTGGCCACCAGCTTCAGGTCATTGCCGATTGTGCCCTTGTGGACGCAGGTCACGGTGACCACGCCCGACGCCACCGCGCCGGTAGCCGGCAAATCCGGCCGGGCGGCCAGCGCCGCGCCCAGGGCCGTCGCCACGGCGGCGGCAGTGTCGCCGCTGTTGACCGCGACATCGACACGAGTCGCGCCGACCCACAGCTTCAGCACGCCGCTGCCGGTGGCGGTGCCGGTCAAGGTCACCGTGCCCGAGGCCGCCACGCCGGCCGGATCCGCGATGGCGACGGCGGTCAGCTGCAAATAGGGGTAAGCCGTGATCGCGGCGCGGGCCATCAAGTGCAGCTGAGAGCCGCGGCCAAACAGCTGCGCCGCCTGCTCGTCGCTGAACACGTCGGCGGGCACCATCGCCGCCTGGGTGCCGGCTGCCAGTTTCTGGCCCAGCACCAGCACGCGCTGCGGATTGCCCGGCAGCGTGCGCACCGCCAGCTTGGTGTTGAATTCGAAGTACTTGCCGGGCTTGCGGATGCTTGCCGGGATGCTGTCGAAGCTGATATTCGGGCTGGCCATCATTCACCCCCTTTCTTTGCGGTGGTTTTGGCACTGTCGGCGGCGTCGATCTCGATCAGATCGCCATCGGCCTGGATGCGCAGGTAATAGGCGCTGTTCGGCACGTCCACCGCGGCGGCGTCGGTGATGAACTCACGCGGTTTGTCTTCCCTCGGCACCTGGATGCCGGGCGCGGCTTTCACTTTCATGGATCGCTCCTGGTGAGGATGTCCGAGGCGTCGGGCTGGCCGTCGTCCGGCATCAGGTGGTAATTCAGGCCGGTACGCAGCCAGTCGGGATCTGGCTCGCCGGTCTTGCCCTGATAGCCGGTGAACACCGCGTCCGGATCGTCAGCCGCCCCCGGCGCGCCGGCAGCCGGCGGCGTCGGCCAGCGCAGCTGCGGCAGGGCCTCTTCAATCCAGAAGGTCGAGAACTCGCAGGCGAACACCGAAAACGCGTCGTTCTCCAGCCTGGAGTTAAACAGGGTGCGAATCCGGCCGGGCTGCAGCGGATGAATCGGCAGATCCAGATCCTGGGCCGACAGCAGGCGGCGCACCGCGGTGACCAGCCGATATGTGCCGACTTCCGCCGCCGCCGCGCCGCCGGTACGGCTGGCCGCTTCACTGCGCACGCTGCGGTCGCCCACCATCACGACGAAGCTGGCGTCGGCTTTGTATTTCCACTTCGACGCGGAGTACGGCTCGGTTCTGGGAACGCCGCCGAAGGTCACCCACGCCGCCGGGAAACGCCGGATGGCTTCCTCCAGCCCGTCGTCCAGTTCGCCGCCATAGCTGCCGACTTCGCGGACCATGCGGCCGAGGCCCAGGCGCAAACGCGCGATGATGGCCTCTTCGGTTCTGGCGATGATCATCAGAACAGCCCTCCGTCGCGAGCGAACACCCGCGTGCCGCTGGCGAACTGCACGGTGTTGTCGGTTGGCATGGGCGCGCCGTCCGGCATGCCGCCCAGCGTGACCTTGCCGCCGGCCACCAGCTCCAGGAACTTCACCGCATCGCGGTAGCGGTCGCGGATGTCGTCTGTCACCCGCGTGCCGCTGCCGCAAAGGCGATAGCGGGCGATGTCGCAGGCGTAGCCGGTGAGGATCTTCGGCGGCTGGGCCAGCGGCAGCCGGTAGCGGCTGCTGATGTAGCCGTCGATCTCGACGCCGGCCGCTTCCAGCGCGCCCGCCAGCACCGTCTCGTCGACTGCGCCGGCAAAGGCGCGGTCGGTCAGCGCAATGACTTCCCCCTCGCCGAAGCGCGTCACCATGTCGTCGCGGGTGGCGTACATCATTCGCCCCCGCCGACGCGGAGCAGCTGCAAGGACAGCATCGGCTCCTGGCACAGCATTTCGAACTCGGCGGCGGTCAACTCGCTCAGCGGGATCCGGGTAACTTCGCGAGTAAACCAGCGGCCGGCGCGGCGGAACTGCTCGCACTTCGCCACCACCTCGACGGTGTCTGGGGCAAACATCCCCGTCACTTCAGGCGGCAGCGCGGCCGGCGGCTCCACCACATGGGCGGCGGGTTGCTGCAGATCGCCTTCGGTCGCAGCGCCAGATTCCTGGATGCTCGGCGGCAGCGCGGCCGGCGGCTCCACCGCCTGGTCGGCGGGTGGCTGCAGCTTCTCTTCGGCCGCTCCGCTCGGCGCGGCCTTGGTGTTGGTTTTAGCCATGACGCCCCCTTACGCCACGCTGCCGTCGGAGCCGTAAGCCAGCTGCCAGAAACCGTAACCACCGGCCGCGCGAGCCTCCGCGCCGAACTTGTACTTACGGCGGTTAAACACGTCATCGGCCTGCGGATCGGTCTGCTGGACGAATACCGGCTTTTTACGCTCCTGGTAGATGAAGGGCTTGACCGGCTTGGTGGTGTCGAGCAGGAACCAGGCGTCGTCAGAGGTCAACCAGGGCACCACCACCAGTTCGGCGGTGCCTTTGTAGGGGTTGGTCTTGCCATCTTCCAAGCGGTCGTTGCTCAGCAGCGCGCGGGCGATGTCTTCCAGGGCCGGCGGCACCAGCAACACGTTCGGGGTGATGTTCAGCGGGCGGCCTTCATCGTCCTTGAACTTCTTCATCGCCGTGCGCGCTACGCCGTAGCTGGCCTGGGCGGCCGCTTGCGACGCGGCGGACAGTTTCTTGGTGCCCTTGTTCGATACCGAGGCATCGGCCACCGGGTGATCGACGTCGAAGAAGTACTGGCCGTCGTAGCAGAGGCTGTTGAATGCCTTGTTGACCAGGTCGAACACGATCTCGTCGGGCAACTGCTTGGCCGAGAAGCCCGCCATCTGCGCTTGCGGCGCGTAGATGCCGAGGTTGTCGTCGTCGATATCGTTGCGGTCCACCTCGACGGTGGTTTCCCAGTCGTCGTTGGTGATGCTGTAGCCGAAGGCGGACAGCGCTTTGACCGCTTTCTCGCCGATCCACTTCTGCATGCGCGGGAAAGCGGACAGCCACTTGTAATCGTTGGAACGGGCGGTCGACGGCACCAGCATGGCGATTTTCTGCCACTGGCTGGGCGCGCTGTCGAAGGCGTTGTTGAAGGTGGTCTTCAGGTTGACGAAGATCGCCTTCAGCGTAGCGGCGTTGATGATCATGGGGTTTGCTCCTTCCAGTCGCTGGGGTTTAGATGACCCACACGCCGTCGACGTCGACACCGAGTACGGTGCCTGCCAGCGAACGGGTGTTAGTGCCGTTGGTTTTTGCCACGGTCTGGTTGTCGACGATGTAGCAGGCGCGGCCGACGCTGGCTTGGGTGACGGGGTCGCCGGATTCGTTGGCCCACTTGAACGCCTTGCCGCGGCGGATCGTCATGCTGATCGCGCCGTCGGCTCCAGCGGTGTTGTCGGCCAGCCCTTCGGCGCGGCCGAGGTAGGCCAAGGTCGTCGCCGTCGCGCCATTGGTAGCGAATCCGGTCGCACTGGCGGCAACCAGCGCCCCGGCCGGAATTTTTTGGCCGGCGGCCACCGGGACAACGATCAGCGAGCCATCCTTCATCGGGGTGTTGCGGTCTTGAGTCGTAGCGGTCATGACGTGCTTACTCCTTCATCGCGGCGGCCACGGCGGCCGGGTCGTTGCCAAACATGCTGCAAACTGCCAGCGTGTCGGCGTCCAAGCCGGTTTCCGAGTCAGCCGCGGGCGGCTTGCCTTGGGTTTGGGTGGTCGACAGCGCGGCGATCTTCGGAGCGCTGGCCAGATAGGACTGCAGCGCGTCGAGGTTGGATTTGCCCAGGCCGCGCGCCCATTCTTCCTGTACCGGCAACAACCGGCCGTCGGACAGCGCCACCGTCACCAGGTCTTCGACGACGCGGCCCTGCTGCTGGGCAGTCAACGCGGCGACTTGCTCCTGCAGGGCGCGCATGGTCTCCACCGACACGAAGCGGGCGGGGTCGACCTGGGTTGCCGACAGCGCGGCGATGCGTTGCTGCTGGCCGGTGAGCAGTCCGAGCAAGTCAACGCTGGCGGCGGCGGTGCCTTGGCCGGCGGACAAGTGGTCAATCAGTTTCTGAAGCTGTGCTTTGGTGTCTTCTACCGTGGCACCCACCGGCAGATTTAACATCCAGCGCAATTGCTCCAGCAGTTCGGCGATATCCATGGACTCCTCCTGGATGGTTGGGGGGGAAACTGTCGCTAAGAGCGACAAGGCGGCGACCGACAGCTCCGGCAACTCATCGAGCGCGGGGTTATTGGTCAGAGCGACATGCAGCAGGCCCGTGATGCGGCCTTCCTTGTCGTAGGTAAAAACGGGAGAGAGGTAGCCATACTCATCGGACTCGAGCATCGCGGCGGCGGCCGTCGTCCATTCGACGTCTATCGCGTAGAGTCCATCGTCCCGCCATTCCAGCGTGCGGAACCAGCCAGCGGCAGGCGCGGGCTTGCCGTTCTCGATGCTGCGTAGGGTTTGATGCTCGTAGTCGATTACATAGCGCGTCCTCCGGTCGGTGGCTGCGGCAATCAAAATGGCGGCCTGGACGCTATCCATCTTCCAGGCGGGCACCTCGGCCGGCCGGCCGTCTCGGGCGCGGAAACTACCGGCCGGGATCAGCTTGACGGCGCGAGGCGCCTTGCCTTCCGTTCCGGCTTGTTTGGAGAGGTCGACCGTCAGAGCGGCGATGAAATGTGTCAGGTGTGGCATGCCCCCATTTTGATGGGACACTGCGAGAGGGCTTAGCTGAGGGGCTTCAGTGGAAATTGATGCTGTGCATTGACCATGCCCGGCGGCATGTCACAATGGCGGTTTTCCAATGTCATGCAAGGTAAAGCCGAGATGAGAAGAAACATGAATACGGTACTTGCCATCCTGGAAGAGGTGGCAAAAGAGCCGGATGGCAAACCGACTAGCGCGTCGGTGCGGCGAGGGGTTGCCGACAAAGTTGGCGCTGGCAAGGTGGAACAAGACTTCCACTTGTCCTTGCTGGAAAGCGCCGGCTTTATTCGTTTCGAGAAGCAAAGTCTGGAAATGCAACGTGATAACCCGCTGGTCGTATTGACCTGGACTGGACACGACTTGCTGGACAAGCTGGAAAACCAGCATCGGACGAGCGATGCCACAATACGGACACTCAACCCATGAAAACCGCACGCGTAAGCATCTATGACGATGGTGACAAATGCACCTACGACTTAAGCATATCCGAGGAAGACATTCTGTCGCTCTGGAATATGCCTGTCCTGAAGAAGCAACAGGTCGACTTGCCAAGCATAGAGGGCAATGCTCTACTGTCCGGCAATAGGGTAAGCATCATGTTTGGCCGACCTGACGGCAAGGAAAGCATCGGTGTCGATTTCTACGTTTTGAAGCCCATACTGGAAAAGGCACTCGAAACTTTCCGTCCTGATCCGCTGGAAGGCGTTTAAACCCCGTTTAATTTCAACGATGCGGGGTTCCGGTGCATCACCGCACCACCCAGCCCGCTAAAAACGCGCCAGAACGGCGCGTTTCGTTTTGTGGTCAACCGCCCGTCGCGGCTCTCAGATAGTCCTCCACCGTCGCCTCGATCTCGCGCATGTCCTCGTCGCCGAGCACCAGGAAGGGGCGCGCCGGGATCTTGCTGCCGGGGTGGTTGACCTTGCGTACCGGATGCCGGCCCCCGGCCCAGGCCAGCGCGCGCTTGTTGCGCGGGCGGATCTCGTGGGGCTTTGTCTGTCCGCCGAACTGCTGGATGGCGGCGTACTTCACATTGGTGCCCACCACCGCGTTATCGTTGCTGCTGCTCTGGGTCATGCTGCTGGCCAGCCGGCCGGACGCTTGCAGGATTTTGCCGCCGCGCACCTTCTTCTCGAAGCGCGCCGCCGATACCTGGCCGCGTTTTGTCAGCGCGCCAGCCCTCGACATCCAGGACGCTGGCTTCAATCCCTGCCAGGCTGGCCGCCCTTCGCGGGCGAAGTTCTCTTCCACCGCGTCGGCCATGATGCCGGCGATGGCTTGCATCAGCGGCACGCGGTGCGTGATCGCCTTCTCCAGCCGCTGCAATGCGGCGAGGACGCCGCTGTTGTCCACCTTGATGTCTATCATGCGGCCTCCTGGTACTTGCGGTATTGCTTCGCCAGCTCTGGCGGGTATCGGCTCAGATCCGGCTCATAGGCGGCAACGCCGGGGTTGAAGCCGAAGCCGGGATCTGCGACGAAGCGCTTGCCGGTCGCCGGGTCGTTGAAGGCGATCACCTTCCGCGTATTGCCCTCGCGGTCTATTGTCTGATCCACTTCTTCCAGTCGCCCCTCGCTGCTGGCCGCCAACAGCTCCAGGCGCTCCATGTCCCGCGCGCTGCGAGTGCGTACTCTGCAGCGGCAGTTCCAGCCGTTCGGCGGATAGAAGCGGCTCCAGAACGGGTCGTCGTAGCGGAACACGCGGCCGTGCAAGCTGCGGTGCGCCGGCCGGGTGCGGTTGTCCATGACGGCCACGTACTCCCAGTACGGTCGCAACTCGGCGCTGGCCAGCTGTTCCTGGAAGCGGCCGGCCATATAGGACGACTGCAGGTTGGTGCGGAAGATGGTTTCGAGCCGGCGCGGGTTGAGCCGCTTGCCCAGAATCTCACCAGTCCCTTCATCAACGATGCGCCCCTTGCCCCACCAGCCCTTTGCCTCCAACAGCGGCTGCAGCCGGTTCTGGAAGTCGGCCAGGGTTTCGCCATTCTCCAGCGCGGCCGTCAGCGCTTCGCGCACATCGGTCAGTACGTCCAGCCGGGTAACGCCGGACACGGTAAACGCGCGCGCATGCGCCTCGGCCCAGACGTCCTGCCATTTGAAGCCAATCGCGTAGCCCTTCTCTTTGAAGTAGGCGATAGCCTCCTCCGGCGGCAAACCGATGGCGTAGCTCAGATCGACCGCGTCAGCTGTCGGCATTCAAGCGCCCCCACACATCCGCGACGAACATCGTGCGCGCCAGCATCTCCTTGATCGTGCCGTCGTCCAACAGCGGGAAAGCCGCCGTCAGCGCCTCGACGGCGTCATCCGGCGTCGCGCCGCTGCGCAGCGCCTGGATCACCGGCTCAAGCAGGGTGTTGGCCTCGCCGCTCAGATCCGGCAACTCGATGGCGTCCAGCGCCGCCTGGTCGGGATACACCACTTCGCCCTGGGCATTTGTCAGGACCGCGCGATAAGACAACGCCGCCTTGGCCTCCTTCGGTCGCAGCTCCGGCGGCAGCGCCATTTCAGGCCGCGGCGCGATCAGCACCTCCTCGTCTGGCTGAGGCGTGGGGATCGCCAGCTTCTCGTAGACCCAGGCTGTGGGCACCTTCAATCCCAGGCCGACAAGCGACGGCAGCGCGTCCGCGTACAGCTTCAAGTCTTCCGGCTGCCGGGTATCGAACACCAGGCGCGGCATGCGGCGCGGATCCACCTGACCGAAGTTCAGGACCGCAAGCGGGTAGAGTAGATCTCGGGTCAGCGAGCCTTCCAACTGACGCGCGTCACTGACAGTCAAGTCATGGCGCACTTCGTTGTGGATCGTGCCCAGGGCATTGGTCGAGGTCTTGCCGTCGGCCTGGCTGGTCAGCGTGCCGCCTAGGATGGCTTTGGACTGGGTCCGCTCGCACCAATCCATCATTGCTTGGAATGGCTCATGGCTACCATTGGCGGCGTTCTGGAACTCGATCAGCATGCTGTCCGGGATGATGCCAGCAGCGTTGTGACCGATGCTGGCCACCGCCTGCAGCAGCGTGGCTTTTTCTTCTTTGCTGGCTCCCGCCGGGTACTTGCCCAGGCGCAGCGGCAAGCCGTAGATCTCAAGGAACTCGGCCAGGTCGCGCACACTGAAGTTCTTGAACAGATAGGGCCAGGCCAACACGCGGTGCAGGCCGGCGCGGTTCAGATAGCCGGACTTGGCTTTATGGCGATGGATCACCCAGCCGAACTGCCAAGGCTCAGCCCCCTCGGCCGAGCCATCGCGCAACCGCAGCACGTTGCCGTCATGCGGCATGGTCTGGAACCAGCGCTGCGGCCGGTGCGTCAGGCTCCGCGGCAGCCAGTCGCCGCCCAAGCGTTGCCACTCGATCTCCAGCGCGGCAAAGGCGTGACCGATGCCATCCAGGCAGTCCAGCACCACGTCGTCGAATTCGGCCATGTCCGCCAGCCACTCCTGCAACTGATCGGCTTGTTTCTTCTCCGCGGCGCTGGCGTTACGCGGCGGAGCGATGCTCCAGTCCAGGGTCAACAGCGCGCGCTTGCGCTTTGACATCTCGGCGAGGATGTGGCCGTCCTTCTCCTCCATGTCGGTGAACAGGTCGGCTTGCGCGGCCAGGTTGCCTTGCTCGGCATCCTCCAGGATCCGGGCCAGGCGCTGCGGCGTCAGGCCGCGCGACGGATGCTCGGCGAACTCGCGCGTAACCCAGCCCACGCGGGCGGTCTGCGGCTCGTGCAAGACTTCTTTTTGAATCGGTTGACCGAATTGGTCCACAATTTGCGCCATGTTTGTCACTCCTACCATGCCCCGCCAGAAAAGCCGGCGGCGCTGCCTAAGTCGTCATCGGCACCGCCACGCGGCACCGGGGTGAATTCGATCTGACCGCCACCTGACAACGCGCCGGCCCACAGCATATGCAGCGCGTCTGGCCCGTCGTCGTGGTCGGCTTTGGGGAAATGACGCAACTGCTCAATCAGGGTGTGTTGGTCGGGATAGAGCCGGATCAGGCCGTTGGCCATATGCGGCTGCAGCGTCTCGATGCGCAGCAGCTTGTCGCCATGCGGATTGACGGCACGGGCCGGCACCGGGATGCCGCGTGCCGCGGAACGCTTGACCAACTCGGTGCGCATGAACTCTTGGAACTGCACCGACTCGACCAGCCACAGCACGCAGCGGTACTCGGCCTGAAAGGCGATCACGTCCTCGATGATGCGGTCGGGCAGACGCTTGCGGATGCTGGCCTCGACCACGTCCAGGATGCCGGTATGGCGGTTGTAGCCGCCGACCAGAATGGCCGATGGGTCACGGCTCGCCCCGGCCTTGCCGAGCGACGGGTCGCACGCGCCGTAGAATACCCACTCACGCAGCCGGTTCACCCAGAAGGTGATGCACTCAGCAAACGGGGCATCGTCGCCAGACAGCGGGTCGTTCTGCTGTTCCGAGTCGAACGCGGCTTTGCCATCGCGTGCGCGCTTGGTCATCAGCTTGTAGAAGGTGGTGCCGCCGGACCAGCAAATCTTCACCCCTGCGTCCATGTCCGGCTGGTGCGCCAGGTAGAACGCCTTGGCTTCGTCCTCGCCCTGACCAAGCAAGATCTCGGTCCAGCGGTCCCACAGATCCATGCGTTCAGGCCAATGCTCCACAGCGCGGAACTTGGCGCTCTTCCACAACGGGTTCTTGATCAGCCGGGCTAGCACCGAGTCGTAATGCAGGATGGTGCCGATGATGAATACGTCCAGGCTGTCGTCAGCCGGGCCAAGCGACAACAGGCTCTTGGTGATCCAGCTCATCAGCTTGTCGCGCTGCTCCGGGCTGCGCACGTTTTCATCGTTTTCCAGATCGTCGCCGATCACCAGGTCGGGACGGTAGGGACCGTGGCGGCGACCCCGTATTCGCTTGCCGGAGCCGAACACTTCCACCTTCACGTCGTTGGCGGTGACGATGGTGCCGACCTGCCATACGCGGCCGCGCCCTGTTGCTTCAGGAAAGTCCAGCTGCAGACGCGGATTGAACTCCAGCTCGGCCTTGATTGCTTCTAGCATCGGCCATGCCTGCTCGATGGCATCCATCACGATCAGCGGGTAGTGCTTGCGCTTGGTCACGATGCACCACAGCGTGCCGATCTGGGTGACGATGGTGGACTTGGCGTGACCGCGTGGCGCGGCCACCGCATCGTGATCGCCGATGCCGTTATCGACAACGTCCTGGAAACGGTCGAACAGGTAGTCATGGACGGTTGCCGGGCTGTGTTTGACGTAGTGCGGGAAATAGGTCTGCGCAAAGAAGCGAAAGCTGGCAAAGGCTTGCAAGCGGCGCTGTTCACGCGCCGCTGGGTCTGGGTTGAAGCCGTCGCACTCGGCGTCGATCTGGCGGCGGTACTCGGCGGCTAGCAATGCTATGTCATTTAAGAAGCCTTTTTTGGTAGCCTTAGCCATTTAACTGCTCCGAAAGAAAGCACTATGAAACTTGATAGGGATTTGCAAAGGCATCTTCTGCAGTCGCTAAGCACCTTCTATCCTGATTGGGTAACCATTCATTCGGACATTTTCGATGGAGTTGACCGACCAGTCCTGTTGGCAAATCTTGCATATCTCATTGAGCACGGCTTGGTCGATGGTGCCAATTCCGCTGTGGCGGAAAGGCTGCCCCTCGGCCTCAGTTCCGTTCCATTAAGGGTGAAAATATCGGCAGCTGGCTTGGACTTTATTGCACAAGACGGAGGTCTCTCAGCTATTCTTGGCACGGTCACGGTCAAGCTCCATGCAGACACCATCCGAGATATGCTGGAGACCAAAATCCTAGCTTCTGCCCTTTCTACCGAAGATAAAAACTCCTTCACCAAGACCCTGAAAGAGTTACCCGGCGAAGCGCTCAAAACCTTCACCAATAAATTGGTTGAAATGGCCTGTGATAACCCACAAGCCGTCTGGACTATGCTCAAAGGCATAGCCAGCTAGCCATACAGCTTCGCCAACTCTTCCCCAAACGGCTCCAGCACCTCGACGAACGCCTGGGCGTGCTGCGGATATCGTTCGCGGATGTACGCGGCCATCTTCTGCACCACGTCCATGGCCGTCGCCAGCTGACTGGTCTCCGGCAACACTTTGCGGCTGGCCGCCACGGTCTTGTTGAACGAGTCGGCCAGGCTGGCCAGCATCGCGACCTTCTTTTCCGCAGGCAGATCCCCGTTGGTGTTGATCGCGTCCATCGTCGTCTGGTACTGCGTTAAAAAGCCGGTCAGCGCCGCCCGCGCGACGTTCTCGATGCCATCGCCGGCAAGGATCGCCGCGGCGCGCAGTTTGTCCCAGTCGTCGCCGGCCTCGGCCGCTTCGCGCTTCCAGCGGCTGGCGGTAGACATCGACACATCGCACTGCAGCGCCGCCACCTCCAGCCCGATGCGGTCAAACACATACAGGCGCCTGACTTTGTCGCGGGTCTCCGGTGCATGCGCCATTACGTCAACGCCCGTTTAACCACCTCGACGGCAATGGCGGTGCCGACGGCCACGATGCCGCCGCTGATCGCCCCGGCCTTGGCGGCTTGTTGCTCGACGTGGCGCAGCCGCTCGTCCATGCTGTCCAGCCGTTCGTTCTGCTGCTGTTGGCTGGTAACAATCATGTCCAGCTTGCCCTCGATGCGCCCCAGGGCGCGGGTGACTTCGTTGTTGTCGCTCATCTGGCATTAATCCTCTCGTGAATGGTTTGGCACTCAAAACAGCGGGTGCAGCCCTTGACCAAGGTCTGGCGCTTCTCCGGTATCGCGTCGCCGCAGTCTTCACAGTGACTGAGGCTCGTGCCGATTTTTTGCTGTGCTGCCTGCCGGGCCAGCGCCTGCTCACGCTGGCGCAGCTCCAGTTCTTGCGCCTGGTCGAAGATGTCCGTCATTTAGTCGTGGCACCTCCATGAAGGTGGGACAGGGTGCCCAGTTGAGCTTCAAGCTGTTGGCACCACGCGCCATAGTCGGCGGCGTGGGCGATCAAGTCCGCCGGCTGTAGCCCGGCACCGGCGGCCCCGGTTTGACCGGGATTTGCAGCATCTCCGGCGTTGGCTGCGGGCAGACCCGGATTACGCTCGGGGTAGCCGAGGGCGGAACTGTAGAGCCGCAGCCCGCCAGGGCCGAGGCCAGTAAAACGATCACCATCAGATTGGGTCGCATCGGCAATCCTTTGCTTCAGTTGGGTCTGGGTTGTAGCCAACTGGGAACGGGTTTGCAGCAGCTCCCAGCCCAGCTTGTTGGCTTGTTCTGCGAGCTTCTGCTGGCCGGCCAACGCGGTCGCAAGCTCGCCGGCTTTGGCATCAGCCGCGCGGGACCGCTCTTGCTCGTGAGAGAGCTGGACAGCCTGCAGCTTGCTGGCGGCAGCGGTTGACGCGACTTTCTGGCCGGAATAGAAGCCAGTCCCCCAGACCAGGGCAATAAGGGCGGTGATGGCCAAGGGCTTGATGAAGGGGCGGATATCAAACATGGCGAGTTCTCCGCTGTTTGCGCGCCTTCCTGGCCGCGCGGCGGATCGCCGCCACGCCGGACTTTCGGCCAGGCATCGGCCAGCTGAGGCAGACCGGCGCGGCGCTGGGGATGGGCGGCGGCTGAACGGCGGGGGCTTGGACCTTGGCCGGGGATAGCAAACGACGCCCCCAGCTCACCAGGCGCAGCGCGAGCTTAAGCATCCTTGCCCCCTTTGGCGTTGTCGCGACGGGTGGCGATCCAGCTGCGGGCCGCAGAGTAGCCGCCCACGACACCGAGGTAGATCAGCCAGATCTCTGGCGTCAACGCACCCATCACGCCCAGATGAATAAACATGCCGGTCGCCGACGCGCATGCCACATTCGCCCACAATTTGCTGTGGCTCAACCGGTTTGTTGCGGGGTTCTTAAACAGGTCGCCGAGGCTCATTACTGATACCCCTTCGCCAGTTCGAAGTGGGGGAATTCGCGGAACGGCGCATTGGGACGGCCGTACCAGTTCAGCCCCAGCTCCATGCCGATCCGGCCCATCGTCTGCCAGGCCGGGTGCTTGGCGTCCCACATCGGCTTACCGCCAATGGTTGGCACCACGTCGAACGCACGCGCGGCCGGTTTTCCCTGGATCATCGCGTTGTGGGCCGATTGGCCGGCGCGGGCATTGGTCACGCGCGGGCCAGGCTTGGTCCGGCCCTGGGCATACAACTCGTCCTGCTCAGCGCCAGAACGATAAGTGGTGGTAATGAGGGCGGTGACCCCAGCCGCTTCGCAGCGGCGTACAAACTCGCGACACAGAGGCTGCAAGTCCGGGTGCAGATCCTCGATTTTTCGGCTTGCCATGACAGCGGTATCCATTTTGGTTGGAACACCGCCAGAATAAGAAAGCGCCCCGTTGGGGGCGCTGTGAGGGGCTTCAGTGAGTTTTTACTTCTTGGCAATCTGCTTCATCAACTTCTTCGCCAAGATCCATGCGGACTCGCTTTGATCTGGACGCAATTTGCTACAGTAAGTCCACTCGTTCGAATAATCGCCAGACTGAACTTTTGGATTATTGGAAGCGGCAATAACTCGATACCAGGCACACGCATCTATCGGTTTTTTTGGCGAGCCAGTTGTCGCCCTGCCTGTTGCGTAACTGTATGCCAAATTGCGCTGTGCTTGATAATCGCCCCGCATGGCTGATTGTTGCATCTGAACTTCGGAATCTGCCACTGCATTTGTCGATACGGCAATCAAGCACACCAATGCCAACCTCGATAAAGCACTGCGCATTGCTAACTCCTGCTGTTTTATCCATGTTGGATGTTAAAACAGCTTGCCCTGCGGTGTCTCGCTAATCTGGTCCACCTTTTTCAGCAACATCCATACATTGCGCTCGGTCATCTGGTATTTGCGCGCAAGCTGGTTGACGGCATGCACGGCGGGGTGCTCGCGGGTCAGTTCGTCGAACTCGGCCCGGATCAACCGGTCGCGCACTTCTCGCATCGCGACGGCGCAGCGCGGGATCGCAAGCACTTCACCACCAAAGTGGGCGGTAATCTTATCTGCGGCATCGACGCCCACCACTTCCGCCAGCGCTTCATAGCGGATCTGGCCTTCACGCCGCTTGTTCTTGCTGACCGGGAATGTAGTGCCGCCCCAGACTTCCACCAAGCGAGCGGCTTTGGGCAGGCCGATCAGGGTGGCGATCAGCTGGGCCATTTCCGGCAACAAGTGCTTCACGTCGTCCAGTTTCATCTCACGTCCCTCCCATGTCGTTTCGCGTCGTAAGTCAGCGCCGCCACCAGCTTCTGCAACTGCTCAGCATCCAGCCAATCCACCTTGTCCACCGTGAACATCCGCTTGGCCATCGCGTCGGCGTAGGCCCAGGGGCGCTTGGCTTCCGCCAGCAGCGCTTCGACCTTGCCCACCAGCACCTTGCGATCCCGTCCCACGGTGGGCCGCTTTCCGGTCTTGGCCGCGGTCTTCGGCTTCCAGCCGCAGCGCTTGAGATGGGCCAACACCTTGTTGACGCCAGCAACTGTCAGGTCTTTGCTCGACGACACGCCGGCAATGCTCTGCAGCATCGCGCGGTAGGTGTCGTCGTCCATCGCCAGCTCTTTCTTTGCGATGTGGATCTTCGCCAGGGCGGGGTTGCAGTTCATTTGTCACTCCGTTAAAACGCGTTGCGGAGCCGGCAAGCGCCGGCTCGACACCGGGTTCTATTAGCGCCCGATGAAGGCTCGGCCTTCTCGTTCTGGTAGATCCATCGCAATGCGGAGCATGTTTTCTCTGTCCCACCAACAGCGCATGTTCTCCAATGCTGTCCGGGCGTCTGGAGCAATGGCGATGCGCCCGACGACTTCGCGGTAGAGGGGGAGCAACGCCGATTGGCTGCGGGCGGCATCAACCATCTGGCGCATCTGTGTGAAGCACTGGAAGGCGTCGATCTCGCCCATCGCGACCTTCTGCTCGATTTCGTCGATGCGATCACAAAACTTGTCCATGGCGTCTCTCATTGCGGTTATGCAGCTTGTTCTGCAACGATCTCGATGGAGTCGCAGACCTTGCAGAGATGGTTGATGACGGCCTTGCCGCTGGCCCAGCTGACGTCATAGACGGTTATGGCTGCGGTCCAATACGGATCCGCAGCACACATTTTCTTGAAGTGCCGCTTGCCTACCGCTTTCTCCATATCGTCCCTAAACTTCTTGCTGGCGGCAGAAGTGACGGACTTGCGAAGGAACTTTTGCTCCGGATGTTCTTCCCGGCCGGACATCCACTTACCATCCCAGCTGCCATTTACGTAGGTAACAACCCGGTAGGTCATTCCCTTGCTTCGCCTAACAACCAACGAGATTTGATAGCCATCGCACTGGAGGCTAACCCGCCCCCAGGGCTGACTCAGCGTGTCGATCAGCTCCTGCTTCTGCTCTTTGCTTAATTTCATGTGGCACCGCCTTACTGGCCCAAGGCCAAGGGTTTGTTGTCGACACCATGGTTCAGCTGCGCCTCGCGTCCGGCATTCCAGCCGGCGCGGCGTGCATCCACATCGCCACCGCGCAGGTTCTTGCCGGCTTGGCGATCTCTCGGCACCAATGAGCCAAGGTCTGCGTATTCCTTAGCCATGTAGATCTCCAGCGCCTCTTCATTGGCAGGCGTGCCGGCAAAGGCTTCAATCTGACGACGTACAGCTGCAACCCAGGCTTCACAGAACAGATCAGCGCGGCGAGTACGGCTTGCAGGAACCAGGCGTTTGCAATGGGTTTGCTGGTAGACGCTGCGAGCCTTGCGCAACTGGCGCATCAGCACCGTAAAGGCATAGGTGGCGATTTCAGCGGCCGGCCCGCAGCCGATGAAAGTCCAGTAACCCGCCTTCCACTCCTGGACAAAAATCTTGCGGCAACCAAAGGCAGAAGCCACAGCGCTGGAGAGTTGGCTTTCCCACTTCACCGGCTTGGCTTTGGCTCCCGCCTTTGCCTTGGCTTCACTCACCTCCGCCATCAGGATGTCTCCATCCTCCACGCCGTACTTGCGCATCAGCGCCTGCGCTTGGCGCAGCGCGGCGGCGGCTTCGTGCTCGTTCGCGCTCTTGGCCAGCGCTAAGCACTTCCTGATCTTTTCAATTGCGGTTTGCTTGTCCATCACTCGGTCTCCTCATCTACTACGTCGACAGTGCAAGGGGTCACGCTGAAGGGCAACTTGCCCAATTGAGCCAGGGCCAACTGGATGCCAATACGAATGCCTTTGGCGAGGTCGCTATCGGCCTTGATTTCGCTTGTGCCGAGCATCAAGTCGGCAGTTGGGTTCTCCACGATCAACTGCAGGTTCTGGACGCGGGATTCGTGCCAATCGCGGAGCTGGTTGGTGAATTCAATAACGTCAGGGTCGAAGGTTTTCATGCCGCGGCACCTCCAAAGACTTTCTCAGGAAGCGTCACAAACACGACGTCTTCGTGAGAGGTGCTTGCGCACCAGGACAGCCACTGATCCAGGGCGTCGGCCGCCGCACGCTGGTCTGATGCCTCCGGCACGCCCGGCACCAACAGAACTCCGTGCTGGAAGCCATGCCGCGCCACCACGTTCAGGATGGACTTGAGCGAGCACTTCGGGCCGCGGGCGATGACGATGCCGCCTTCCGGCTCCTGTCCCTGGTCACCCCACTCAATCAGGCCCGAGGCCCAGCACCAGGCGACCTGCGGTGTCATGTCGTAGTACGAATGGGCACCGCAACGAGGGCAGGCCAATACGTCCCCCAGTTCCGTTGGGCGGCTGATGCGCTCGGTCTCACGATGTGGGTAACGGCAACGGGCGCATTTCACGATCAGATCGGCCATATCACACCCCCGCAATATCAAGTGGGATTTGGCGGTACTGGTCGGTGTCGCCGACGCGCTCATACACGCGGATATACGACTTCGAGCACTGCACCCGTACCGAGTCGCTGAGCGCCGTCATCGCGCGCTGCCACTTCTCGTCCTGGATGTCCAAGCGGCGCAGGCTGAGAATGCGGCCGGTGCTGATGTTGCCTTCCTTGTCGACGTTGAAAGCGTCGTTGATCAGTGCGCGGAGTTCGCTGCGCGCCCCCTCGGTCCACGTATGTACGCATTCGTCTATCAGGGCTTTGGCGGCCTGCAGCCCTTCGTCGAATGTCAGCGTGTCCTGGTTGGCGCGCTTCACCATATAGCGACCATCGAACGACACCAGGCTGACATTGCCTTTTGCTCCGCCAAGCTTGGCGTCGTAGCGCTCGGCCGACAGCTCGATAAACGCCCCGATGTCGGCGAAGACGGTTTCCTTGAACGTGGCCAGCGTCTGGCTCACCACTTGCGCCTTCTCGATGATCTCGGCCACCAACTGGTCGCGTTCCAGGTCAATGGGCTTGATGGTCTCGATAGGGATCAGGCGCCCCTTGGCATCTTGTTTGTAGCCCTGCGGAATCGTGTTCATGTCTTGCTCCTCAGTAATCGCTTCACTTTTGCCAGCTCAACCCGGTTCCGGCTCAACCAATCCGGGGTAAGGGCCGGTTCATCTGCTGCTTGCCAGAACTTACGCTCTGGCGTCGTTACAGCGGGCTGCGGTGGCGGCTCCGGTGGCTCCGGCACCGGGGTGTCCGGTGGGGCCGGCTCCGGCTGGACTGGCTCCGGAGGGGCTGGGGTAGTGAAGGCCGCCAGCTCGTCTTGGTAGTCCAGCCAAACAATCTGTCGCGCCTCCTTCCTCGTCTTCCCCATCGCCACCAGACGCTCGACCTCGTCGGCCAGGCGCTGCTTGGTGGCCGCGTCCAACTCGATCTGTGTCATGACTCAAGTTCAGACCAGACCACCCGGCAGCCTTCACACTTGAACTGCGCGGCGCGGTAGGGGCCGAAATGCGCTTCCCGCCCGAACGAGTAGTAAGCCGCTTCGCCGGACTCAATCAGCGCTTGGCAGCGGCCGTCTTTCAGCACTGTGATGGTCGGCCGAGCCGGGGTGAAGTCGACGCGCAGCACGGTAAAACCGCGGGCGGTCAGTTCTTCAATGGCTCCAGCCAGGCGCAGCGCAGCGGCGAGCATCACTTCGTTGACGCATTGACGCTGAGCCGGGGAATAGATCTGTGTTTGAACGGCATGCATGTCAGTCTCCTTTGCGGCGGTTTTGGCACTGCTGGCATGCGCGCCAGTGGGCCATCTTGAGCGGGTTGTGAGTCGGTGCCGGGCCGGTGGCATGGCTGCGGCAGAGGTCGGCGGCGATGGTCTGCCCGAGGTAGGGGCAAGCCACGGCTTGTTCCAGCAGTTCGATCACGGCCTTGGCGATCTTGTCGGGCCGGCCGGGGTACTTGCCGGACAGCACCAGGCTGATCGTGGTCGGGCTGTACCCCAGCCGCGCGGCGACAGAGCGCATGCTTGTGCGCTCGGCCTCGGCGCGCAGCAAGTCCAGCCAGTAAGTACGGGTTTCAGAGGTCGTCATGGTTGATCTCCTCAGCCCACACCACTTGGTCCAAATTCGGGTCGTACACGTAGGCGTTGCGTCCGACGACGGGCGGACGCGGCCCGGTGTAGCGCTGCGACAGGAAGCGATAGCGCGGCGGGCCGGACTTGCTCCGTTTCCGGGTCTGCAGCACATAGCCGGCCTGGACCAACTGGCCTATGTACACGCTGGCGGTGGTGTGGGCGACGCGGCGTTCCGGCGTACTGGCCAGCGCCGCGAGTTCGCGCGTCGAGAACTCGCCGCCGACAATGCGCATGGTTCTCCAGATCGCCTCGGTGGCCAGATCCCGCTGGATCGGTTCCCCCTTGGCGTTTAAACGCGGGTACTCGATGCCGCAGTCTCGGATCAGGCGGAAGTGCTGCTGATCGTTGTTGCGGATGCGCTGATTGATGCGTTCGACGTAGCCGCCTTTGACCAGGGCGTTGATGTAGTGAAGGATCCCGCCGCGGCTGGCCTCGGTGTCGCTGTAAATCAGCAGCAGCGTGAAGTCGTCGCGCCGCGCGCGGATCGCCTCCCAGATCCGCTGAAAGCTGCCGCGGCCGCCGGCGCTGATCATCGGTGCGGGGCGCGTCATCACAGGCCCCCGCGGCGTTTCGGCGCGTCGCCGGTATACAGGTCGCGCTCGCCCCACTTAGCCAGCGTCATTTCGGACTCGGCCAGCATCATGGCTTCTTCATGGACGCGGGTCAGGTTCACGCACACCCGGCGCACCGAGCCATGCGCCACCTCAACCAGGCGCGCCAGCAGATCCTCGGCAATGCTCACGCTCGGGCAATAGATCGGGGCCAACAACTCGGCGTCGACCAGCGACACCGGCAGGGCCGGGATCCATGCCATCACTCGGCTGTGGAAACGCTCCCAGCGCTTGAGTTTCTGCGGGATGGTTTCCTCCCCGACCAGCAACAGCGTGCCCTGGCTGCCCTCGTAGATGTCCCGTACCAGTTCGATCAGGCCGTCGGAGCGCAGGCAAAAGTCGAATTCATCGATGATCAGCGGGCGGCGGCTGGCGGCGATCTGTTCGCACACCTGGTCGAGTAGATTCGGGATCGTGCCCGCGGGCTTGATGCCCATCTCGAACAGGATTTTCTCCAGCAAAGCCTTGCGGTTCCAGGCGCTGCGCATCTGCACGTAGTAGCCGCGCGTCTGGTTCGCCAGAGCGCTGCAGGCGATGGTTTTACCGCGGCCGGCTTCGCCGTACATCACGCCGATGCCGGGCAGTCCATCAACGCGCGACAGCAGTTTCTCGGCAGCGACGGCGACCAGGTCCAGGTTGGCGATGTGCGCCACGCGATTGACCATCGGTTGGTGTTGAGTCATGATTTAATCTCCAAGTTGGTCCCGCGCTGTTGCAGCAGCGCGGCATAAGATCACGCGCTCTTGCGCTGATACGTTCTGAATTCGGCGGTCGCCTGATAGGTGTGCCGCCATTTCCTTGCCTTCTCGCTGTCGATGTCCTCCTCTGTCATCGCGTTCAGTCGTTTCCACTCAGCCCAGCGCGCTTCCGGTGTGCTTGGCACGCCCCAGGCGGCGGTCTCTACGGCCGGCGTAGCGGTTTCCTGCGCCGTCGGCTTGCTGACAACCGGTTCGGCCACCACGTCCACCGCCTGCAGCTCCCGCGCCCGTTGCGCCAGTTGCTCGCGGTTGATGCTCATGAAGCCGGGGATGGTGACGGTGTCGCTGTGCTCCAGCGCCGGGGTGCCGTGCAGCTCTTCGCGCACCTCTACCAGCTTGGCTTCCAGACGCTTCTCGCGGCCGGTGGCGCGCTTCTCGCGGGCGCGGTCGATAAGCGACTTCGGCATGTAGTCGCGCTTGTTGGCGTCCAGCTCGGCGGTGCAGAGGAAGCGGCCTTCGTCGTCGTAAACCCAGACGATGTGCGGGTTGTGGATGTCGTAGCCGACTCGCAGCTGCTCGCCGTGAAACTCTTCCAAGGCGCGGGCGAAGTAACGGTTGCCTAGCAGCTCGATCTCGCAGCGGCGCACCGTGCGCAGCATTTGCGGACGGAACAGCGGGCGGGCCTCGTCGTCGGTGACGCGGTGGGCTTCGAACCCCTGGGCGACATGCAGCGCCCACTTCTCGTTCGGCGACATGTGGCGACGGCGGCCCGTCGCCGGGTCGGTGATCTTCGGCAGGCTGCGGTGCGGGCGGTCGTTGTACTCGGCCACCTTTTCATCGCAGAATGCGACGAAGCGTGCCCAGGCCATCAGCGGCATGGCGGCGGTCTGCTGGTTTTGGGCAATGGCTTTGCGCGACAGCTTGAAGGTGGCCAGCTTGGCCTCGCGGTCCATGTCCCAGCCGATGTAGCCCGGCAGGCTCTTGGCGGCGTTGATCCAGATGGTCTGGTGCAATTTTTCGATCACGCCGCGCGCCTGGGAGTTGTACGGCAGGCTGTTCACCATCTCGATGCCAAGGCGGGCCATGAAGCCGGTGGAGACGTCCAGCATCATCTGGTTCTTGTAGCCGGACCCGTTGTCGACGTAGAACACCGCCGGGATCCCAGCCTTCATCGCCGCATCGCGCAATGCGTCCAGCACGGCCAGCGCGCTTTCTGCCAGGCCGACAGACCAGCCCACCGCCTTGCGGGTGGCGATATCGACCATGGTCGTGATCTCCGGGCGGAACGGGCGACCATGCAAGGGGTGCTGCACTTCGGCATCAAATGTGTGGCCGTCGGCGCTGTAGATGTCGCCCGGCAGCAGGTTTTCAAAGCCGCGGCGGATGAAGGGGCGCAGGGTTTTCAGCTCGCGCTCGCCCATGCGGCCGATCTCGCGGCTGACGTTGCCTACCTTTGCCAGAAAGCGGCGCACTTGCCACACGCTCGGCATTTCGGTTCCCGGCTGGGCCTGGGCCCAGTCCTTGATGAACTCGCGGTAAGCGTGTTCCAACGTGGGTTTTTCCGGGCGCTGGTAGTAACCGAGAAAGAACGGTGCCCAGGCCGGCACGCTCATGTCGCGCTCGCGTTTTTTTGGGGCCAGCATGCCGGCGCGTTCGTACTCGACGAAGCGCTGCACGCTGCGCACGCTCGGCAAACCGTCTTCGCTCTTGCGGCCGCGCTCGTCGCGGGCCATCTTCAGCATGCCCACCAACTGCTCGTTGGCGGCACCCACGCGGGCCATGTCGATCAGCACCGCGGCGGCTTTCTTCATCGGGTAGCCGGAGCGCTGCATCAGCATTTCCAGCGCCTGCAACACGCCTCGCCGGGCGTCCGCTTTGAGCGCTTGGCCCTCGGTCTCGATCAACGGCAGTTGGTCTTCACGTCGGATGGGAAGGACAGGCGCAGACAGCGCCGCCACTTTCTCGGCGGCTTTAGCGCGGATCGCTGCAAGCACATCGGCGGGCGGGCTGTACTCGCGGCGGGTGCCGCCTTTGCCTTTGGTCTCAACGAATGACCAGCATTCCCGCTCTGCTTTGGCAATCAGCTTGCCTTTTGAGGTCGGCAAGCCTTCTACCTGTAAGGCCGACAGCTCTGCGGCGCTGTAGTGGGACTTCAGGGCCAAGTTCATTTGTTCAGCCGCTTTATTCTGTTCATCAACTGGCCAAGCAGCTTTTCATCCATCTGTCCCTCAATGGATTTTTGCTTGGCTTTGATGTGGCGATCCAACACCGCCATGGCTCCAAACTCGGCACACAATGCTTCGTCGGCGGTCAACAGCTTGCGCCCGGCGTAATGCGCCATCCACTCCAGCGGGCTGTAGTCGTCGCATACCGACATCAGCGCCATCATCGCGTCGACGGGGATCCGGCGCTCCGCTTGGCTGGGGGCCGTCCACAAGTCAAGGTGGGCCTTGCTGATGTTGCGGCACAGCTTCTCGCTCATTTGATCCGCGACACGGTCGCGTGACAGCCCGCGGCCGAATGCGCTATCCAGGACCACAACCAGTGCTTGACGGATCGCGGCGTCCAGGATGTTTTCGCCCTGGACGGCGACGACGCCGCTGGGGGTTTCGATGGCGAACACATCGAAGTTAAGGGGAAGCTGGTCCTCGTGCGGATCAACTCGATCATTACGCTTGCGACGGCTCATGCTGTACTCCTTTGCCGCTTCAGTTCACTTGAAGCACTATCAAAGCGAACAATTCGTTAGAATTAAGGGGTGCGATTTACGCTGACCGTTTTGTCATGAACGGTTTTTGTTCGCCTCGATATACTTGTGGGCGTAACGAGGGCGGATGCGGCGTCCTTCCGGCGTCCAGCGTTCCGGCCAAAGCTCGTGGGCGGGTATGCCAAGAAATTCGGCAATGGCGACTTCTCCGGACAACACAGGACGAATCAAGGCGTTGCGGATGGTCGAAAGCGGAAGATTGCGATCGCGCGCCAAGGCGTTCATCGTGCTACCGGCTTTGCGGATAGCCGCCTTGATGTCCTCTTTGTGCCAGCCAGGGGGCTGAGTCGAACTCATACTTGGCTCCTTTTGATAACCGGTTACCGCCGGTTTTTTGTTCGGGCGTTAATCCCGAAGGTCACTTTTAACCAAGATTAAGTGTTCTTAAGTGTTCCGTCAAGAGTGTTCCGCTGCGGAACACTAAAAAACACTCGTCGCTTGTGTCCTTTAGGGTTGACTGGCTAGCAAGCCATTGATTTTTATTGGTAAATTTTAACTGTTCCGTGCGGGTGCGCAAATCGTCCTAGCGGAACACTTTTGAGGCGCAAAGCGTTCCGTGAAAAAATTACTTTCTGCCAGCGAGATTGGCGCGATGCGTCTTCCTGGCCTGCCGACTTCCAAGCAAGCTGTGATTGCACGAGCGGCTGCTGAGGGCTGGTACTTTGAGGAGAAGAAAGGGATAGGCGGCACTCGCCGCGTTTATGAAGTTCCCGCTCAGTACTTGTCTGCAGTAGAGGTGGCCGTCCCTCTACCGACGGAGCTAATACCAACTGAGCAAATAGAGGCTGCACAGGAAGAGAAGGTTGCTGGCACGATCATGCCGGGGGGGCGTAGCGTCGACTTGGAGACGATAAAGTTTGTCGATGCCGTCCTAGAAGAGTGGCTACAGAAAAAAGGGCTACGCCTCAAGCCTGAGCGGCGGGCGGGCATTCTGGCCGTACTGTGCGACTATCTGGCCAAAGGCGCGACGGAGAAGGATTTGCAGGAAATGTTGAAGGTGCTCTCCGCCTAGAATTGGCGGCGCTTATAAATGTGGCTATGCTGACGGCTTTGCAGTTAGCATAGCCGCAAGTTGGAACTAGACGAGGTTAAGCTTGCCCTGATGCGTGCCTTGGATGATGCATTTGAAGAGACAGCTCAGGCTCGACTATGCAAAATCCCGCACTGCCCATACATGAAAAATCGTCCCGAGAACAAAGAGGCGGCAAACGATCCGCTCTACGACTAGGACGATGGTCAGTTATTGTCGAAAGCTGATCATTCCAGTGACAATAACAACGCAAAAACTTCCACAATCACACCAGAATTTCTCATTTTTGCGCACAGCGTCCGCGCAGCAAGAATTCGACAGACCCCGCGCCGCTATTGGCTTTGAGCAGCATTCGCCCCTCTATCCTGGAGTGACAAACTAACCACCACCCCACAAACTCGCCCCGCGCTAACGTCGCGGTGCTCGAACAAGCAGCCGCTTAAGACCTCGGGCCTGCCACCCGACGGCAGGCTTGAAGGGACCTGGGGAGCATCGAATACGCGGTTTCCAGTGCGGCTGGCAAGCCAAGTCGCTTTGATCTTGACCGCGTAGCAGATGGTAAACAGCTTCCAAATTAATGCTGCGGTGTTAGTGCTGCTTGTCTTGGCCCCCGCCATGCGCTCTGGAGTAGGTGCTGAAGGTGCACATGGATAAAGTGTCCCAGATGATTTTAATCAGGGAGGTACAGCAATTGTCATCTTTCTGGTAGTAAGACAGCGAGTCAAAGTCGATATCGAATAAGTCGAATTCGTCACGTTGACTTTTCCCGGCTTGGGAGATTTTATTGGGGGCGTAGCCCAGCAAGTCCGTGCTCAGAAGGCCTTGTTCGCTGAGTTGCGCCAGGGTGTTTTTCTGAATGTTAAAGGCCAGTTTGCTCACCGAGGTAGGCGAATGGCAGCAGCAGATGCAAGCGCATAAGGGCAGCGTGCAGCCGGTGGTCAGCGGCCTATCCCGCGCGTCGGTGATGCCGGCCTCAAGCACCGCCGCCACCACCTCCGCGCAGTTGCCTAGGTTTTTTCCATTATTTTCTTTCATGAATTGGATCATTCTGTCTTGATCCAAGCCCAGCGCCGTCGGCGTTTTTTTTAATAGCGGCTTATGCGAGAAGGCCTTTTCATCGCCATGGCTGCCGCCAATGTCAATTAAGACATCATCGCCGCGGCGCATGGTCATGGTGGGCGGCTTCATCTCCACTACCGAACCCATGCTCTGATGGGTTGGCGGCGGCTTGCCGATGGCGCTGGTTGGCGGGATGCCGATTTCCGGCGGCTTGCTTCTTAGTATGTGCGCCACTTCATTCTTGCTGGGGATGTAAATCACATGCCGGACCCGGATGTGAGCGGCTTTGGTGTTGGTCCAAAACTGGGTGATCTTATCCTTGGCGGTTCTGAGATACATTGTTTGATGGCCGGCGGAGTATTGAAACTGATAGACCTCATGGTTTTGAGTGGTAATGGAAATGAGGCTGTGGTCTTGGCAGTCCCCATTCTTGCAACTGCAAAACATGGTGCCCGAGCCACCACTGAGGGTCATTACGGTAATCATGTGGTCTCCCTGTGCTTGCTTTCAATGACTAGATACTCTGCCGGGTGTGGTTTAATTAGTTCCAATTTACTCAGCCAAAGCGTCACGCTGTGGCGGTCTGTGGTGGCGCCCAGCAGCTGGCGTATCGCCGCGCACAGCCCATTTATTGGATAAGCTCGGCTGAGCAGAACTCAAGTCGTGCATCTTTTGCTCTAATTAACATTTCATCATGAGTATCTGCATTAATAACGCCATATTTGTTTCCATCGTTAATGGTGCCTTTTATTTTAGGGTTTTCATGTTCTGATTTTGAGAATCTTTTGTTTCTTAATTTGCAGGCATAGCCATAAACTTTGCACTTTATAAAACCTTTTTCTCTTAAACTTTTCAATACAAGAACTGCGAATGCAGGGGTTCCATTATTGCCAGGCGTTCCACTTTCACACGTCCATAATTTAATTTTTCCTGGATATTCCTTGTTAAGGCCGTTTTGCTCTAGTTGTGTTACTAAGGCATCGGCTGTGAAAGCATGGCCCTCAATGCTTAAATAGGGACTCCCGGCTTTCCCGTGTCCAATTATGTAAACACTTTCATTTTCATCGTTTTGTAATTTTGACAGTTTATTTTCTTCTATTGGTTTTGTGGGTTTGCATTTGATTTGTTTGTTGTCGCATTCGTCTAAAGCAATGCTGGCGGCAAATTTTATGCGCGAAAAAGGGTGATTCGGTATTATTGGGATAAATATTTTCATTTTTTCATTTTTCATTTCCTAGCCTCTTGTTGGTTGTTTTTATGCTATTCCCTGTATGTGGGGTCTTTTGTGAATTCTCAGCTGGTAAAGATAAGGAAGAATTTCGAGATATAAGTCATGTGCCTGGATTGTTGCATAATAAAATGAGGTGACTGTTTTTTCTTTTTTATTGTTTAGGAGATTCAATTTCTTGAGAAATTAATTTATTTTTGAGTTAAGTTATATGACTTGTACTTGATTTGAATTGCGATGGGGTGTCCATCTTCAATAAAATCACCCGACCACCCACTCCGCCAACTTCCCCACCACCTCCGCCAATAACACATTATCAATATCCCGCGCCCCCGCGCCGCGACAGCGGTTCAGCACCGCCTGAATGAGCCCCGGATCAAAATCAAACATCTTGCCGGTAGCGCGTTGATAGCGCTGGCGCAGCACTTCCAGCTTGCTGCGCACGATGTCGGCCAGTACCGCGTCGTCCAGCGCACGGTAGGGCACCACCGTCATCCGCGCCAGCAGCGCCGGGCGGAAGGCGGCGTTGAGCTGCGGCCGCAGTTGGTCGATGAAGCCGGGGTGGCCGATGGCGGCGGGCGCGGCGGCCAGGATGGCTTCCGCCCCCACATTGCTGGTGGCCAGGATGATGGTGTTGTTGAAGTCCACCGTCAGGCCGGTGCCGTCTTCCATCTGGCCTTTGTCGAACACGTTGTAGAAGGCTTCCAGCACGTCCGGGTGGGCTTTTTCGATTTCGTCCAGCAGCACCACGCTGTAGGGCTTGCGGCGTACCGCCTCGGTCAGCACGCCGCCCTGGCCGTAGCCGACATAGCCGGGCGGCGCGCCCTTGAGCTGGCTGACGCTATGGGCTTCCTGGTATTCCGCCAGGTTGACCACGATCAGATTGCGTTCGCCGCCATAGAGCGCGTCGGCCAGCGCGTAGGCGGTTTCGGTCTTGCCGACGCCGGTGGGGCCGAGCAGCAGGAACACGCCCACCGGTTTGCCGGGGTCGGTGAGGCCGGCGCGGTAGGCCTGGATGCGTTGGGCGATCTTGCCCAGCGCGGCCGGCTGGCCGATCACGCGCTGGCCCATGCGCTGGGCCAGGGTGCGGATGGCGTAGGCTTCGTCGGCCAGCATCTTGCCCACGGGTATGCCGGTCCAGCCGGCGATGACGGCGGCCACCGCCTTGGAGTCCACATGCTCCGGCACCAGCGGGTCGTCCTGGCGCAGTGCGTCCAGGCCGGCTTCCAGCCGCGCCAGTTGTTCCGCCAGCCGCAGCGCCGGGTCCGCGGCTTCGTCCTCGTCGGCGGTCGCGGTGCCGTCTTCGGCTTCTTCCAGCAGCAGCGGCGGTTCGCCGGCGGGCAGCTCGGGTTCGCTGGCCAGGAAGTCCAGCAGTTGCTGGCGGGTGCGCAGGATTTCGCGCACCGCGCGCAATTCGTCCTGCCAGCGCACGGTCAGTTCGCGCATGGCTTGCAGCTGGCGCGCGCTGTCTTGGCGCAGCGCGGCGATGCGGGCGGCGTGGTCCAGGCCGGTGGCCTGTTCGTTCAGCAGCCGCTCCAGTTCCTCGTCCAGCATGGCCTGGCGGTGGCGCAGGTTTTCCAGCTGCGGCGGCTGGTCGTGCTGGGCCAGCGCCACGCGGGCGCAGGCGGTGTCCAGCACGCTGATGGCCTTGTCCGGCAGCTGACGGCCGGAGATGTAGCGGTGGGACAGCTTGACCGCGTCGTGAATGGCGGCGTCCAGGATGCGCACGCCGTGGTGCTGTTCCAGCCGGGCGGCGACGCCGCGCAGCATGGCCACGGCGCTGTCTTCGTCCGGTTCTTCCACTTGCACCGGCTGGAAGCGCCGCGCCAGCGCCGGGTCGCGTTCGAAGTATTTCTTGTATTCCTGCCAGGTGGTGGCGGCCACGGTGCGCAGTTCGCCGCGCGCCAGCGCCGGCTTGAGCAGGTTGGCGGCGTCGCTGTGGCCCTCGGCCGCGCCGGCGCCCACTAGGGTGTGGGCTTCGTCGATGAACAGGATGATGGGCCGGGCGGCGGCGCGGATGTCGTCCATCACGCTTTGCAGCCTTTGTTCGAACTCGCCCTTGAGCCCGGCGCCGGCTTGCAGCAGGCCCAGGTCCAGCGCCAGCAGGCCGACGCCGGCCAGCGCCGGCGGCACTTCCTCGTGGGCGATGCGCAGCGCCAGGCCTTCCGCCACCGCGGTTTTGCCCACGCCGGGCGCGCCCACCAGGATGGGGTTGTTCTGGCGGCGGCGCAGCAGGATGTCCAGGCATTGGCGGATTTCGCCGTCGCGGCCCACGATGGGGTCGATGCGGCCGGCGCGGGCGTCGGCCACCAGGTCGTGGGTGAAGCGCGCCAGCGCGCCGGCCGGTTCCGCCGCGGCGGCGGACGGGGCTTCGCGCGAGGCGGCGGCCCAGGCGTCCAGTTGTTCGCTCAGCGGCTGGCGCGGCGCGCGCAGCAGGCAGGGCGCGCCGATCAGCAGCAGATTGCGCAGTTCGTCGCGCTCCAGCAGGGTGAGCAGCAGCAGGCCGGAGCGGATGCTGGCCTGCTGGCGCAGCGTGGCCAGCAGCAGCGCTTCCTTGAGCCAGGCCACGGTGTGGCTGGAGAAGGCCGGGGCGCGGGTTTCGCCGCGCTTGAACTGGTCCAGGCTGCGGCGCAGCTCCGCGCTCAGCTGGTCCGGGCTCAGGCCCAGCTTGGGCAGCAGCAGCGGCAGGTCGCCGTTGGGCAGTTCCAGCAGCTCCAGCAGCACGTGTTCGATTTCCACGTAGTAGTGGCTTTGTTGCAGGCAGCGCTGGGCGGCCAGCTCCAGCGCCTTGCGGCAGCTGGGATTGAGGCGGGCCACCAGTTCGGACAATTCGGCGCTCATGTCGGGTCCTCGCCGGCCGGGGGCGGCCGTTGCAGCCGGGTGTCCAGCTGTCGCGCTCCGCCGGGGCCGCCCAGCCAGCTGTCCCAGCTCAGCCGCGGCGCGGCGCGGGCTTGCAGCTTGAGCGCGGCGGCCGGCGCTTGCCACAGCAGGCTGAGCTGGATGTCCAGGTCCGGGCCAAAGTAGAACTCCGCCAGCGCGGCCAGCGCGCGGTGGCGTTCGCCGCCGGGCAGGAAGGCGAGGTAGCCGGCCGGGTCCAGCGGGCCCACGGTCAGGCGGATGCCAGCGTGTTCGTCCCAGGCGCGGCGGCCGGCCAGCGCGCCCTGGCCCAGCGCGGCGTTGCGGCCATTGGGGCCGATGCTGGTGCGGCTGGCCGGCGGGATCTCGCGCCAGCCGCCGGCGTAGGGGCTGGCCTGCACCGGCGCGGCCAGGTGGCGGCTGGCCAAGGC
>NZ_JAMZGH010000015.1:0-63612 GCF_024158805.1 Chromobacterium sp. S0633 | reverse complement strand
AACTGCGCTTTGGAGCGGACATCAAGGAAAGCGATATCCAGGTGCTGCGCAGCGGCAACGACATGGTGTTCCGCCACATCAACGGCCAGGACAGCGTGACGGTGAAGGATTGGTTTGGCGATCGTTTGAACTGGATCGAGCTGATCACCTTTGCCAGCGGCGTGAAATGGACCGCGTTCGATCTGATGAAGCAAGGTGTGCCGCTGATTGGCACCGAGCTGGGCGACACGCTGCGCGGCGGCAATGTCGATGACTGGATGCTGGGCAACGGCGGCAACGATTCGCTGTACGGCGGCAACGGCAACGACCTGCTGGAAGGCGGGGCGGGCGATGACGGCCTGTTCGGCGAAGAAGGCAACGACACGCTGCGCGGCGGCGTCGGCAAGGACCTGCTCAATGGCGGTAACGGTGCTGACCTGCTGGAAGGCGGCGACGGCGACGACACGCTGATCGGCGGCGAAGGCGGCAGCTGGCGTGAAGAAGCGGACACCTTGCGAGGTGGCGCCGGCAATGACCAGTTGAGCACAGGGTGGTATGGCTGGAACGGCACCTTTGAGGGCGGTACCGGTAATGACACCATGACGGGCGGCTTTGCTCGCGACGTGTATCTGTTCAATCTGGGCGATGGCCAGGATCTGATCATTGATCGGGCGCGGGAAGTGTCGGATGTGGACACGTTCCGCGATGAACTGCGCTTTGGAGCGGACATCAAGGAAAGCGATATCCAGGTGCTGCGCAGCGGCAACGACATGGTGTTCCGCCACGTCAACGGCCAGGACAGCGTGACGGTGAAGGATTGGTTTGCCGATCGTTTGAACTGGATCGAACAGATCACCTTTGTTTCCGGCACGAAGTGGACCGCCGATCAGTTGATGAAGCAGGGCGTGCCCTTGTTGGGCACCGAGCTGGGCGATACCCTGCGCGGCGGCGCGCTTGACGATTGGCTGGTTGGCAACGGCGGCCATGACGCCTTGTACGGCGGCGAGGGCAACGATCTGTTGGTCGGCGGCCGCGGCAACGACGTGCTTGAGGGCGGTAACGGCAACGACACCTATCAGTTCGAGCGCGGCGATGGCCAGGACGGCATCACCGACACCGGCGGCCAGGATGTGTTGAAGTTCGGCCAAGGCGTCAATGCCGACCAGTTGTGGTTCAAGCGTCAGGGCGCCAGCCTGGAGGTCAGCGTGATCGGCACTGAGGACAAGGTGTCGATTAACAACTGGTTCGGCAATGCCGCGAACCAGATCGAGACCCTCCAGTCCGGCGACGGTAAGGCCCTGGCGGCCAGTCAGGTGCAGGCGCTGGTCAATGCGATGGCGGCCTTCAATCCGCCGGCCGCTGGCCAGGTCAACCTGCCGGACAACTACCAGGCGGCTTTGCAGCCGGTGTTGGCGTCCAGCTGGAAGTAAATCGCTGAGTGGCTCTCTGTAGACGGCCGGCCCCTAGGGGCCGGCTTTTTTCATACCTTCAGAATGGGCAGGGGGGCGAAGCGGCCGCCCAGCACATTGTGGGCGTCCTTGCCCCACCAGCTCTGGATGGCGGTGGCGTAGATCTGGCGGAAGTCGATGGCGCAAGGCAGGTTGCCGTCGTCGACGCCGGCCAATTGCGGGCTTTGCCCATACAGGCCGCCGCGCACGCGCCCGCCGGCGGCGAAATGGACGTTGGCGGTGCCGTGGTCGGTGCCGCGGTTGCCGTTTTCGCGCGGGCGGCGGCCGAATTCGGCGTAGCTGAGCACCAGGGTGTCGTCCCAGCGTCCCTGCTGTTGCAATTGCGTGCGCAATAGCGCGATGCCGTCGGCCAGCTCTCCCAGCAGCCGCGCCTGGGTGGGCGGCTGGTTGCCGTGGGTGTCGAAGCCGGTGAGCGTGATGCGGGCCACGGCGATGGATACGCCGCGGGACAGGGTGTCGGTCAGGGTCGCGACGGCCTGGGCGAAGGCTCCGGCCGGCCGGGGCGCGGCCATCGGCGAATCCGCCGCGGCCACGGGTTTGGCGGCTTGGCTCAGTTCGGCGGCGGCCTGGCGGATGTCGCCCTCCACCTTGAGAATGTGGCCCAGCGCGCCGCTGCCGGCATGGCCTTGGTCCGCGGCTAGTTTGGCCTGGCGCGCGAAGTCTTGCGGATTGCTCAGCACCACCGCGCGGGCGCCGCCGTCCAGCGGGCCCAGCGCCTGGCTGGACAACACCACGCCGTCGGCGGCGAATCCGCGCGGCGTAGGCTGCTCGCGGAACAATCGGGTCAACCAGCCCTCGCTCAGGTATTGCTGGCTATTGGATGCGGTTTCCCAAATCTCGATGGAACGGAAGTGGGACAGATTGGGATCGGGATAACCCACCCCTTGCAAGACCGCCAGCTCCTGCTGCTGCCATAGCGGGAGCAGGCCGGTCATGGCCGGATGCAGGCCCAGGCGTTCGTCCAGCGGCAGCACTTGGTCTCGGGGAATCGCGATGCCGGGGCGCAGCCGGTAATAGTCGGCGCTGGCGTAGGGCACCACGGTGTTGAGGCCGTCGTTGCCGCCCTTGAGTTCGATCAGCACCAACAGGCGTTGATAGCCGGCCGGCGCCAGCGCCCAGCTCAGATTGGGCAGCACGGACACCATCAGGCCGCCGGCCATGGCTTTGAGAAATTGTCGTCGCTGGAACATGGCTGGGTTTCCGTCAGTGAACTTGATAAACCGGGTCCAGCAGCAGCGGGGCGATGGCTTGCGCGCCGCTGCCGGATTCGGGCAGGGGATTGGCCGGCGGCAAGGCCAGCAAGAGCTTGGCGGCGTCCTGAGCGCTGCGGATTTGGTAGATGGCGCTCCATTCATCCGGCTGCAGCCTGATCGAACGCAGGCCGGCGGCCGCCAGCCGGTTGATGCGCGCCTCGCGTCCCTTCATTTCGTCCATGCCGCCGTCCGGCAGCGCAAAGGCGTTGCGCGCGGGCGCGGCGTCGCGGGCGATGCGGTCCAGGAACTGTTTGCGGCTGAGCAAGGTGGCGCTGTTGATCCAGGCCTCGCCGCCCGGCCAGCCTTTGACGTTGGGCGGCGCGAACACGTCCTGGCCCAACTGACGGTTGAGCCCGGCCAGCGCGCGCCAGTCCGGCGGGTTCAGGTCGAAGGTGACCAGGGTGCCTATGGTCAGCTCCAGCGGCGATTTCACCAACTGGCCCTGGCTGCTCCAGAACTGCGGGCTTAACAGCAGCGCGCGCAGCAAGGGCTTGATTTCGTAGCGGCTGTTGCGGAAGCCGGCGGCCAGCCGCTTGACGGCGGCCGGATCCGGCTTGGGCGAGACGAAGGCCTTCCACAGCTTGGCGGCGATGAACTCGGCGGTGGCCGGCTGTTGCAGCAGCAGGTCCAAGACATCGTCGCCGTTGAAGTCGCCCCGCTGGCCGAAGACGAGCTTGTCGCCGTCGTCGTGCAAGCGCGGACGGTTGACGAAGCGCTCGTCGCGATCCAGCCCCCAGCCGGTGAAGGCACGCGCGGCTTCACGGATATCCTGTTCGCTGTAATGGCCTTCGCCCAGGGTGAACAGCTCCATCACCTCGCGCGCGAAGTTCTCGTTCGGCTGGCCCTTGCGGTTATTGGCGGTGTCCAGATAGCGCATCATCGCCGGATCGCGGGCGACGGCGTGCAGCATGGCGCCGAAGTTGCCCAGCGCGTACTGGCGCAGCAAGACGTTTTGCCGATACATCAGTTGGGGCGAGCGCACCTTGTCCAGCGCGGAGACGAAGTGGTTGTGCCAGAACAGGGTCATTTTTTCGCTGAGCGGCGACGAGGTGTAGCGCATCTCGTTCAGCCACCAGCCGCGCAATTCCACCGCGTGCTCGGCGCGCAGCTTTTGCAGCGCCTTTTTCGCCTCTTCGTCTAAATTGGGCTGCCCCGGCCGCTCGAAGGCTTCGTCGACCCAGGACGGCGGCGGCGTGGCGGCGTTGGCCTGGCTATTGGCCAGCAGCCGATCCACCGCGGCTTCGCGGCTCAGCGGCGCGTACACGGCGATTTGCGCCGGGTTGGCGCCGAAGCCGGTGCGGGACAGCAAATGGCGCGCGCCGGCGACGCCGATGCCGGCCTGGGCCAGCGCGGGCAGGCTGAGCGCGGCCAGCAGGAGCACCAGCGCGGTTTTTGCGGTGAAGCGGATGGCCTCGGCCGTTCTAGTCGGCGGCCGGCCAAGGGTGGGCATGGGGTTCAAGCATGGTCTCCAAACGCGCCCGGAGCGGGCGCAAGCATGCATTCAGCTTAGAAGGCGCTTGTCATCGGCGTGTTAAGGCGCGGGCCCACTCTGTTAAGGATTGTTGGCTGCCAGCCGGCGGCCGCTGCGGTATACTGGCGCGCTGTCACCAGGGGTGCCCGCGGCGCGGGCTGAGAAAATACCCTGCAACCTGATCTGGGTCATGCCAGCGGAGGGAGCGTGATGCGCGGGCCAGGGCCCGCATTCCGCTTGCTCCGGACTATCGTGTACGGAGATATCCATGAAGCGCTTTTCCTCTTTGATAGCCGTTGCGCTGGCGGCGTCCAGCCTGGCCGCGTCGGCGGCCGAGCTGCGCGTGCTGTCGCACAGTTCTTTCACCGTGTCCAAGCCCTTGCTGGCCGAGTTCGAAAAGCAGAACGGCGCCAAGGTCTCCATCATCAAGGCCGGGGATGCCGGCGAGATGCTGAACAAGCTGATTCTGACCAAGGCCAATCCCATCGCCGACGTGGTGTTCGGCATCGACAACAGCCTGATCGGCAAGGCGCAGCAGGCCGGCGTGCTGGCTCCGGTGCCGGCGGCGCTGGCCCAGGGCGGCAAGGCCGCCTTGCCCGGCGCGGTGAGCATAGACTACGGCTACGTCACCCTCAATTACGACAAGGCCTGGTTCGCCCAGCGCCAGCTGGCGCTGCCCAAGACGCTGGAGGATTTGAGCAAGCCGGCCTACAAGAACCTGCTGGTGGTGCAAAATCCGGCCACGTCCAGCCCGGGCCTGGCTTTCATGTTGTCCACCATCGCCGCCATGGGCGAGGATAAGGCCTTCGCCTTCTGGGGCCGTTTGCGCGACAACGGGCTGAAGGTCAGCAAGGGTTGGAGCGAATCCTACTACACCGATTTCTCCAAGAACGGCGGCAGCCGCCCGCTGGTGGTCAGCTACGCGACCAGTCCGGCCGCCGAGGTGTTCTACAGCAAACAGAAACTGAACGACGCGCCCACCGGCAATCTGCCCTTGAAAGGCGGCGTGTTCCGCCAGGTGGAGGGCGCGGCCCTGGTCAAGGGCGGCAAGGAGGCGGCGCTGGGCGAGAAATTCATCGCCTTCCTGCGCTCCGAAGCGGTGCAGAAGGACGTGACCACCACCATGTGGATGTATCCGGTGATGGACAAGGTGAGTTTGGACCCGGTCTATCGTTTCGCGGAGCAGCCGGCCGCGCACGACACCCCGGACAGCAAGGCGATCGCCGAGCGCTCCCGCCAATGGGTGGCGCGCTGGACCCGAGTGGTGTTGAAGGGCGGTCAATGATCCCGGACATCGAAACGCCGCGGCTGTTGCTGCGCCATCTGGACCCGCAGACGCTGTGGCTGTGCCTGGCCGGTCAGCCGGAAACGGCGGCCGAGCTGCTGGGCGCGCCGCTGGCGGCGGAATGGTTGGACGAGCAGGACTTGATGAGCATGCGGCTGGACGACATCGAGCGCCAGCCCGACTACGCGCCCTGGTCGGTGCGCGCCTTGCTGCGCCGCGACGATCTGACGATGGTCGGCCACGTCAACTTCCACTCCTTGCCCGGCCATCCTTATCTGGGCGACTACGGCGACGTGGAATTGGGTTACACGATTTACCCGGCTTATCGCCGCCAGGGCTATGCCCGAGAAGCGGTGCTGGCGATGGGGGCCTGGGCGGCCCTGGCCGGCGCGCCGCGGCTGGTGCTGTCCATCGCGCCGGACAATCTGCCTTCGCAATGTTTGGCCGCGGATCTGGGCTTCGTCAAGGCGGGGCAAAGCGAGGATGAAGACGGGGTGGAGGATGTGTTGACCGCCCGCTGGCCGTTGAAGGGAACGCCGTTTTGATGTTGAGCCGTCGGAGCCGCCTGTTGCTGGCGGCGCCTCCCTTGCTGTTTTTGCTGGCGATGTCTATTTCGCCGTTGGCGCGGCTGTTGAAGGAGGGCGGCGAGCCGCTGTCCTTCGGTTTGCTGAGCGATTCCTATCTGCGCTGGCGCATGATGTGGTCGCTGCTGCAGGGTGCGGCGACCTGCGCGCTGGCCTTGCTGCTCGGCGTGCCGGCGGCGTGGGCGCTGGCTCGCTTCCGCTTCGCCGGGCGCGGCCTGGCGCTGCGTCTGCTGATGCTGCCCTTCGTGATGCCCACCCTGGTCGCCGGCGTCGGGGTGTTGGCGCTGTTCGGCCCTCAGGGTTTGAGCGGGCTGAACTTGCAGGATTCGCCCTGGCTGCTGCTGTACGGCAATCTGTTCTTCAATCTGCCGCTGGTGATCCGCGCGGCCGCCGATGGCTTCGCCCAGGTGCCGGCCAGCCGGCTGGCCGCGGCCCGCAGCCTGGGCGCCGGGCGCTGGCGCGCGTTCTGGCGCGTGGAATGGCCGGCGGCGCTGCCCTGGCTGTTGCCCAATCTATGCCTGGTTTTCCTCTACTGTTTCTCCGGCTTCGGCCTGGCGCTGTTGCTGGGCGGCCAGCGTTACGCCACGGTGGAAGTCGAGATTTACACGCTGGTGGCGTATGAGCTGAATCTGGCCGACGCCGGCGCGCTGGCCTTGCTGAGCCTGCTGGTGGCCGGCGGCGTTGCCGCGGTCTACGCCTGGCTGGAGGCGCGTTTGGGCGTGCCGGCGCGCTGCGAGCCGCTGCTCCCCGCGCCCGCGCGGACCTGGACGGACCGCGCCTGGCTGACGGCGGCCCTCGCCATCCTGTTGATCTTCGCCGGCTTGCCCTTGCTGGCGGTGCTGTGGAAAGCGCTGTCCGCGCTCGACGGCCTGGCCGGACTGTGGGACGAGGAATTGCGGCTGGCCTTGTTCAACTCGGCGCGTTTCACCTTGCTGACCGTATTGCTGTCCGGCTTGCTGGGCCTGTGCCACGCGCTGGCCGCCGGGCGCTGGCTGTGGTTGCGGGCCCTGGCCTTTCTGCCTTTCGTGGTGTCGCCGGTCTGCGTGGCGTTTGGCCTGCTGCTGCTCTATCCGAGCTGGAGCGCGGATTTGGCCATGCTGTTGGCGGCCTACGTCTTGCTGGCCTATCCCTTCGTCGCCAAAGCCGCCGGCGCGGCGCTGGACGGCATGCCGGAACATCTGGCGCAGGCGGCGCGCTCCCTGGGGTCCTCGCCCTGGCGGCTGTTCCGACGGGTGATCTGGCCCTTGTTGCAGCCGGCGCTGCGGCGCGGGCTGGCCTTCGCCGCCGCCACCGCGGTGGGGGAGTTCGCGGTGACCTTATTCCTGTCACGGCCGGAGTGGTTGACCCTGACCACCTTGATTTATCAGAAGCTGGGCCGGCCGGGCCAGGCCAACGCGGATGCGGCGATGCTGTTGTCCGGCCTGCTGATGGTGTTGGCGACGCTGGCTTTCGCCGTGATTGAAAGCGGCGCGGCCAGACCGGGGGAACCGGGAAAAGGAGACGGACGTGCTTGAGCTCATAGGAATTGAAAAGCGCTTCGGCGCGCGGGTGGCGGCGGACGGCGTGTCGCTGGAGGTGGCCGCCGGGGAGACCCTGGCTCTGCTGGGACCGTCCGGCTGCGGCAAGAGCAGCTTGCTCAAAATCATCGCCGGCCTGCTGCCGCTGGACGGCGGCGCGGTTCGTTTCAACGGCGAGGACATCAGCCGGCTGCCGCCGGAGCGGCGCGGCTTCGCGCTGATGTTCCAGGATTTCGCCTTGTTTCCGCATCTGGACGTGCTTGGCAATGTGATGTTCGGTCTGATCGAACGGGGATCGTCCCGCGCCCAGGCCGCCGCCGCCGCGGCGGCGATGCTGGAGCGCTTGGGTCTGGGCGGTTATCAAGGGCGCAAGGTCTGGACCTTGTCCGGCGGCGAGCAACAGCGGGTGGCGCTGGCGCGCGCGATGGTGACCCGTCCGCGGCTCTTGCTGCTGGACGAGCCGTTCTCCAGCCTGGACGCGCATTTGCGCGGTCAGTTGCAAGGGGAGTTCGCGCAGTTGCTGGCGGAGTCCGGCATACCGGCCATTCTGGTCACGCACGACAGAGAGGAAGCGTTTGCGATGGCGAGCCGCGCCGCGGTGCTGCGCCAGGGGCGCATCGTGCAATGCGAGACGCCGCCGCAGCTGTTGGCCAGGCCGGCGAATGCGTGGCTGGCGCGCTTCATCGGCTATGAAAACGTGCTGGAGCACGCGGTGGTGCCGGGCCACGCGCTGCGGCTGGGGCCGCAGCACCCGCTGGCGCGCATCGAGTCGCTGACCTGGCTGGCGGACGGCGCCCGGGTGGAAGTGGCGGCGCAGGCGGGGCGGCTGAGCCTGAGCCTGTCCGCGCGGGAGGCGGCGAGCCTGGGCGCGGAACTGCGGCTTGGCGGCCGGTTTGGGCTGGGGGTGGACGCGTCCGCCCTGATTCCGTTCAGCGCAGGCTCTTGATGCGCTGTTCCATTTCCTCGAACTCCGGGCGTTCGCTGGAAAACAGCACCTTGCGGCCGAACTCGATGGCGCTGGGCGGCGGATAGCCCTGCATGCCGGCCAAGAGCACGGTCTTGATGCATTGCAATTCCTTGCTGTCCTCGTCCAGCTTCTGTTCCAGCAGCGCGCCCAGCGGCGACACCATGCCGTAGGACAGCAGGATGCCGAGGAAGGTGCCCACCAGCGCCGAGCCTATCATGCCGCCCAGCACCGCCGGCGGCGCGCCGACCGAGGCCATGGTGTTGACCACGCCCAGCACGGCGGCGACGATGCCGAAGGCCGGCAAGGCGTCGCCCAGGCGCTGGATGGCGGCGATAGGCGCCATGCCTTCCTGGTGGTGGGTTTCCAGTTCCACGTCCATCAGGCTCTCGATTTCGAAGGCGTTCAGATTGCCGCTGACCATGATGCGCAGATAGTCGCGGATGAAGTTAAGCGCATGGTGGTCTTGAGCGATGGCCGGATACTTGCTGAAGACCGGGCTTTGTCCGGGGGCGTCGACATCGGCTTCCAGCGCCATCAGCCCTTCCTTGCGCGCCTTGGCCTGCAGTTCGTACAACAGGCACAGCAAGTCCAGCGCGCGGGCCTTGTTGTGGCGCGAGCCCTTGAGCGCGGCGGGCAGCGCGCGCGCCACCGCTTTCAGATTCTTGGTCTGGTTGGCGACGATAAAGGCGCCCAGCGCGCCGCCCAGAATCGCCATCATCTCGGTGGGCATCGCGGAGAGAATGGCGCCGATGGCGCCGCCGTGGATCAGAAAGGCGCCGAAGATCATGCCGATCACGACGAGGTAGCCGATGATTACATTCATATGTGGTAGTCCCAAGCAAAGTCAGACCGATGCCGGCCTGGCGCGTCGCCGCGGCGAACGCGGCGGGTCTGCGAGATAAAGAAGGCGGAAGGCCTGGGGTCGGTTCAAAGTCCGGCCGGCGTGGCGATGGCTGAGCGCGCAAGCGGCGCATAAGCATTTCGACGCGGCGTCAGCCGTGCAAGGCGCCGCGGCGCGCGGCCGGCTTTGAACCGGCTCTCAGACGCGAGGCGGCCGACGCGGCGGATTGGGCGGCGGCGGCGAGGGAAGGGCGGCGATGAAGTCGGGCCAGCCAGGCCTCGCCGCATGCGTCGCCATGGCCGGGCTCATGCCGGGCAGGGTCTGGCATTCTCCGCATCCGCCCAACTCGGCGGCGCAGTGAGCGTGGCCGCCGCTGACCGCTTGCGCCGCGGCCGTGCCGTGGCCGAGGGCATAGGATGGACCGGCGCGGCCAAGGGCGCCGTCGGTGTGAACCGCGGCGTTGGCCAAGGGCAAGGCCTGCCAGAGCATGAACAGCAGCAGGGCCAGCCGGGTGATGGATTTGAATGCAGAAAGTCTCAATGCCCGTTTCCCATGAATCGCAGCGCAATCTAAATCAGGATCGGAGGGCTGGCAAGCCTAGATTCAGGCTTGAGCGGCAAGCGACGATATTTTCATGTTAATTAAATGGCATTTATCATGCCAATATCTTAATTGGAACTATTTATTAGTTTAAAAACTCTACCTTTGCTGCGTGCGCCGGGAAAAGGTCCGCGCGCATGCTTGACTCTAAGGTTGAATGGAAAATGATCAGTAGAAGACGAATTTTGGCTTGGAGCGGGGCCTTGCCCCTGCTGGCGCCGTTGGCGGCCAGCGCATTGAGTTCCGCTTGCGCCAGCGCGGCCGGGACGGCCAAAAGCTATCGGGTGGACGCCAGTCTGCAGTCCGAAAACCAGGATTCCAGAGTACGCAATCTGGTCTTCCATTACACTGCCGTGCCCAACGGCCTGGCGCTGGAAATGCTCACCCAGGGCCAGCACGGCGCCAGCGCGCACTACCTGGTGCCGGATGCCGCATTGCTGGGCATGTCCAACAAAGTGTACCAATTGGTGCCGGAGGAGCGCAGGGCCTGGCATGCCGGGCGCAGTTACTGGCAAGGGGACCGGCTGATCAACTCCAGCTCCATCGGCATCGAGATCGTGAACCTGGGCTATCCGTCTCCGGAAGAGGACGAACTGCCCTTGATGCGGCGGCAGTGGTTCGACTTCGATGAGGCGCAGGTCTCGGTGGTGGCGCAACTGGCGGCGGACATCATCGCGCGGCATCAGATTCCGCCGCACAAGGTGGTGGGGCATTCCGACGTGTCGCCGGGACGCAAGGTGGACCCGGGGCCGAAGTTCCCCTGGGAGCGCTTGTACCGCGACTACAATATCGGCGCCTGGCCGGAACGCGAGGCGGTCGAGTTCTACCTGCGCCGGGCGCCTTATCGCGGCGACGTGCGGGATCTGCAGAAACGCTTGCTGGATTACGGCTACGAGGCGCCGCAAACCGGCGTGCTGGACAAAGAGAGCCAGGACGTGGTGGCGGCCTTTCAGATGCATTTCCGGCCTGCGCGTTACGACGGCGCGCCGGATGCCGAGACTTCCGCGATCCTGGACGCCTTGCTGGAAAAATACTTCGACCGGCCGCGTCCGGGACGAACGCCGGGCTCGAAACCGGCCGCTGCGCCGAAGAAGGACAATGGAAAGGGCAGCGATACCTGGCCGCTGACGCCTTAGAACCTGTTCAATGCCTGCTGCGCTTCGTGAGGCGTGGCGCAGTGAGTACCGCTTCAGCCTGCTCATACGCCACGCCAACATTCCTCTTTCTCAGCCGTTTTCGTCTTGATCTCGCCCTTGTTCGCGGGGCATTGAACAGATGCTTATCAGGTTTCATCCTCGCCGGCGCTCAGGCCGGCGGAACCAAGGGACGGCTAGCCGTCCCTTTTTTGTCGCCGTCCGTCGGGCGGCCGGCCATGCCAGCCAAGGAGGGTGGGCGGCCGCACTTAGTTTGTGCCATAACGATAATCAGACAGCGTCATTTAGAGTTATTAAGCACTTTCTGCGTAAACAAGCATTTATTAGTAAGAAACACTTATTTCTAAAACAAAATAATTTGTAATAAAAACTATCAAATAGCCCTTTCAATTTAAATGCGACTTGTACTAGAATGCAATTGAACTGGTTGAGCTTATAAAAAAAGCCGAAACCTAAAAGTGATTGCTTACTAATTGCGGGATTTGGAAAGGAAGGTCGAAAATGAAACGTCTGCACGCACTTGGACTGGCAGCCCTGCTTTCCGCTCTTTCTACCGCAGCAATGGCCCAAGGCGGCCAAGTCCATTTCTACGGCGCCATCGTTGAAGGCGGCTGCAGCGCCCAAACTCACGAAGTGGCCAGCGCCGACGCGGCCCGCGCCAAGCCGGCTCTCGAACTCAATCAATGCGCCAGCCCGGCCAAGCTGACGCTGGATAGCGAAGCCGCCGCCCAGCAAGGCAAGATCGCCAGCCTGAACGTGCGCAAAGGCGAGAACCAGTTCAGCAGCCGCGATTTGCTGCGGAGCGCCACCGCCCGGGCCGGCGCGGTGAACCTGGTGGTCAATTACTTCTGATTGCAGTCCAAACCTGCTCAATAAATCAGCAAAAAACCCATTCAGCATTGACTGAGTGGGTTTTCTTTATTTGAAGTGTTGTTTTATTGCAAATATCGCTCAATCCTTAACAAACCCCTGAAATAAAACAAATATTCAAGATTGATTCATCAAATCGTTTAAAGTCGACGAGGCGTGTTTTTGCATAGATTTTAAAGAAAAAATTTAATATGAAACAAAAAAATCTACGCAATGGTTCCGCTTGATACTATGCGTCTGCGTTCCAGTACTGCAGGTCAGCACTGGCGGATGGTCCGCGACGCGGCATGCGAGGCTGCTGTGCGGTTTGAGAATGATTACCCTAGTCGGAGTCAAGAATGAAAAAATTTGTATTTGCTGGTTCCCTGATGGCTGTTGCCGCTTCCTCCATTTTCGCCGCCGCCGGCACCCTGGATGTTAAGGGCGAAATCGTTACCGCAGCTTGCGGCCTGGATTCCAAGAGCGTGAACCTGGAAGTGGGTCTGGGCAAAGTGCCGACCCATGTATTCAAGAAAGTGGGCGACCGTTCGGCTCCGACCCCGTTCCAAATGACCCTGACCGACTGCACCACCACCACTCTGAAGACCGTGGCTGTGATGTTCTCCGGCACCGCTGGCTCCAACAACGAACTGATGGCTCTGAAGAGCGGCGGCGCCAAAGGCGTGGGCGTTCGTCTGGTGAACACCAACAACGGCGACCAGATCAAGCTGAACCAGTACGGCACCGCCCTGAACCTGGTTGACGGCAACAACACCCTGAACTTCAGCGCTGCATACGAAGCCGACGGCGCCAAAGCCGGCGACGCCGTAACCGTGACCCCGGGTCAAGCGGATGCCTTCGCCGTATTCGATCTGCAGTACAAGTAATCCGCAGTTCGATTCAATAACGGAACCAAGCAAGGTTCCGGCTCCTGTTTCCTTGTGCCCTGAAGGTCTCATCGCTTAGGCGATGGTCTGGCCTGGTTTGTCCGCTGTCAGCAATGAGTAGTCTGCAAACCAGGGCATGAGGATAGTCATCTGCAAGCATTCCCCCAAGGCATACACCTGCGCCTGACAAGCGGCGCGGCTTCGTCATTGCCTGACGGGACAGATTCAAGGCCGGCGCGCTTCGACGCGACGGCGTGTTTTGGGCCAGGCTGCCGCAGGCGGCGCGCACTTAAATCGGGATATCGGCAGGCATGAACAAGCATCGCATTTACATTGTGGCAGTGGCGCTGACGCTGGGCCCTTGCATTGCGCATGCGGTGGAGTTCAACGACGCCTTTTTGCAGCTGGACCCGAGCAGCAGCGTGAGCCTGGAGCAGTTCGAGCAGGCTGGTTATATCGTGCCGGGCCGCTATATCGCCGATGTGTATCTGAACCAGCGCTTTTTGCAGCAGCTGGAGCTGGATTTCCGCCCGGAAGGCGCGGATCAGACCGTGCGCCCGTGTTTGCCGCCGGATTTGATTCGCCAGCTGGGCCTGCGTTCCGGCATCGTCTGGCCGCAGAACGAGCAGTGCGTCGATTTGTCGGCGGTCAGCGCCGCAAAAGTACGCTACAGCAAGAGCAGCGCGCGCCTGGACATCTCGGTGCCGCAGGCGGAACTGGCGTATCGCGATGAAGACTACGCGCCGCCGGAGACCTGGAACGACGGCGTGCCGGCCGCGATGCTGGATTACCGCGTATTCTATCAGCGCACCGACAACGGTCTTGGCGCCAGCAGCAGCAAGACCACCAGTTACGGCGTGGCCGGCGCCAACGCCGGCCCCTGGAGGCTGCGCTCCAATTACCAGTACGACGACAGCGCGACTAACCGCAGCCGTCTGAGCTGGAACAATACCCAGGTGTATCGCGATCTGCGCGGCATGCAGGCGCGTCTGACCCTGGGCGAAGTCTTCAAGACTTCCGAGATTTTCGACGCCTTCTCCATGCGCGGCGCCACGCTGAACAGCGACGACCGCATGATCCCGCAAAGCCTGCGCGGCTACGCGCCGCAGGTCAACGGCGTGGCCAAGACCAATGCCAAGGTGACCATCCGCAATCAAGGGCGGGTGCTGTACACCACCAATGTGCCGCCGGGCCCGTTTTCCATCCGCGATCTGAACAGCAGCACGCAAGGGCAGCTGGATGTGACCGTGGAGGAGGCGGACGGCAGCCAGCAGACCTTCACCGTCAATACCGCCTCGGTGCCCTTCCTGACGCGCAACGGCATGTGGCGTTACAAGGCGGCCATTGGCCAGGCGGATCAGAACGGCAGCGCGTCGCACCCTAACGTGGCCAGCGCCGAGGCGTCTTACGGCCTGACGCAGACCTTGTCGCTGTACAGCGGCTTCATCGCGTCCGCCGACTACCGTTCGCTGGCGATGGGCTTCGCCAAGGATCTCGGCAACTGGGGCGCTTTGTCCGCCGACGTGACCCAGGCCAACGCCCAATTGCGCGGCGGCCTGAACATGGCCGGCCGTTCTTACCGTTTCAACTACGCCAAGAAGTTTGAAAGCCTGGACGCGGACATCCGTCTGTTCGGCTACCGCTTCTCGGACCGCAACTTCCGTTCCTTCGGCCAATTCCTCAGCGATCTGGACGGCCAGAACTATATCAGCGACAAACAGCGGGTGGGCATGACCGCCAGCAAGACTTTCGGCCAGACCAATGTGTTTCTGTCGGCTGAAAAGTCCACTTATTGGAACGCCACCGCCACCCAGCGCGTGGATCTGTCGCTGAGCCGCGACGTCAATATCGGGTCCTTGCGCAACGTCAGCCTCAATCTGTCGGTGCAGAACCTGCGCGACCAGACCGGCAGCAGCAACCGCGTCTACCTGGGTTTGAGCATGCCGCTGGAGAACAACCGCCGCATTGGCTACGACGTGCAGGGCAGCGCCGGCAACACCAATCACACCGTCCGTTACTCGGACAGCAGCAACCCCAACCACAGCTACAACGTGGCGATGAGCGCGGACACCCGTTCCGGCAAGCCCTTGGTGTCCGGCGACTATCATTACACCGGCCGCGTCATGCAGGCCGACGTCTCGGCCAGCAAGCAGCAGGGCGGTTACAGCAGCCTGTCCGCGGGCTTGGGCAGCTCGCTGGTGCTGCACGCCGGGGGCCTGACCATGGGCAATAGCTACGGCGGCGAAACCCGCATGCTGGTGGACACCGACGGCGTGGCCGGCGTGCCGGTCTACGGCGTGTCGGCGCAGACCGACCGCAACGGCTACGCGATGCTGAGCAGCGTGGCGCCGTATTACAGCCAGGACGTGCGCCTGGACGACGACAATATGCCGGATTCGGTGGAGGCCAGTTCCGCGGTGCGCCGTGTGGTGTTGACCGAAGGCGCGGTGGGGCGCACCGAGTTCCCGGTCAAGGTCGGACGCAAGGCCTTGCTGACGGTGCGGCTGCCGGATGGCAAAATGCCGCCTTTGGGCGCCACCGTCAGCGACGTGGCCGGCAAGCGCGACGTCGGCATGGTGGGCGACGGCGGTCTGACCTTCGTCACCGGCTTGAGCCCGACGCCCAAGCTGGAAATCTCCTGGGGCAAGACGCGTTGCCGCGTGGACCCGCTGCCGGCCGATTACGAGCTGAGCCAGGGCAGTCGCGACATGGTGTGCGCGCCTCTCGCAGAATAAAGAATAAGGAATCGATATGAAAACGTTTCATCGCGCACTGGGGTTGGCGGGCGTGCTGGCCGCGCTGACCGCGCCGCTGGCGGCGCAGGCCAACATCCTGCTGGACCGCACCCGGATGATTTATCTGGAGCAGGACAAGAACGTCAGCATGGTGCTGAGCAACAAGAACCCGGAGCAACCTTATCTGGTTCAATCCTGGCTCAGCGACGGCGAGGGCAAGCGCCTGGCTTCCCCCTTCCTGGTGTTGCCGCCGCTGCAACGCATCGAGGCCGGCGAGAAGGGCGTGGTGCGCTTGAGCCGCATTCCCGACCCCAGCCTGCCGTCCGATCGGGAGTCGCTGTTTTATCTGAACGTGCAGGAAGTCCCGCCCAAGAGCGATAAGGACAATGTGCTGCAACTGGCGATCAAGTCGCGCATCAAGGTGTTCTACCGTCCCAAGGAAGCGCAATTGCCGCGCGGCGAAAACCCGGCCAACAAGCTGCAGCTGAGCTTCGACGCCGCCGCCGGCAAGCTGGTGTTCAAGAACCCCAGCCCCTATCACCTGACCCTGGTGGGCTTGGAACTGCCGGGCGACAAGAAGCCGCGCGATATGGATGGCCTGATGGTGCCGCCCAAGGGCGAGGCCCGTTTTGCGCTGAAGGCGCTGCCGGTCAGTCTGAAGCTGAGCAATATCAATGATTTCGGCGCTCAGGACACCTTTACCTTCGTTTGCGCGGACGGCCAGTGCCAGTACCGCGAAGACAAGAAATAATTCCGCAGGCGCACAGCGCAGGGAGAGCCCATGTTGAATCGTCGTTTGCCGCGTTTGCTATTGATGGCCGCGCTGGCCATGCTGCCGGCCTTGAGCCACGCTTTGGCGTGCAAGGAAGGGGGGCGCAATGGCAGCGTGATGATTACCGAGGACATAGGCTCCACGGTGGCGGTGCCCATCACCCTGCCAAGCGGCGAGATCATCTGGCACTCCTCGGTGCGCACGGTCAATGTCTCTTGCTACAAAGACCATAATGGCTTGCGGGAGGCGGAGGAGGTGTTCTTCTATCCTAACCCGCGCAAGGACAGTTCTCCGCAGGGGGTGCAGTTTGGCGTGATGTATAACGGGCGCCCCAATTTCGACCCCAATCTGCGGATTGCGACGGGTCAGGTCATTCCGAAGTGCCCGTCCAATATCGCATTGAATCAGTGCCCGACAACGGATTTTTCCTTGAGCTTCCAGGTGGTGATCGCCACCAAGACGCCGTATCCCGGCAATGGGAGCGTCGGCAAGTCGCAGTTTGAAGTCTTGCAGTTCGACGGGGTCGGCGGGATCAACGACATCAAGGGCAGCAATCTGGTTTACAAGGTGACCGGGCTGGACAAGATCCGTTTCATCCAGTGCGCGGTGAAGGTCAGCCTGAATCCGGCCAGCAATGCTTTGGACTTCGGCAAAATCGCCAAAACCGTCAAGGGGCTCAACCCGGCGGTGCCGCGCAGGGACTTTGCCCTGAAGCTTGAGAAAACCTGCGACGATCCGGTCAAGGTCAACGGCTATTTCCGCGGCATCAACGGCAAGGCGGATACCTATACCGCCACTTTGGTGAAAAAGAAGGACAACTCGGATAGCGGGCTTGGCTTGCAACTGTTTTACGGCGACGGACGCCAGCTGCGGCTGGAGCAGTCGGAGTTCCTGGCGGAGTTTTTCAAGGGCGACCGTCAGAAAACCGTGCCGATGTTCGCCACCATCGTCCCCACCAATATGGGCAAGGTGGAAGAAGGCCCGTTCCAGGGCACGGTCAATATCGATCTGGATTATATCTGAGCGGCTCGAGCCCTCTGGTAGGGTGGCGAGACGGCGAACTGAATTGGCGTAAGGAGTGGAGCAATGAAATTCAAGGCGATGGTGCTGGCTTTGGCGCTGGCGGCGCCGTTGGCGCAGGCGGCGGACGGCACCTTGAACGTTTTCGGCGAACTGGTGTTGAGCGCCTGCGGTCTGGATCCCAACTCGCAGAGCCTGGAAGTGGGCATGGGTCTGGTGTCCTCGCAGATGTTCCGCAAGATCGGCGACCGTTCCCGCCCGGTGTCCTTCGATATCCGGCTGACCGAGTGCTCCATCGACACCATGACCACGGTGGCGGTGCGTTTCAACGGAGAGGCCGACCGCGACAACGGCGAACTGATGGCGATCAACGGCAGCGCCGCCGGTGTGGGCATCCGCCTGATGGGACCGGGCGGCGGCGACATCGTGCTGGGTCAGTATTCGCCGCTGGTGGGCTTGACCAACGGCAGCAACACCCTGCGTTTCAACGCGATGTACGAATCCACCCGCGCGCCGGTGCCGCAAGGGCAGGAGGGCGGCATCAAGCCGGGTTCGGCCAACGGCCTGGCTCAGTTCGACTTGCGCTATATGTAAGCGTATGCATGAAAACGGCCCTTCCGCCATATGACGGAAGGGCCGTTTTCGTTTGGAGGCGGCGGACTCAGCCGGCCAGCCAGCTGCCGGGATGCGCCTCCAGCCAGGTTTTGATGCTCCTGGCGTCGTTGACGCGGGCGGCGCTGCCGCCTGCGGCCAGCAACACGATGATCAAGGGCTGGGAGCCCACGGTGGCCTGCAACACCATGCAGCGGCCGGCCTCCTGGATGTAGCCGGTTTTTTGCAGGGAAATCTCCCAGTCGCCTTCGCGCACCAGCGCGTTGCTGTTCTTGTATTGCAGCACGCGGCGGCTCACCGATTGAATCTGGTGCTTCTCCGTGGTGGTGAAGGCGCGGATCAGCGGATAGCCGTGCGCGGCGCGGACCATGCGGGCCAGGTCGGCGGCGGTGGAGGTGTTGCGCATGTCCAGGCCGGTGGCATCGTAAAAGATGGTCTCGCTCATGCCCAGGCTGCGGGCCTTGCGGTTCATGCGTTCCACGAAGGTGGCGCTGCCGCCCGGCAAAGCGGTGCGGGCCAGCGTGGCGGCGGCGCGGTTTTCCGACGACATCAGCGCCAGCAGCAGCATTTCCTTGCGGCTGAGGGTGGTGCCCACCGCCAGGCGCGAGGAGGTGTTTTTCACCCGGTCTATCTCGGCGTCGGATACCGTCACCTCCTGATCCAGCGAGGCGCCGGAATCCAGCAGCACCATGGCCGTCATCAATTTGGTGATGGAGGCGATGGGCATGCGTTGGTGGATGTTCTTTTGGTACAAGGGTTCGCCGGTGATGCCGTTGAGCACCAAGACCGAATGCGAATTCAGCCGCGGAACGGATAGGTCGGCCATCTGCGAGGCCACCATCACGCTGGACGGCGCACCTGCCAGCACCGGCATGGCTAACGCCGCGGATACCAGCAGGCTTGCAATTTTCTTGATCATGCTTCACTCCAGGGAGAGCGGATATTAACGAATCTCGGACCGAAAAATAGGCTCGCGGCGTTTGCGCCGCAAGCCGTGTTTTATGCTCGGTCTAACTGTATTTTAAACAATGTTTTGACTGTGTATAGCCTGAATCGCAGCTTTTTTATATGCAGGCGCATCGGGGGTGTGAAGCGGGGGCGAACCGCGTAGAATCAGGCTATCTCCTCCGATGTCTCGACCCATGCTGCGCACCTATCCCAACAGTCCGTTCAAACTGCATCAACCATTCGAACCGGCCGGCGATCAGCCCGGCGCCATCGTCCAATTGCTGGAAGGGCTGGGCGACGGCCTGTCCTACCAGACCTTGCTGGGGGTCACGGGTTCCGGCAAAACCTACACCATGGCCAACGTCATCGCCCAAAGCGGACGCCCGGCCATCATCATGGCGCACAACAAAACGCTGGCGGCGCAGCTCTACAGCGAGATGCGCGAGTTCTTTCCGGAAAACGCCGTCGAGTATTTCGTGTCCTACTACGACTACTATCAGCCGGAAGCCTATGTGCCCAGCCGCGATCTTTTCATCGAGAAAGATTCCAGCATCAACGAGCACATCGAGCAGATGCGCTTGTCGGCGACCAAGTCCATTCTGGAACGGCCGGACTGCATCATCGTCGCCACCGTCTCCGCCATTTACGGCATTGGCGACCCCTCCGACTACCATCAGATGATTCTGCATCTGAAGGAAGGGGAGACGCTGGCGCAGCGCGACATCATCAGCCGGCTGGCCACCATGCAGTACGATCGCAACGATATGGATTTCGGCCGCGGCACCTTCCGCGTGCGCGGCGATGTGATCGACATCTATCCGGCGGAAAGCAGCGACACCGCGCTGCGCGTCAGCATGTTCGACGACGAAGTGGAAACGCTGACCCTGTTCGATCCCCTGACCGGCACGACCAAGCAGCGGGTGGGGCGCTTCACGGTGTTTCCCTCCAGCCACTACGTGACGCCGCGCGACACCGTGCTGCGCGCCTGCGAGCACATCAAGGAAGAACTGCGCGCGCGCCTGGAGTGGTATCAGAAAGAGGGCAAGCTGGTGGAGGCCCAGCGCCTGGAGCAGCGCACCCGTTTTGACCTGGAAATGCTGTACGAGATGGGCTTTTGCAAAGGCATCGAAAACTATTCCCGGCACTTCTCCGGGCGGGGCCCCGGCGATCCGCCGCCGACGCTGATCGATTACCTGCCCAAGAACGCCTTGATGTTCATCGACGAATCCCATGTCACCGTGCCCCAGGTGGGCGCCATGTACAAGGGCGACGCCGCGCGCAAGGCCAATCTGGTGGAGTACGGCTTCCGCCTGCCGTCGGCCACCGACAACCGGCCGTTGAAATTCCACGAATTCGAATTGCTGATGCCGCAAACCGTGTTCGTGTCCGCCACCCCGGCCAACTACGAGAAAGAACACGCCGGCCAGGTGGTGGAACAGGTGGTGCGTCCCACCGGCCTGGTGGACCCGGAGATGGAGGTGCGGCCGGTAGCCACCCAGGTGGACGATCTCTTGTCCGAAATCCGTCTGCGCATGGAACGCGGCGAACGGGTGCTGGTGACCACGCTGACCAAGCGCATGGCCGAGCAACTGGCCGACTACTACACCGAGCACGGCATCAAGGTGCGCTATCTGCACAGCGACATCGATACCGTGGAACGGGTGGAAATCCTCCGAGATCTGCGCTTGGGCGTGTTCGACGTGCTGATCGGCATCAATCTGCTGCGCGAAGGCCTGGATATTCCGGAAGTCAGCCTGGTGGCCATCCTGGACGCGGACAAGGAAGGCTTCCTGCGTTCGGACCGTTCTCTGATCCAGACCATAGGCCGCGCCGCGCGCAACCTCAACGGCAGGGCCTTGCTTTACGCGGACCGCATCACCGATTCCATGAAGCGGGCGATGGACGAAACCGAGCGCCGCCGCGCCAAGCAGATGGCTTTCAACGCCGAGCACGGCATCGTGCCCAAGGGCGTGCAGAAGAAGATCAAGGACATCATCGACGGCGTTTACAGCGTGGAGGACGAACGCAAGAAGCTGGTGGACAAGGCCCGCGTGGCGATGTTGGACGAAAAGTCCCTGGCCAAGGAAATCAAGCGTCTGGAGAAGGAAATGATGGAGGCCGCGCGCAATCTGGAGTTCGAAAAGGCAGCCGGCCTGCGCGACCAGCTCAAGCATCTAAAAGAACAGGCCTGGATCAACGAGCTGTAAGAGCCTGTTCAAAATCTAGCTAGTAAGAGCGAGACAAGACGAAAACGAGCGAAAAAGCAGAGTGTACGAGTGCTACATGAGCATTTTGAGCTTGTTTTTAACGCTCTATCGCCGCAGCGCAGCAGATTATGAACAGGTTCTAAGCCGCTCAAAGCCCGCTGCGCTGTGTGAAGCCTTGCGTGGCGAGTCGCGGGGTTTCCTGCCGACAGGCCCTGCCTTGTCCGATCTTGTCCGCGAGACGCCCCGCTCGATTCCGAGCGGGGCGTTGTCTTTTCAGAGCGCGTCCTCCGCGAGCCGGCGGCGGTAGCGCTGCGCCAAGGCCGCGCAGGCCATCAGTTGGATCTGATGGAACAGCATCAGCGGCAGCACGATGGAACCCAGCGCCGGCGCGGCGAACAGCACCTTGGCCATGGGCACGCCGCTGGCCAGGCTTTTCTTGGAGCCGCAGAACACGATGGTGATCTGGTCCGCGCGAGAGAAGCCCAGCTTGCGGCTCAGCAAGAGGGTGATGGCCAGCAGCAGGCCCAGCAAGACCAGATTGACCAGCAGCAGCGCGGCCAGCGCCTGCGGCGGCGTTTGTCGCCACAGACCGCTGATCACCGCGGCGCTGAAGGCGGTATAGACCACCAGCAGAATGGAGCCCTGATCGACATAGCGCAGCAAGCTCTTGTTGCGGTCCACCCAACCGCCTATCCAGCGACGGGCGATCTGGCCGGCGATGAAGGGCAGCAGCAACTGCATCACGATGTCCAGCACCGGCCCCCAGCCCTGGCCGGCGCCGTGGTGCTTGACCACCAGCAGGCTGACCAGGAGCGGCGTGATGAAGATGCCCAGGATGTTGGAAGCGGTGGCGCTGCAAATGGCGGCCGGCACATTGCCTTGCGCCATGGCGGTGAAGGCGATGGACGATTGCACGGTGGAAGGCAGCATGCACAGATAGAGGACGCCGAGATAGAGTTCCGGCGTCAGCAGGGGCTGCAAGACGGGCCGCAAGGCCAGGCCGAGCGCGGGGAAGAGCAGGAAGGTGCAGCTCAGCACCACCAGGTGCAGCCGCCAATGCGCGGCGCCGGCCAGTACCGCTTCGCGCGACAGTTTGGCGCCGTGCAGAAAGAACAACAGCGCAATCGCCAGATTGGTAACGAGGTTGAAGGCGGCGGCGACATCGCCGGAGCAGGGCAGCGCGGTGGCCAGCGCGACGGTGGCGAGCAGGGACAGCGTGAAGGCGTCGAGTAGTTTGGGCATGGGGCGATGCGGCGATGGCAAGGGATGCCGCTATTGAACCGCAGCTCAATTGAGAATACAAATGCATTTATCTGATCAATTGATGAGTAATTGATATGAATGTGACTTTGCGCCAACTGCGAGTGTTCCAGGCTGTGATCGAGCTGGGCGGATTCAGCCGCGCCGGCGACGCGCTGGGTTTGACCCAGCCGGCGGTCAGCCGCGCGGTGCGGGAGCTGGAACAGGCTCTGGATCTGCGCTTGTTCGACCGCACCACGCGCGAGGTGGAGCCTACCGCCGCGGCTCGCCGTTTGCAGGGAAAGCTGACGCGGGTGCTGGAGGCGCTGCAGGACGCGCTGGGCGAAGCCCGGATGGAGGGCGCGCAGGCGCACGGCGTGGTGCGGGTGGCCAGCAGCCCCACCTTGTCGGCCAGCCTGATGCCTTTGTTGATCGCGCGGTGCCGGCAGCGCTACCCGCAGCTGAGGCTGGTGTTGCACGACCAGGTGCAGCGCCTGAACATAGACGCGGTCACGGGCGGACAGGTGGATTTCGGCCTGGTGGTGGAGCCCGACGCGGCCGCGGCGCTGGACAGCGAACCCCTGCTGGAAGACGACTTCTGGCTGGTGTGCCGCAGCGACCACGCCTTGGCCGGCCAGGACGCGGCGCATTGGTCGCAACTGGACGGCCAGCCGCTGGTCTTGCTGGACCACAGCTCGGGCAGCCGCCGGCTGATAGACGACTTGCTAGCCCGGCACGGCCTGGCCTGCGAAGTGGCGCAGCAATTGGGGCACTCGCAGTCGGTGTTCCGCATGGTGGCGGCCGGCCTGGGCCTCAGCGTCGCGCCGGGACTGGCCATGCCGCCGCCCGCCGGCGGCGGCTTGAGCGTATTGCCCTTGCTGCCGGTGGAGAGGCGCCGCATCGTCTTGATCAAACGGCCCAACCGTTCCTTGTCGCCGCTGGCGCGGAAAGTGTGGCAGCTGGCGCTGGAAATGCGCGAGGAACTGGCCGCCGCAGCGCGGCCGGCCGCCTGGGGCGGCTGAGCTCGCCGGGCCGCGCCGGGCGCGGCGGCTGGAAAAGACGAAGGCGGCGGGCTATTTAGATACTACAGGGGCAAAAACGAGATCCGGACCGCCGCGCGGCCAAGCACAGCGCGGCGGGGCGCGGTCGCGGAAGCTCGCAGCCGGCGTCGATAGTGAAAACAGCCAGCACGAGATGGGCTAGATGGGGGAGACGATGCCGCAAATCTTGGTGGTTGACGACGAAGCCGTGTCCCGGCAATTCCTGACCGCGGTATTGCGGCAGCTGGGCATGGGCAAGATTTCCGAGGCGGTAGACGGCCTGGACGCGCTGATGCAGCTGGATGCCGGCGACCGGGCCTTTGATCTGATTTTTTGCGATCTGGACATGCCGCGCATGGACGGCGTCGAGTTCGTGCGTCATTTGGGCGAGAGGGCTTATTGCGGCAAATTGCTGATCACCAGCGGTTTCGACGAAAGAGTGCTGGACAGCGTGGCGGATCTGGCGCGAATGTACGCGCTGCGTTTGTGCGGCGTCTTGCCCAAGCCGGTGGATCCGGAGCAATTGCTGGCGATGCTGGCCGCGCCCGTCGCGCCCGGGGAGGCGGTGTGCCTGCCTTTGGAACGGATCAACAGCGAGGAACTGCGCCTGGGCATAGAGCGCGGCGAGGTGGTGCCGTTTTTTCAGCCGCAGGTGGATGTGGCCAGCGGCCGGGTGTTGAGTGTGGAAGTGCTGGCGCGCTGGCTGCATCCGCAGCTAGGCTTGCTCGGGCCGTTGCAGTTCATCGAACTGGCGGAACAAAGCGGCCTGATCACGCAGATGACCAAGCGTTTGTTCGCGGACGCGTCGCAAGCGCTCAAACGCCTGGACGGGCGGCAGCGTCTGGACATGTCGGTCAATCTTTCCATGCAATCCCTGAAGGACTCCAGTCTGGTAGCTGCTTTGGTTGCGATTGCGAACGAAGCCGATCTTGAGATGTCCCGGGTGACGTTCGAGGTCACGGAAAGCGGCGTGATGGCGGACCCGGCCTCGGCGCTGGAAATCATGACGCGCTTGCGTCTGAAAGGCGCCGGCCTGGCAATTGACGATTTCGGCACCGGCTTCGCCAGCATGGACCGGCTGGCGCGCATCCCGTTCACCGAATTGAAAATCGACAAGGGCTTCGTCATCGACGCCGCGAGCAACGCCACCAACCGCTCCATTTTCCTGGCCAGCGTGGAATTGGGCCGCCGGTTGGGCTTGAAAGTGGTGGCCGAGGGCGTGGCTTCCGAGGCCGAGTGGGGCTTGTGCCAGGCATTCGGCGTATCGGCGGCCCAAGGTTCCCTGATCTCCCCGCCGGTGGACGAGGCCTCCTTCGCCGAGTGGCTGGCGAATTGCGGCGGAGGCGTGCCGCAGTCGGCGCGGGATTGGGTATTCATTGCAGCGCACACCTAAGCGAGAAAACCATGAAACGACTTGGAATCCTGTTGTTGCTGCTCGGCCTGGCCGCCGCGGCGCCCTTAGCCGCGGCGGTCGACGCTTTGGCCAAGCCCGCCGGCAAGGCGGTGCTGGTGATCAGCGGCAACGTCGGCCAAAAAAACCAGGGCGACGTCGCCGCCTTCGACATGGCCATGCTGGCCAAACTGCCTCAGCGCAGTTTCAGCACCCACACGCCGTGGTATCCGGGCTTGACCCGCTTTTCGGGGCCCTTGCTGCGCGACGTGCTGGCCGCCGCCGGCGCCCACGGCAAACTGTTGAAAGCGGTGGCGCTGAACGACTACAAGACCGATATCCCCTTTGACGACGCCAGCCGCTTCGACGTGATCCTGGCGACTCAGATGAACGGCAAACCGATGCCGGTGCGGGAAAAAGGGCCCTTGTTCATCGTCTACCCCTACGATTCGCAAGAAGAGCTGCGTTCGGAGCTGTATTACAACCGTTCCGCCTGGCAACTCAAATCCCTGCAGGTGCATTGAGCGCGATGAAGACGCCGCAGCGAAGCTATTCCGCCTGGCGCAGCCTGATCTTGATCGGGGCGACGCTGGCCTGCGTGTTCGCCGGAGTGGCCTATATCCAGGTGCGGCAGGCGGACATGCTGAACACCGCGGCGCGCTACGAAGGCGACAATATCGTATGGGCCTACTTTCAGCTCGAAACCGAATCGATGCGGCTGCAGACGACGATAGAACATGTGCTGAACCATGAGCAGGACCGGGCCGAACTGCAGGAGCGCTACGACATCTTCGTCAGCCGCGTGGGCGTGGTCGACCACGGCCTGTATTCCAGCCTGCTGGACGGCACCCAGGAATACCAGCAGGCCCGGCCCAAACTGGACGCCTTCATCCGCAAGGCCGACGCCTATTTCGGCCGCCAATCCGGCGCGGAGCTGGAACTGGACGGCCTGCGGCGGCTGGACACCGAACTGGACTTGCTGAGCGGTCCGCTGCACGACCTGTCGCTGGTGGCCAACCAGCGCATGGCGGAACAGGTGGACGCGCGCAATAAAAGCATGCAGCAGCACATCGTGGTCAGCAATTGGCTGATGGCCTTCGAATGGGCGCTGATCCTGGGCTTCGCCACCATCGTGGTGCGGCAGCTGCGGCAACTGGAACGCCGGCGCCACGAACTGGAGGAACTGACCGACGTGCTGGAGCAGGCCCGGGTTCAGGCCGAGGCCGGCAGCATGGCGAAAAGCGTGTTTCTCGCCAATATGAGCCATGAAATCCGCACCCCGCTCAACGGCGTGCTGGGCATGCTCTCCTTGCTGGGGGATTGCAATCCCACGCCGGTGCAGGCCGATTACATCAAGACCGCCGAAGAATCCGCCCGCCACCTGATGGCCCTGTTGAACGACGTGCTGGACGCCAGCAAGCTGGAATCGGGCAAGCTCGATCTGCTGCCCACGGTGTGCAATCTGCGGCAACTGCTGCTGCAATGCGAAAGCCTGATGCGCGGACAAGCGGTGTCCAAAGGGCTGGCCATGCGCATGGCGCTGGATTTGAACGTGCCCGAATGGGTGTTGTGCGATCCCACCCGCTTGCGGCAGATCCTGCTCAATCTGCTTAGCAACGCGATCAAGTTCACCGAGATCGGCGCGGTAACCATACAGGCGGAAGCCGCGGAATCGGGCGCGGAAGCCGGCGCCGTGCTGCGGATCACGGTCCGGGACACCGGCATCGGCATGGACGACGCCACGCTGGCGCGCTTGTTCAAGCGTTTCTCCCAGGGCGACAGCTCCACCGTGCGTCAGTACGGCGGCAGCGGCCTGGGGCTGGAGATTTCCCAGAACCTGGCGCAGCTGATGGGCGGCGACATCACCGTGCACAGCGCGCTGGGCGCCGGCAGCGTCTTCGTGCTGTCGCTGCCTTTGCAGGCGATGAACGCGCCGGAGGGCCGGGCCAAGACGGGCTCGGAAGCGGACCCGGCGGGGCTGGAGCGTCAGCTGCGCGTTCTGGTGGTGGACGACAATCCGATCAATCGCAAATACATGCAGGCGATGCTGCAAAAGCAAGGGCATCTGGTCACCGTGATCCAGGACGGCGCGGAAGCCGTGGAGGCGGCCGCCCGGCAGCCCTTCGACTTGGTCTTGATGGACTTGCACATGCCGGCGATGGACGGCATCGAGGCGACCGGGCATTTGCGCGAGCGCGCGATGACGCCGGGGATGAAGATCGTCGCGCTGACGGCGGACGTCCTCGCGGAAACGCGGGACAAGGCTCTGGCCGGCGGCCTGGACGATTTCCTGGCCAAACCGCTGCATGTGACGGAGTTCCACGCCATGCTGGAGCGTCAGTTCGGCAATGGGCCGGCGCGGGAGCCGAACGCCGAGCCCACCTTGCTGCCGGCCTTGCTGGACGTGGCGATGATCGAAAAAATGACCGAAATGCTGACCCTGGAAAAATACCGGGAGCTGGTGGCGCAATTCTTCGCCGGCAAGGTGGGCCGGGTCGACGAGCTGCTGGCCGCCGCGCTGGCCGGTCAGCGAGATCAGGTGCGACGCCATTCGCACAATCTGAAGGGGGCCGCGCTGACCCTGGGCTTCAGCGCGCTGGGCGGATCCTGCGCCGGGCTGGAGCGCTTGGCGCTGGCGGCGGAGGAGGGCTTGGCCGACGAGGCGGAAAGAGTGGGCCTGCTGTTCGACTCGACGCGCAGCGCCTGCATCGCGGCCGGCTATCTGGCCGGCATGGATTTGCCGGCGCTGCGTTAGCCGCGGGGGCGGAGGGAAAATAGCCGGCGCCTTTCTCGCGGACGCGTAGCCGGCGGCGGAAGTGATAAGATCGGGGCGAGTGGGTGCCTGAATCCCATACTGAATAAAAATAGAGAGCCGAAGCCGTCCATGAGCCAGAACGATTGCTTGTCCATTTTATTTGTTTGCATGGGAAACATCTGCCGGTCGCCAACGGCGGAAGGGGTGATGCGCGCCAAGCTGAAGCGCGCGGGCCTGGAGGCGCGGATTGAAGTGGAGTCGGCGGGCACGCACGGCTACCATGTCGGCGAAGCGCCGGACCGGCGCACCTGTCAGGCGGCGCTGCGTCGCGGCTACGACCTGTCCGATTTGCGGGCAAGACAGGTGGAGGCGCGCGATTTCGAGCGTTTCGACTGGATTTTGGCCGCCGACCGGCAAAATTTGGCTTTGTTAAATACCCAATGTCCGCCATCCTATCGGGGCAAGCTGCATTTGCTGCTGGAGCCGCTGTCCGGCGCCGCCCGCGACGTGCCCGATCCCTATTACGGCGGCGCAGGCGGTTTCGACACCGTGCTGGATCTGGTGGAGGCGGCTTGCGACGCCTGGCTGGCCCGCATCGCGGACGCCGAAACGGAGCCGGCGCCATGAAGCCGTTTGACGCGGCGCCGCCGCGCGCGCGGGCTGTTTTTACAATAACCAGAGAAAGCCAAGGACGCGTATGGGGCAGCTGACGAGGGGAAACGCGGCCAAGAAGCCGCTGGACGTAGTGCCCAGCCACAACGCCGACATTATCTTGCCCAAGCAGGCCGGCAAAGTGCCCTTGGCCAGCCAGGCGGTGATCGTCATCGGCTCTTCCACCGGCGGCACGGAGGCGCTGCGCACCTTGCTGACCGCGCTGCCGGTCTCGATGCCGCCCATCCTGATCACCCAGCATATGCCGGAGATGTTCACCCATTCCTTCGCCACGCGGCTGAATACCTTGTGCAAGCTGACGGTGAAGGAAGCCGAGGACAATGAACGGCTGCAAAACGGCACCGTCTACATTGCGCCCGGCCACTCCCATCTGCTGATCAAGCCGGCGCCCACCATAGGCTACTCCATCGGCCTGCACGCCGGGCCACCGGTCAACCGGCATCGCCCGTCCGTGGACGTGCTGTTCCGCTCCGCCGCCAATCTGGTGGGCAAGAACTGCATCGGCGTGATCCTGACCGGCATGGGGCGGGACGGCGCCAGCGGCATGCTGGAGCTCAAGCAGGCCGGCGCCTGGAACATCGCCCAGGACGAAGCCAGCTGCGTGGTGTTCGGCATGCCCAAGGAGGCCATCGCCATGGGCGGCGCGCACGAAGTGCTGGCCTTGGAAAGCATCGCCACGCGTTTGTCGGTGCTGGCCACGCAAAAGCAACAACAAGCCGGCGGCTCGGCTTAACCCTCTGATAGAACAAGAAGACATGAAGTATCTCCCTATTCTGGTGGTGGAAGACGACGCGGACCTGCGCGAAGCCATCGTCGACACCCTAAGCCTGGCCGGTTATCCCACCTTGGAGGCCGGCGACGGCGCCGCGGCCCTGGCCAAATTGAAAGAAGCCCCGGTGGGGCTGATCGTATCCGACGCTCAGATGGCGCCGATGGACGGCTACGCGCTGTTCGAGGAAGCGAAAAAACGCTATCCCGGCGTGCCCTTCATCCTGATGACCGCCTACGGCGTCATTGAAAGGGCGATTGAACTGCTGCGCGCGGGCGCCGCGCATTACCTGCTCAAGCCTTTCGAGCCGGCCAGCCTGATCGCCGAAGTGGAAAAGCATTTGCTGCGCATGCCCAGCGAGACGAGCGGCGAGGTGGTGGCCGAGTCCGCCGCGATGCGGCAGCTGTTCGCGCTGGCCGGCCGGGTGGCCGGCAGCGACGTCAGCGTGATGATCTCCGGCCCCAGCGGCGTGGGCAAGGAAGTGCTGGCGCGCTACATCCATCGGCACTCCAAGCGATGCGAGGGGCCTTTCGTCGCGGTCAACTGCGCGGCGATCCCGGAAAACCTGCTGGAGTCCACCTTGTTCGGCCATGAGCGCGGCGCGTTCACCGGCGCGGCCCAGGCCTTGCCGGGCAAGTTCGAACAGGCGCAGGGCGGCACCATCCTGCTGGACGAAGTCACCGAGATGCCGTTGTCGCTGCAGGCCAAGCTGCTGCGCGTGCTGCAGGAGCGGGAAGTGGAGCGCGTCGGCGGCACGCGCACCCTGAAGCTGGACATCCGTGTGCTGGCCACGTCCAACCGCGATTTGCAGGCCGCGGTGGACGCGGGGCAATTTCGCGAGGACCTGTATTTCCGTTTGAACGTGTTCCCGATGCGCATCCCCGCGCTGGCCGATCGGCGCGACGATATTCTGCCGCTGGCACGAATCATGCTTAAAAAGTACGCAGAGGCCGCCGGAAGAGGCAATCTGATCCTGTCCGAGGATGCGGAACGTCATTTGACGGCCTATAGTTGGGAGGGTAACATCCGCGAACTGGAGAATGTGGTGCAGCGGGCGGTGATTCTTGCCGCCGGGGCGGAAATTTTTGCCGCCGACCTGCTGCTGGATCACGACTCCGGCGCGGCTCAGGTTACCCGGACAGCGTCTGAAAAAGACTATTCCGTGTCGGATGAAACCGACATGAAAACGCTAGAGAAACGCCATATTCTGGAAACCTTGACCGCAGTGGGCGGCGTCAAGAAGCTGGCCGCGGAAAAACTGGGCATCAGCGAGCGCACCTTGCGCTATAAATTGCAGCGTTACCGTGATGAAGACGCAGCCGACGGATGTCAGGAGGTTCCAGATGGAAATGGCTTGGAGTAACCATGTCAGTGCCAAATATCGATCAACTGTTGGGCGAGCTGCGCACCGCCTCGGCCCTGGCCGCGGGCAAGCCCGCCGCTACGGCCCCGGAAGCGTCCCAGGTGGACTTCTCCGCTGTGCTAAAGTCCACCTTGGAGCAGGTGAATTCGGCGCAGCAGACTTCGCAGGAGATGCAGAAGCAATTTGAATTGGGTGACGAGGGGGTCAACCTGCAGGACGTGATGGTGTCGCTGCAGAAAGCCAGCCTGTCGTTCCAGACCATGGTTCAGGCGCGCAACAAGCTGGTCACCGCCTATCAGGAAATCATGAATACCCAAGTCTAGCGCTGCCGGACCCGACCAGCCGGCGGCGGTGGGCTCGAACCTAAAACCACTGTATGGCTGACCTGGCAGAAGAAAACGCTACGCCCGTTTGGCGAAGCCGCATGAATGAAGCGTCCGATCGCTTCAAAGCGCTTCCCAACAATAAAAAAGTCCTGTTCCTCGCGGCGGTAGCCGCCATTTTCGCTGTTATCGTGGGCGCGGTGGTGTTGAACCGCACGCCCAGCTATAAAGTCCTGTTCTCCAATATCTCCGACCGCGACGGCGGGCAGGTGGCCGCTTCGCTGCAGCAGATGAATGTGCCGTATCAGTTGGGCGAGGGCGGCACCATCTCCGTGCCCTCGGACAAGGTCTACGACGCGCGCCTGAAGCTGGCGGCGCAAGGCCTGCCCAAGGCCGGCGGCGTCGGTTTCGAACTGATGGACAATCAGAAGTTCGGCATCAGCCAGTTCGCCGAGCAAGTCAATTACCAGCGCGCCATCGAGGGCGAGCTGGCGCGCACCATTGAAGCGGTGGGCTCGGTGGAGACCGCCCGCGTCCATATCGCCATTCCCAAGCAAAGCGTCTTCGTGCGCGAACAGCAGCAGCCCACCGCCTCGGTGATGCTGAGCCTGTTCCGCGGCCGCATGCTGGACGCCGGGCAGATCGCCGGCATTTTGCACCTGGTGTCCAGCTCGGTGCCCAATCTGCCGGTCAAGAACGTCACCATCGTCGATCAGGACGGCAATCTGCTGTCCAAACAGAACGGGCCGGACGAGAACTCGGGCCTGGATCAGCGCCAGCTGGGCTATGTGCGCCAGGTGGAAGAGGGCTACGTCAAGCGCATCGAAGATATCCTGGAGCCGATCTTCGGCAAGGGCAATTCTCGCGCCCAGGTCACCGCCAGCGTCGATTTCGCCGAGGTGGAGCAGACCTCGGAAACCTTCAAGCCCAATTCCAGCCCCAATCCGTCCTCCACCCGCAGCCAGCAGATCAGCGAAAAGCTGAACAACGGCGCGGCGTTGCCGTCCGGCGTGCCGGGGGCCTTGTCCAATCAGCCGCCGTCGGCCGCCTCCGCTCCGATCACCTTGCCGCCGGGCGCCGCGCCGGGCACCGCCACGCTGTCCGGCCAGACCATGGGCGCGTCCGGCACGCTGCAACGCGACATCACCACCAATTACGAAGTCGACAAGACCATCCAGCACACCAAGATGCCGCAGGGCGGCGTCAAGCGCCTGTCCGCCGCCGTGGTGGTCAATTACCGGCGCATGCCGGACAAGAACGGCGAAATGAAGCCGACGCCGCTGACCCCGCAGGAGGTTCAGCAGATCAATAATCTGGTCAAGGAGGCGATGGGCTTCAACACCCAGCGCGGCGACACCCTGAACGTGGTCAACGCCGCCTTCGCCGACGCCGAAGTGCCGGCGACGCTGCAGGAAAAAGTCACCGACTACGTGGCCAGCAACGGCTCCAGCCTGATCAAGTACGGCCTGCTGACCATCGCGGTGCTCTACCTGCTGTTCGGCGTGGTGCGGCCCATCATGCGCGATCTGGTCAAGCCGCCGGCGCCGGTCAAGGGCAGCGAAGAAGAGGCCGCGGCGCAGGCCGCCGCCGCGGGCGGCCGCCTGCTGGGCGTGGCCGGAGAAGAAGGCGAGGAGGGCGCGGCCGGTCACGCCGGCGGCGCCGCGGGCGGCGGCGATCCGCGCGAAGCGCAGATGCGGCAATACACCACCAATCTGGAAGCGGTGCGTGAAATGGTGAAATCCGATCCGCGCATGGCGGCCCAGATCATCAAGGAATGGATAAGCGCCGATGAGTGAGAACGGAGTGCGCAAAAGCGCGGTGTTGCTGTTCAGTCTGGGGCAGGCCGAGGCGGTGGAGGTGTTCAAATACCTCGGTCCCAAGGAAGTGCAGAAAATTTCGCTGGCGATGGCGGCGATCAATAATCTGAGCTACGAACAGATCGACGAGGTGGTCAGCGAATTCAAGGGCGAGTGCGCGGCGCGCGCCAGCATCGGCGCGTCCGACGAATACCTGCGCAATGTGCTGATCGAGGCGCTGGGCCCGGACAAGGCGGCCAACCTGCTGGACAAGATCATGCAGGGCAACGACCACAGCGGCATCGAAAGCCTGAAGTGGATGGACCCTTCTTCCGCCGCGGACCTGATCCGCAACGAACACCCGCAGATCATCGCCACCATTCTGGTGCATCTGGAGCCGGATCTGTCCAGCTCCATTCTGTCCTTCTTCCCGGAGCGGATGCGCAACGAAGTGCTGATCCGGACCGCCACGCTGGAGGGCGTGCAGCCGCAGGCGCTGCGCGAACTGAACGACGTGCTGACCCAGCTCTTGTCCGGTTCCGACCGCATCAAGAAGAGCGCGGCCGGCGGCATTGGCCTGACCGCGGAAATCCTCAACTTCATGGGCTCCAACGTCGAGGCCGCCGCGCTCAACTACATCCGCGAGTACGACCCGGAACTGGCTCAGCGTATTCAGGACAAGATGTTCGTGTTCGAGAACATCCTGGAAATCGACGACCGTTCGATCCAGACCATTCTGCGCGAAGTGCAGTCCGATTCTCTGGTCATCGCGCTCAAAGGCACCAGCGCCGAGCTCAAGGACAAAATCTTCCGCAATATGTCGCAGCGGGCCGCGGAAATGCTGCGCGACGACCTGGAGTCCAAGGGTCCGGTCAAGCTGTCCGAAGTGGAGGCCGAGCAGAAGGAAATCCTCAAGGTGGTGCGCAAGCTCGCCGACGACGGCCAGATCGTGCTAGGCAGCAAGGGCGGTGATGAAGGTCTCGTCGAGTAATCCCATCATCCCCGGCGAGGAGCTGGAGGGCTGGAGCAGTTGGAGTCCCAACGCGCTGGACGGCCTGACCCAGAGACTGACGCCGGTGCAACTGATGGAGCTGGCGCAGCAGCGCCGCCGCCAGCAGGCGCAGGCGGAGTCCGCCGCCGAGCCGGCCCCGGCCGAGCCCGAAGCGGAAGCCGGCGGGGCCGAAAACGAGCGCGCGGTCAGCGGTTATCCCACCGCGGCGGAGTTGGAAGCCATCCATCAGGAAGCCTGGCAGTCCGGTCATGAGGCCGGGGAGGAAGCCGGCCGCGCCGCCGGTTATCAAGAAGGTTTGACCGCCGGGCGCGAGCAAGGGCTGGCCGAGGTGCGCGCCGAGCAGGAGGCCCGCTTCGCCGCGGCCTGGCAGCCGCTGCAAGCGCTGGCGGCAGGGCTGGCGCAAGATATTTCCCGTTTTGAAACCGAATTGTCGGCGGACTGGCTGGCGCTGGCGCTGGAGCTCGCCGGCCAGCTGAGCCATGGGCTGGCGCGGCAGAATCCTTTGTTGATTCAGGAGCTGCTGCGCGAGGCGCTGGAGGACTTGCCGGCCACGCTGGCTCAGGCGCGGCTGCGCTTGAACCCGGCGGATCTGGCCGTGGCGCGGGAGTTTCTGGCTCAGGAGACGCCGGAAACCCAGTGGCAATGGATAGAGGATCCGGAAGTGGAGCGCGGCGGCTGCGTGATAGACACCGCGGCGTTGCGGCTGGATCTGACCATGAACACCCGCATCGCCGCCATGCGCAAAGCCTTGGGAATGGACGATGAGCCCGCCGCTGATTGAGCGCCAGCGCGCCTGGCTGCGCGATTGCGCGGACAGCGCGCGCGCCGCCAAGCTGTGGCAGCCCTGCGGCAAGCTGGTCCGCGTCACCGGCATGGTGATGGAAGCGGTGGGCCTCAAGCTGCCGGTGGGCAGCGCCTGCCAGGTGGCCCTGGCGGATAAGCGCCTGGTGGAAGCCGAGGTGGTGGGCTTCTCCGGCGACAAAGTCTTTCTGATGCCGCTGAGCAATGTGCATGGCTTGCTGCCGGGCACGCCGGTGATGCCGCTGACGCCGCAGCACCCGCCGCAATTCGGCAAGACCCGGGCCCAGGCCGCCGGCGACGGCGCGTCTGGCCGCATGGTGCCGGTGGGGCTCAGCCTGTTGGGCCGGGTGCTGGACTCGCTGGGCCGGCCGCTGGACGGCAAGGGCGACATTCATCCCGACGCCTGGTTTCCCTTGCACAGCCAGCCGATGAACCCGCTGGACCGATCGCCGGTGCGCGATGTGCTGGATGTCGGCGTGCGCGCCATCAACGGCCTGTTGACGGTGGGGCGCGGTCAGCGTCTGGGCCTGTTCGCCGGCTCCGGCGTGGGCAAATCGGTGTTGCTGGGCATGATGGCGCGCTTCACCAAGGCCGACGTGGTGGTGGTGGGCCTGATCGGCGAACGCGGCCGCGAGGTCAAGGATTTCATCGAAAACATTCTCGGCGACGAGGGCATTGCCCGCTCGGTGGTGGTGGCCGCGCCGGCGGACATGCCGCCGCTGATGCGGCTGCACGGCGCCGCCTACGCCACCGCGCTGGCCGAGTATTTCCGCGCCCAGGGCCTGGACGTATTGCTGCTGATGGACTCGGTGACCCGTTACGCGATGGCGCAACGCGAGATCGCGCTGGCCATCGGCGAGCCGCCGGTGACCAAGGGCTATCCGCCGTCGGTGTTCGCGCGTCTGCCGCAATTGATCGAGCGCGCCGGCAACGCCGCCGAGGGCGGCGGCTCCATCACCGGCTTCTACACGGTGCTGTCCGAGGGCGACGATCAGCAGGACCCGATCGCGGACTCGGCGCGCGCCATTCTGGACGGCCACTTCGTGCTGTCGCGCGAACTGGCCGAATCCGGCCACTATCCGTCCATCGACATCGAGCAGTCCATCAGCCGGGTGATGGTGGACGTGGTGCCGCAGTCGCAGATGGCTTTGGCCCGGCAATTCAAGCAGCTGTATTCGCGCTATCAGCGCAACCGCGATCTGATCAGCGTCGGCGCCTATGTGCCGGGCTCGGATCCGGTGTTGGACGAGGCGATGCGGCGTCAGCTGCCCATGGTCGGTTTTCTGACCCAGCCTATGCATGAGTCGCAGGATTTTCCGTCCAGCTGCGAACAATTGCAGGGCGTGTTGTCCTGAGGCTGAGCCGTGGCGGAGAGCAAATACCTGTTGTTGATTCGCTTGGCCGAGGACAAGCAGAAGGCCGCCGCCGAACGCATGCGGCTGGCGCAAGGCCGTCTGGCGGACGCCCGTTCGCGTCAGGAGCAGCTGGACGCGTTTCGCGGCGAGTACCGGCAACGGCTGACCAGCCGCGGCGCTCAGGGCATCAGCGCTTTGCAGTATCAGGATTTTCAGCGTTTTCTCGCCCGTCTGGACGAGGCCATGGTGCAACAGCAGGGCGAGGTGGAGCGCTGCACCCAGCGTTTCTTGCTGGAGCGTCAGGCCTGGCAGCATGAATACAAAAAGCTCAAGGCCTATGAAAAACTGCTGCAGCGGGAGCAGGAGCGCGCCGCCGTGCGCGAGGCGCGGCTGCAGCAAAAGGCCAGCGACGAATTCGCCACCCGGCGTTTCTGGGACAGCACCCACGGCGAGGAATAAGGTCTTGCTCAAAGGCCGATGCTTGGCACGCTAGTTGCTTTATTGTCTGCGTCTTACTTGTAGAGAGTCGGCCATGACGACACCTGTGAACGCAGCCGCGGCCAATCCGGTCGGCGGCAAAGCCAATATGCCGGGCGGCAATCTGGCCACTGCCGGCGATACCGGCGCCGGCGACCTGTTCGCCAGCCTGCTGGGTCTGCAGATGAGCGCCCTGGGCAGCTCCTTCCTGCCGGGCGCCAACGCCGATCCGCTGGCGGACGCAGGCCTGGACAAGGATAAGCCGGCCAAGGGCGAGGACGGCCAGGCGCAGGCGACGCCCTTGCCGGGCATGCCGCTGATGGCCGCCGCGCAGCAGCCCGTCCAGCAGCAGGCGATGACCGCGCCTCGGGCCAGCGGCGATTTGCCGACCGGCGCCAAGCCGGTGGATCTCAAGCCGGACGTCGCCGCGACTCTGCCCGCCGCTCTTGGCAAGACCCGCAACCTGCCCCTGCAGGCGCAGCAAAATTTGCCGGAAGACGGCAAGGTCCTGCCGCAGTTTTTGCCGCTCCAGGGGCATGAACAGCTGGCGGTCAAGCAAACGGCGCCCACGCCGGTGTTCACCGTGCAGCAGCCGGTGACCGATCCCAATTGGGCCAAGGCGATGAGCGAGCAGGTGATGGGCATGGTCAGCCTCAAGGCCGACAAGGCGCAGATCCAGCTGAATCCGCCGCAATTGGGGCCGATCGAGGTGACGCTGAAGATGAACGGCAACGACCAGGCCCAGGTATTGTTCGCCGCGGCGGTGCCGGCCACGCGCGAAGCGCTGGAAAACAATATGCACCGTCTGTCTTCCATGTTGGCCGCCGGCGGCATTCAGCTGACCGACGCGCAAGTGTCCAGCGGACAATCCGGACAGCAACAGCAGGCGTTTCAGCGCGGACAATCGCAGCGCGAGAACGAGAGCGCCGAGCCCGAGCCGATGGATGCATTGAGCAGCATCAAGGCCGCTCGAGGCATTCTCAGCATTTTCGCCTGATCATTTGTGATAATCTCCCCTGTTCAATTGGCATCTAAAATTAGAAAATATAGTGAAGAAATCGTTTAAGATTTCACTATGAACACCCAGTGAACAGGGCAGGTATATGGCAGAAGATAAAAAAGCGGAAAAAGCAGAGAAAAAAGCAGGGGGCGGCGGCAAATTGATGCTGATCGTCATTGTGTTGCTGGTTCTGGTGTTGGCCGCGGTGGGGGGCTTGGCCGCTTACATGTTCACTAATATGAATAAACCGGCGGCGGCCGGCGAACATGCCGAGCAGACCAAGGAAAAACCCAAGAAGAAAAAAGAAGGTCCGCCGATCTTTGAAAAGCTGGACACTTTCGTGGTGAATCTGGCCGGTAACGACGGCTCTTTGCTGCAGGTGGACATGCAGGCGGAGCTGGCCGACGAGGAAGCCAAAAAGAAATTCACCGATTACGCGCCCAAGATTCGCAGCGCGCTGATCCTGCTGCTGTCGTCCAAGTCCGCGGTCGAGCTGGCGACGCCGGACGGCAAGGTGCGGCTGAAAGCCCAGGTCAAGCAGATCATCAATGAGTCGATGGACGCCGGCGAGGAGCAGCCGGTGGAAAGCGTGCTCTTCACTTCCTTCATCATCCAGAAGCAGTAAGCGGCATGGGCGACGATATTCTTTCCCAGGAAGAGGTAGATGCCCTACTCAGGGGCGTCTCCGGGGAGGATGAGGATGACAGCGGCGGCGGGGACGCGCAGGGCGTCCGCGGCTACGATATCGGCCGGCAAGAGCGCATTGTGCGCGGCCGGATGCCGACGCTGGAAATCATCAACGAGCGTTTCGCGCGCAATCTGCGCATCGGCCTGTTCAACTTCATCCGCCGCAACGCGGAAATCTCGGTTGGGCCGGTGCGGGTGCAGAAGTACAGCGAGTTCATCCGCAACCTGGTGGTGCCCACCAACCTCAACCTGGTGCACGTCAAGCCTTTGCGCGGCACCGGCCTGCTGATTTTCGACCCGGATCTGGTCTTCCTGATCGTCGACAATCTGTTCGGCAGCGACGGGCGCTACCATGTGCGGGTGGAAGGCCGCGACTTCACCCCCACCGAGCAGCGCATCATCCGCCGTTTGCTGGACGTGGTGTTCGTCGAATGCCAGAAGGCCTGGGAGCCGGTGCACCCGATCGAGTTCGTCTACCTGCGCTCCGAAATGAACACCCAGTTCGCCAACATCGCCACGCCCACCGAGGTGGTGGTGGCGATGACCTTCCATATCGAACTGGGCGCCGGAGGCGGCGATTTCCACATCTGTCTGCCGTATTCGATGGTGGAGCCCATCCGCGACATGCTGTCCAGCACCATGCAGGCGGACCGCACCGAGGTGGACAACCGCTGGGTCAACCTGATGACGCATCAGGTGCAGGCGGCGGAAGTGGAGCTGGTGGCGACCTTGGGCCAGACCAAGGTGACCTTGGGTCAGATTCTGAATTTGAAGAACGGCGACGTGGTGATGCTGGAAATTCCGGAACGGGTGGAGGCCGATGTGTCGGGCATTCCGGTGTTCGAAGCCAGCTACGGCACCGTGCAGGGGCGCTATGCGCTGAAGGTGGAGCAAGTGTTGGCCGGCGCGAATGATTTTCACGAGCCTCTGGGGGATAAAGAGTAATGAGCGAAGAAGAATTGCAAGCCGCGCAGATGGAGGCCGAAGCGGCCGCCGCTGCGGCAGCCGCCGCCGGCGGGGCCGGCGGCGAGGAAGAGATATCGATGGACGACTGGGCGGCCGCGATGGCCGAGCAGGAAGTGGTGGACGCGGCTCCGGAGGCGGTGCCGGCGCAGAACCTGTTCCAGGAGCTGGGCGCGAGCACGTCCGGCGCCGGCGTGCCGCAGAATCTGGACATGATTCTGGACATCCCGGTGCAATTGACCGTGGAACTGGGCCGCACCAAGATCGCCATCCGCAACCTGCTGCAATTGGCGCAGGGCTCGGTGGTGGAACTGGACGGCATGGCGGGCGAGCCGATGGACGTGCTGGTCAACGGCTGCCTGATCGCCCAGGGCGAGGTGGTGGTGGTCAACGACAAGTTCGGCATCCGGCTGACCGATATCATCACGCCCGCGGAGCGCATTCGCCGCCTGCAAAAATGACGAGGTCAGCCATGTTTGCGATGACGCGCCGTGCAGTGCAGGGCGCTTTTTATTTGGCGGCGTCCAGTCTGGCCGCCGCGGCCACCGTCGCGCCGCCGGCGGCCGCGCCGTCGCCGTTCATGAGTTTGCTGCAGGTCTTGTTTGGCCTGGCGGTGGTGCTGGGCGCCATCGTCGGCATGGCCTGGCTGTTCAAACGGCTGTCCGGCGGCATGCTGGGCGCGTCCAACCGCCTGAAGGTGGTGAGCGGCACCATGGTGGGGCCCAAGGAGCGCGTGGTGATCGTGGAGCTGGAGGGCGAGTGGCTGGTGCTGGGCGTGACGCCGCAGCAAGTCAATCTGCTGAGCAAGCTGCCGCGGCCGGAAGGCGCGGAAACCGAGGTCGCGCCGGCGGCGGAGCCGTTTGCGCGCTGGTTGAAGGCGGCGATGGACAAGAACCGCAAGGACAAGGCGGGGCCGCGATGAAGCGCTGTCTCCGATACGGCGCCTTGGCCTTGCTGGCGACGCCCTTGATCGCGGACGCGGCCGGCGGCCTGCCGATGATGAGCAGCACGCCGGCGGCCGGCGGCGGGCAGAATTACTCCCTCAGCCTGCAGATGTTGCTGTTCATGACCGGGCTGACCTTCATCCCGGCGATGATGCTGATGATGACGGCCTTTACCCGCATCATCATCGTGATGTCCTTGCTGCGCCAGGCGATGGGCACCATGCAGTCGCCGCCCAACCAGGTGATCGTCGGCTTGTCGCTGTTTCTGACCCTATTTGTGATGGGGCCGACCTTCGATCAGGTCTACGCCAAGGCCTGGGTGCCGTTCTCCGACGACAAGATCACGTTGCAACAGGCGGTGGACGAGGCCAGCAAGCCGATGAAGGCCTTCATGCTGCGCCAGACCCGGGAGAAGGATCTGGCCTTCTTCATCGAGATTTCCCAATCGGAAAAGCCGCAGACCAAGGCCGACGTGTCGATGAAGACCCTGGTGCCGGCCTATGTGATCAGCGAGCTGAAAACCGCGTTTCAGATCGGCTTCATGGTGTTCATTCCCTTCCTGATCATCGATCTGGTGGTGGCCAGCATCCTGATGGCCATGGGCATGATGATGGTGTCGCCGGTGACCATCTCGCTGCCGTTCAAGCTGATGCTGTTCGTGCTGGTGGACGGCTGGACCTTGCTGATGGGCTCGCTGGTGCAGAGCTTCTATACTGGCTGAGGCGGCATGATGGCTTGTGACTGGAAACGTCGCCGGGTTGGGCCCGGCGTTTTAGGCGAGGAGCGGGCGGCATGAGTCCGGAGCTGATCATCAATATCGTGCAGAACGCGCTGTACATCCTGATCATCGTCGCGGCGCCGGTGTTGCTGGTGTCGCTGCTGGTGGGCCTGCTGGTCAGCGTGCTGCAGGCGGCGACTCAGATCAACGAGATGACGCTGACCTTCATTCCCAAGCTGCTGGCGATGTTCCTGGTGCTGGTGCTGGCCGGGCCGTGGATGTTGAACACGCTGATCGAGTACACCACGCGGCTGTTCCAGAGCATTCCGCACGTGATCGGCTGATGCTGAGCATTTCCGACGCGCAGATCAACGCGCTGGTGGCCATGTTCGTCTGGCCGTTCGCGCGCATCGTCGGCCTGCTGCTGGTGGAGCCGGTGTTCGCCTATCGCGGCGTGCCGCGCCGTTTCAAGGCCGGCTTCGCGCTGATCCTCACCGTGATGCTGGCGCCCTTGCTGCCGCCGCTGCCCGCGGTGCCGCTGGTGTCGGCTGAGGGCATCGCCATCCTGTTGCAGCAGTTGTTGATCGGCCTGGCGATGGGCTTCGTCATGCGCATCGTGATTTCCGCGGTGGAAGTGGCCGGCTTCATCATGGGTTCGCAAACCGGCCTGGGTTTCGCCATGTTCTTCGACCCGATGCACTCGGCCCAGGTGCCGGTGGTGTCGCAGCTGCTGACCCTGTTCACCTTTCTATTGTTTCTGGCCTTCGACGGCCACCAGGTGGTGCTGTCCACCCTGGTGGAAAGCTACCGGGTGCTGCCGATAGGCATGAGCATGCCGGACCAGGGCATCAAGGCGCTGGCCCTGTGGGGCGGCCATCTGATCGAGTGGGGCGTCTGGCTGGCCATGCCGGTGATCGCGGCGCTGCTGATCACCAACCTGGCGATCGGGGTGATGACCCGCGCCGCGCCGCAGTTCAACATCTTCACTTTCGGTTTTCCGCTGACCCTGATGATAGGTTTCATCAGCATCTATCTGACTTTGCCGATGATGGTGCCGGTGCTGGAGCAGATGTACCAGGCCGGTTTCGAGATGATGCTGGCCATGCTCAAGGCCAAGTAGGCGGCCGCCATTCCTGTCCAGATTCAAGTTCTGCTAAAATAAGCGCCAATTTTGACTGAAAGGTCCGCAGTGGACCGGACAACAGACAGAGGCAACTATGGCAGGTCACAGTAAATGGGCTAACATCCAGCACCGCAAGGGTCGTCAGGATGCCAAACGTGGCAAGATCTTTACCCGCTTGATCAAGGAAATCACCGTTGCGGCCAAGATGGGCGGCGGGGACACCAATATGAACCCGCGCCTGCGCCTGGCGGTGGACAAGGCCAAGGCCGAGTCCATGCCCAAGGACAATATCGAGAACGCGATCAAGCGTGGCACGGGCCAGCTGGACGGCGTCGATTACGTGGAATGCCGCTACGAGGGCTACGGCATCGGCGGCGCGGCGGTGATGGTGGACTGTCTGACCGACAACAAGACCCGCACCGTGGCCGACGTGCGCCACGCTTTCTCCAAGTACGGCGGCAATATGGGCACCGACGGCTGCGTGTCCTTCCAGTTCAGCCATTGCGGCTATCTGGTGTTCGCGCCGGGCGTGGACGAGGACGCCTTGATGGAGGCCGCGCTGGAAAGCGGGGCGGAGGACGTGGTCGCCAATGACGACGGCTCCATCGAAGTGATCACCGGTCCGTACGAGTTCTCCGACGTTAAGGACGCGCTGGAAGCCAAGGGCTTCAAGGCGGAGATGGGCGAAGTGACGATGAAGCCGCAGAACGAGACCGAACTGTCCGGCGACGACGCCGCGCGCATGCAGAAGCTGCTGGACGCGCTGGAAGACCTGGACGATGTCCAGGACGTCTACACCTCCGCGGTGCTGGACGAGTAAGACGCGGACGCGGGGAGGCCACAGGCCCCGCGGCGGCAGGAAAAAGAAAGCTCCCCCAGGGGAGCTTTTTTTGCGTCCGGGCGGCGCGGCCCGTCTGTAGTTTTGCCGCTACATTGAAGCTCGCCCGGCGTCAAGCGCCGCCGAAGGGCTTGGCGCGGACTGTTGCATTTGCTGAACAGATTGAGTTTATCGCTTCCGGCGCGTGGGCGGCTCTGCTATAAAGCGTCAGCTGATTACGTTTTAGCAATTGGCGCCGCCGGGCTAGCCGCGGCGTCGTTTGATCACGATGAGGAAACTATGACCCGGGTCCTGGTGGTGGGCAGTGTCAATATGGATCTGGTGGTGGAAGCGGAGCGCTATCCACGGCTGGGTGAAACCTTGTTTGGCAAGCGCTTTGCGTCCTATCCGGGTGGCAAGGGCGCCAATCAGGCGGTGGCCGCCGCGCGGCTGGGCGCGCAGGTGAGCTTGTTGGGTTGCGTGGGCCGCGATATGTTCGGCTCCCAGCTCAAGGAGACCTTGCGGGCCGAGGGCGTAGACATCGGCCGCTTGCGCGAGGCGGACGTGGCCACCGGGCTGGCGACGATTACCCTGGCCGAAGGCGACAACGCCATCGTGGTGGTGCCCGGCGCCAACCATCAGTTGCTGCCGGAGCATCTGGATCAGGACGAACAAGCCTTCCGCGACGCCGACGTGGTGCTGGCGCAGATGGAGGTGCCGCTGGCCACGGTGGAGCGCGCGGCCGAGCTGGCGCAACGCCACGGCAAGCCCTTTTTGCTGAATCCGGCGCCGGCCCGCCCCTTGCCGTCCAGCCTGCTGGAACGGACCGCCTTGTTGACGCCGAACGAACACGAGCTGGCGCAGGCGCTGGACGAGCAGGGCGATTGGCAAACGCTGATGCGCAAACTGCCGGGACGGGTGGCGATGACGCGCGGCAAGGACGGCGCTTATTTCTGCCGCGCCGACGGCAGCCTGCATCATCAAGCCGGCTTCGTGGTGTCCGCGGTGGATACCACCGGCGCCGGCGACACTTTCAACGGCGCCTTGGCCGCGTTCTGGCCGCAGGGCCTGGAGGCGGCGATGGCCTTGGCCTGCGCCGCGGCCGCGCTGTCGGTGACGCGATCCGGCGCGCAGAGCGGCATGCCGACGCTGGCCGCGCTGCAACAGATGCTGAAGGAACAGGCATGAAGCGGCTGGGACATCTGAACCGCGACATCGCGCGGGTATTGGCCGGCATGGGCCACACCGATAGTCTGGTGATCGCCGATTGCGGCCTGCCGATTCCGCCCGGCGTCGAATGCATAGACCTGAGCCTGCGCCTGGGCGTGCCGGAGTTTCCCAGCGTGCTGGACTCCATCCTGGCGGACTTCAAGGCGGAGCGGGCCTTGTTCGCCTCCGAATGCCTGCAGCGCAGCCCGGCGGTGGAAGTGCTGGCCAACGATATGGCCGCGCACGGCGTGGCGGTGGAATACGCGCCGCACGAGGAGTTCAAGCGCCGCTGCCGCGAGGCCAAGGCGGTGATCCGCACCGGCGAATGCACGCCGTACGCCAATGTGATCCTGTATTCCGGCGTGATCTTTTGAAGGGACGGGCGATGAAGGTAAGCATGCGCGGCATCAGCAAGGCCTTTGGCCCGGTCAAGGTGCTGGAGGCGGTGGATTTCACCGTGACGGGCGGCGAAGTGCATGCCTTGATGGGCGAGAACGGCGCCGGCAAATCCACCTTGATGAAGATTCTGTCCGGCGTCCATCAGGCCGACGCCGGAGAGATCCTGCTCAACGACCGGCCGGCGACGATACGCTCCACCACCGAGGCCGAAGCCCATGGCATCGCCATCATCCATCAGGAACTGAATTTGATTCCGCAGCTGTCGGTGATGGAAAACCTGTTTCTGGGACGCGAACGCGAGCATAGTCGCTTCGGCGTGATCCGGCGCGCCGGCATGCGGCGCGAGGCCCGCCAGATTTTGCAGCAGCTGGGCGCCGGCCAGATCGACCCGGAAGCGGAGGCCGGCAAGCTGTCCATCGGCCAGCAGCAGATGGTGGAAATCGCCAAGGCCATGTCCTTGAACGCCAAGGTGCTGATTATGGACGAGCCGACCGCGGCTTTGACCGAGCGCGAGATCGAAGCCTTGTTCGTCTTCATGGAGCAGCTCAAGCGGCGCGGCGTGGCGATTGTCTACGTGTCGCACCGGATGGAGGAAATCTTCCGCGTCTGCGACAAGATCAGCGTGCTGCGCGACGGCTGCTTCGTCGGCGAGCGTCAGATCGCCGCCACTGATTTCGACGAGGTGGTGAGGCTGATGGTGGGCCGCGAGATCGGCGACCGTTTTCCCAAGCGCGCGTCCGCGCCCGGCGCGGTGCGCCTGGAAGTGGAAGGACTGGCCGACGACGGCCGCATCCGGGACATCGGCTTCGAGGTCCGCGCCGGCGAGGTGCTGGGCGTGGCCGGTTTGATGGGGGCGGGCCGCAGCGAGATTCTCAATGTCTTGTTCGGCGTCCGGCCGCGTCGGCAGGGGCGGGTGAGGCTGGACGGCGCGGAGCTGGACATCCGCCGGCCCGGCGACGCCATCGCCGCCGGCATCGCCTACGTGACCGAAGACCGCAAGAGCCAGGGCCTGGTGCTGGGCATGTCGGTGCGGGAGAACGCCACCCTGGTGCATCTGCGCCGCCACGCGCGGCTGGGGGTGGTGAATCGCCGTTCCGAGAACGAGGAGGCGCGACGGCTGATCGAGCAATTGCGCATCCGCACCCGCGACGCGGAACTGGACGTCAAATCCTTGTCCGGCGGCAATCAGCAAAAAGTGGTGTTCGCCAAGTGGCTGGCGGAGCCGCCCAGGCTGCTGTTGCTGGACGAGCCGACGCGCGGCGTCGACGTGGGCGGCAAGGCCGAGATTTACCACATCATCAATCAACTGGCCGCCGCCGGCGCGGCCATCGTCATGGTGTCGTCCGAATTGCCGGAAGTGATGGCGATGAGCGACCGCATCCTGGTGATACACGAGGGGCGCCGGGCTGGGCTGTTCGAGGCCGGCGCGGCGACGCAGGAAGACATCATGGCCGCGGCGGCCGGCGCGACGGCGGACTGAGCGTCGCCGCGCATTGAATATTCAGGTCGCGCCCATCGGGCGCAAGCAAGGGAAACGGTAAGCAAGATGACCCCGCAACAAAAAGCAACGCTGCAAAAACTCGGACCTTTCATCGCCCTGCTGGCGATCTGCGCCGGCTTGTCGGTGATGAGCGCCGACTTCCTGACCATGGGCAATCTGCTCAATGTGATGCGCCAGGTCTCCATCAACGCCTTGATCGCCTTCGGCATGACCCTGGTCATCCTGCTGGGCGGCATCGATCTGTCCGTGGGTTCCATCCTGGCCTTGTCGTCGGTGCTGACCGCGATGCTGCTGCAAGCCGGCGTCGATCCGCTGCTGGCCACGCTGTTGGGCATTCTGTCCGGCGCGCTGATGGGCTGCTGCAACGGTCTGGTGATCAGCAAGGGCAAGGTGGCGCCCTTCATCGCCACGCTGGCGTCGATGACCATTCTGCGCGGCCTGTCATTGGTGGCGTCCAACGGCAGCCCGATCACCGGCTTCGGCAGCGATATGTTCTCCATGCTGGGCGGCGGCTATGTGGCCGGCGTGGTGCCGGTGCCGGTGGTGTGGATGTTGCTGATGTTCGCCGGCTTCTGGTTCATGCTGAAGAAAACCGTTTTCGGCCGCCATGTCTACGCCACCGGCGGCAACGAGGAGTCCGCGCGGCTGTCCGGCGTCAAGGTGGACCGGGTCAAGATCTGGGTCTACACCTTGTCCGGCGCGCTGTCGGCGATGGCCGGCGCGGTGCTGACCTCGCGGCTGAATTCGGCGCAGCCCACCGCCGGCGCCGGCTACGAGCTGGACGCCATCGCCGCGGTGGTGCTGGGCGGCACCAGCCTGACCGGCGGCCGCGGCTGGATCGTGGGCACGCTGATCGGCGCCTTGCTGATCGGGGTATTGAACAACGGCCTTAATCTGCTGGGCGTATCGTCCTTCTATCAGCAGGTGATCAAGGGCGTGGTGATTCTGCTGGCGGTGCTGTTGGACCGCAGCGGCAAGAAGTAAGCACGTTTTCACGATCTTGCGAGCGAGACGAGACGAAAAAGGCTGAGGACGCGGCGCGCGCATCATGTCGCACCAGCATTCTGAAGCCGTTTTCAAGGCCGTGTCGTCGATGCGTGACAGATCGTGAACAGGTTCAGAGCGCGGCCCGCCAGCGGCGGGACAACAGCGCAAGCGACCATAACACTAGGGGAGTTTCAATATGCAGCGCTTTCATCACACTAGGGGGAGTTCCGATATGCAACGCTTAATCAAGCCTTTGGTTTTCAGTGTCATCGCGGCCAGTCTGATCGCCTGCACCAAGCAGGGTCCGGCCGACGGCGCCTCGTCCGGCGCCAGCGCGCCGGCCGCGGCCGCCGGCCAGCCGGTGGTGGGCCTGGCGGTGTCCACGCTGAACAATCCGTTCTTCGTCTCGCTGCGCAAGGGCGCGGAAGACGAGGCGGCCAAGGAGGGCGTGCGCCTGATCACCGTGGACGCGCAGGACGATTCCGCCAAGCAGCAGGCCAGCGTGGAGGATCTGATCCAGAAGAAGGTGAGCGTGATCCTGATCAATCCCACCGACTCCTCCGCCGTCGCCAATGTGGTGAAGGAAGCGGTGAGCAAGGGCATCAAGGTGGTGTCGCTGGATCGCAGCGTCAACGGCGCCGAAGTCAGCGCCCACATCGCCTCCGACAATGTGGCCGGCGGCAAGATGGCGGCGGACTTCCTGCTGCAGAAGCTGGGCGGCAAGGGCCGGCTGGTGGAACTGGAAGGCATCCCCGGCTCCTCCGCCGCCCGCGAGCGCGGTCAGGGCTTCCACGCGGTGGCGGACGGCAAGGCCGACGTCAAGATCGTGGCCAAGCAGCCGGCCGATTTCGACCGCGCCAAGGGCTTGTCGGTGATGGAAAACATCCTGCAGGGCAATAAGGACGTGCAGGGCGTGTTCGCCCACAACGATGAAATGGCGCTGGGCGCCTTGAAGGCGATCCAGGCCGCCGGCCTGAAGAACGTCGCGGTGGTGGGCTTCGACGCCACCGCCGACGCGGTGGCCTCGGTCAAGGCCGGCGGCCTGGCCGCCACCGTGCAGCAACAGCCGGAACTGATCGGCCAGTACGGCGTGCAGACCGCCAAGAAGCTGATCGACGGCCAGCAGGTGGAGAAATTCATCCCGGTGCCCTTGAACCTGGTCAAGCAGTAAGCCTGAAGACCGGTCTCGCTCTGGCGATGAGGGCCGGCTTGAGGTAAGGTGGCCGGCAATCGGCGGCCCCGTCCCGCGCTTGCGCAGGCCGGGGCTGTTTTGCAATCGAGTCCGCGGCGGCATGGCGCCGCCGCATGAGGAATAGGCTGTCGATGAGCGGCTACAAGCGTTTGACCATAGACGACATCGCCGAACTGGCCGGCGTGTCGCGCACTACCGCCAGCATGGTGCTCAACGGCCATGCCGAGCGCTACCGCATTTCCCGGGCCACGGTGGAGCGGGTGGAGAAGGTGGCGCGCGAGCAGCATTTCAACCCGTCGCAGTCGGCGCGCTCCTTGCGCTCGCGGCGCAGCAACTCGGTGGGGCTGGTGATTCCCGACCTGACCAACTCCGCCCACGCGGCCTTGGCCCAGGCGATGGAGGAACTGTGCCGCCAGCGCGATTACCAGATGCTGCTGGTGACCAGCGACGAAGATCCGCGACGCGAGGCCGAGGTGATGGCGCATCTGGCGGCGCGGCAGGTGGACGCGATGATCGTGGTGCCGTGCACGCACGAGGCCAAGTCCTACCAGAAATGGGTGCGGCGGTTGCCGCTGGTCTTCGTCGACCGCCGGGTGGACGGCAGCGGCATCCCGTCGGTGGTGACCGACGGCTGCGCCAGCGTGGAGCGCCTGGTGGGCGACGCGCTGGAGCAGGGCGTGTCCGAAGTGGTGTTCTTCGGCGGCCAGCCCGAGCTGTCGCCCAGCCGCGACCGTCTGCAAGGGTATCGTCAGGCCTTGGCGCTTCACGGCGTTGAGGAAGGGCCGGGCTGGGTGTGCCATCGCGATTACCTGCGCCGTTCCGGTTTCGAACTGATGCAGCAATGGCGGCAACAGCATCAACGCCTGCCTCAGGCTTTGTTCACCGCCTCGGTGTCGCTGCTGGAGGGCGCGCTGGCCTTTCTCAATCAGCATTGCGGCCTGGCCAACGCGCCGTTGCGCCTGCTGACCTTCGACGATCACTCCTTGCTGGACTGCCTGCCGCTGCGCGTCGACGCCATCGTGCAGGACAGCCGCGAAATGGCGGCGCGCAGCCTGGACCTGGCCCTGGCTCTGCTGGAAGGGCAGACGCTGACCGAGCCGGAGGCCCTGGTGCCGGCCAGCCTGCACCGGCGCTGGCCGGATTAGGGTCTGTTGAACTATGTTTTTCCCCGGCGGAAAAACAAAGCTCAACAGACCCTGGGGTTTGCTGCCGCTTCGCCAGCCGGCGTACAATAGCCGTTTCACGATTTTCGAGCCTGAGTCACCATGATCCGTACCCGTTTCGCTCCCAGTCCCACCGGTTATCTGCATATCGGCGGCGTGCGCACCGCGCTGTTTTCCTGGGCCTACGCCCGCAAGAACGACGGCGTGTTCGTGCTGCGCATCGAGGACACCGATCTGGAGCGCTCGACGCCGGAGTCGGTGAAGGCGATTCTGGACGGCATGCACTGGGTGGGCCTGGATTACGACGAAGGTCCGTTCTACCAGACCCATCGTTTCGACCGTTACAAGGACGTGATCCGGCAATTGCTGGACTCCGGCCACGCCTACCTGTGCTATTGCAGCAAGGAAGAGCTGGAAGCGATGCGCGCAGAGCAGGAAGCGCGCGGCGAGAAGCCGCGTTACGACCGCCGCTGGCGTCCGGAAGCCGGCAAAACCTTGCCGGCCGTCCCCGCGGACGTGACCCCGGTGGTGCGCTTCAAGACCCCGCTGGACGGCGTGGTGGCCTGGGACGACGCGGTCAAGGGCCGCATCGAGATCGCCAACCAGGAACTGGACGATCTGATCATCGCCCGTCCGGACGGCAGCCCGACCTATAACTTCTGCGTGGTGGTGGACGATTGGGACATGCAGATCACCCATGTGATCCGCGGCGACGACCACGTCAACAACACCCCGCGCCAGATCAATATCCTGAAGGCCTTGAACGCGCCGCTGCCGGTGTACGGCCATCTGCCGATGATCCTCAACGAGGACGGCCAGAAAATGTCCAAGCGCCGCGACGCGGTCAGCGTGGTGGACTACGCCGACAAGGGCATTCTGCCGGAAGCGCTGCTCAACTACCTGGCGCGCCTGGGCTGGGGCCACGGCGACGACGAGTTCTTCTCCATGGAGCAGTTCGTCGAGTGGTTCAGCCTGGAAGCGGTGAGCGCGTCCGCCAGCCGCTTCAACCATGAAAAATTCATGTGGCTGAACGCCCAGCACATCAAGAGCGCGGACAACGGCCGCCTGGCCGGACTGATCGCGCCGCGCCTGGCCGCCGCCGGCGTCGAGCTGGCCGGCGGGCCCGCCATCGAGGAGGTGATCGCCCTGGTCAAGGAGCGGGTGCAGGACCTGAACGCGCTGGCGCTGGAAGTGGATTATTTCTATCGCAAGCGCGAGGCCGCCGCGGCCGACGTGGACAAGCATCTGTCCGGCGACAGCGTGGCGCGCATGGGCCGTTTCGCCGACAAGCTGGCGGCGCTGGACGCCTGGTCCGCGGAAGGCATCCACGAGCTGTTCAAGCCTTTCTGCGCGGAAGAGGGCATCAAGATGGGCCAGTTGGGCATGCCGCTGCGCGTGCTGGTGTGCGGCACCACCCAGACGCCGTCGGTGGACGCGGTGCTGGCCTTGATCGGCAAGGACGAAGTGCTGCGTCGCCTGCGCGGCTGAGCCGGCCGTCGCCGCTAAAAAACCGCCCCGCAAGCGTTGGCTTGCGGGGCGGTTTGTTTTAGGCGGCACGCCCATGCGGCGCAGGCGCGCGCCTCTTGCCAGGCCTTGAACAGATCCTCAGGCCAGCGCCGGCTCGGCGCAGACGCGCGCGCAAGTCTCAGGCGCGGGCTGGCTCATATAATGATCCAGCAACAGGCGCATGTAGCGGTGGCTTTGGCAGATGGCGTGGCGCAACTCGGCCACTTGCTGCGCGCTTGGATTTTCGCCCACCAGGGTGACGATGATTTCCAGCGCCTCCCAGGGGTGTTCGTCGTCGTAATGCGCGTGCAGCGCCAGCCATTTCATCGCCTTGGCGCGCTTTTCCTTGGGGAACTGCCGAGCGTAGTCCTCCTTGGAGCAGACGGCGGCGCACCATTCTCCGGTGGCGCCTTCGATGGCGTAATTGGTGGCCGCCATCGCCACCTCCAGCGATTCGCGCTCGCAGACCTGATGGCACCAGTGGCTGAGGCTCAGCGTTTCCAGCGCCTGGGGGTTGCGCAGCAGGCTGTCCGTGTCCACGCCGGACGCCGCGGCCCATTGCACCCAGTGGTCGGCGTGGTTCTGCTCCACCCGGATGTTGCGGATCAGGTAGCGGCGCGCCATATCATGGCCGCGATGCTGGCCGTAGCGCACTTTCAGCAGGTTTTTGGCCATGTATTGCGGAAACTGTTCGATTACCGGCCAGCCGCCGCGCAGAAAGGCCTGGTGGATGGCGGCGGGCAGCACGCCGTCGCGCATTTGCCGGAACAACTCGTGTTCCACCACCTGGCGTTTGAAGGCGTCGCAATGGCGCACCAGCTCCCGCGTCCATTCCGGATAGCTGTGGAGGTCCATCAGCGGGCCGCTCCTGACAAAACCGATCTCTTTACTCATGGTGTCCCCTTTCCTTAGAAGCAAAGCCGGGCCAAGCCGGCCAGACGCGGCGGCCTCCCGGCCGCCCAGATCCGGCCTGACGACCAGGCCGGTAGCCTATTGCTGTCGCATTCGGCGGTCTCCATGCGCGTGGCGGAAGCCGAAGGGCTCCGGCCGGCTCAGGTGGAAGCCCTGGGCGTAGTCCACGCCCAGTTTGCGCAATTCGGCCACGATCTCGGGCGTGTCGACGAATTCGGCGATGGTGCGCTTGCCGGTGACGTGGCCGATGTGGTTGATCATTTCCACCATGGCGTGGTCTATCGGGTCCGTCGCCATCTCGCGGACGAAGCTGCCGTCGATTTTCAGGAAGTCCACCGGCAAATGCTTCAGGTAGGCGAAGGAGGACATGCCGGTGCCGAAATCGTCCAAGGAGAACAGACAGCCGATCCGGCGCAGCTCGTGGATCAGCCGTTGCGCGGCTTCCAGATTGGCGATGGCGTTGGTTTCGGTGATCTCGAAACAGATCAGCTCCGGCGGCACGCCGCTGCGCTGGAACTGCTGCTGCACGAAGGCGAGGAAGCCGTCGTCGCACAAGGTGGAGCCGGACAGATTGATCGCGCAATGCCGGATGTCCTGATTGCCGGCGCGGCGCAGCAAGGCCAGCTCCTGAAACACTTTTTCCACCACGATGCGGTCGATTTCGGTCATCAGGCCGTAGCGCTCCGCGATCGGCACGAACAAGCCGGGGGGCACCTGGCTGCCGTCGTCGGCGTTGAGGCGCAGCAGCACTTCGACATAGCGGCCGCGTTCCGGATGGGCGGCCAGCGGGACGATGTCCTGGGCGTAGAGGGTGAAGCTGTCGTCGCGCAGCGCCTGGCGCAGCCTTTGCACCCAGTCCATTTCGTGAAAGCGCGCCGACACTTCGGAATTGTGCGGGATGTGGAGCTGGATGCGGTTGCGGCCTTTTTCCTTGGCCATATAGCAGGCGATGTCGGCCGACCGCATCACCTCGGCCAGCGAGGTGTCGGCGTCGGACACGCAGACCAGGCCGATGCTGGCGCTGATGGAAAATTGGTTGCCTTCCCACTGGAAGCTGCATTCCATGATGGCCTGGCGCAGATTATTGGCCTTGGCGATGGCGGATTCCACCGAGCTGTTGCCGAGCAAGACGCCGAACTCGTCGCCGCCCAGCCGCGCCAGCGTGTCCGAGGCGCGCAGCCGCCGCGCCACCGAACGGCTGATCTGGCACAGCAGTTCATCGCCGGCGGCGTGGCCGTAGGTGTCGTTGATCAGCTTGAACTGGTCCAGATCGATGAACATCAGCGCCAGCGACGCCTCGGCCTGGCCCAGCTGCTTGATCGCCTTGATGGCGCGGGTTTCGAACTCCCGGCGGTTGAGCAGGCCGGTCAGCGCGTCGTGGCTGGCCTGCCAGGACAACTCGTTGATGTATTGCTGTTCCGCGGTGTTGTCGTGCAGCACCAGCACGATGCCGTATTGCTCGCCGCGGCGGTCGCGTATCGGCGCGGCCACCAGGCTGACCTGCAGCGGAATCGCGTTGTGGCGCAGCATGTTCAGCTTGGGATAGGTGCGGCTGCTTTCGTCCAGCCGGCAGAGCTCGGCGAAGCTCAGCGTGCTGTCCTTGTCCTGCCCCTGTTTGATCAGGCTGAGCAATTCGTCGAAATGCAGGCCCAGGCTTTCCGTCTCCAGGTGGCTGAGCATGCGCTTGGCGCTGTGGTTCAGATAGATCACCGCGCCTTGCATATTGAGGGTGATCACCGCGTCGCCTATCGATTGCAGGGTGATCTCGGCGCGTTGCTGCTCCGCCTGCAAGGCGGCCTTGTAATTGTCCGAGGCCTGGATCAGCCGGCGGATCTGCAAAATGGTCAGCAGCACCAGCAGCAGGCCCACCAGCAGATTGACGCGCCAGACCGCCTGGCTCACCTCGCGCGAGGCGTTGCCCAGCACGCGGGAAAAGCCCTGGGCCGGCGCCTTGACCGCTTCGTTGATCTCGGCGATCTGCGAGGTGAGGGCGGCCTTGTCGTCCTGGCTCAAGGAGCCGTCGGCGTAACCTTGGCGCAATTGCTCGCCTATGGTCTGAATTTCCTGCAGGTAGTAATCGCCGATTTTCCAATAGCGGATGGCTTCGGCCAGATAGCTGACGTGGTGAAACCACAGATAGGCGCGGATGATGTTTTCGATGTCGTCGGGGTGGTTGCCGCCGTCCAGAAAGCCTTGGCGCGCGGTGTCCAGATCCGGCGGCTTGCGGTCCAGCGCCAGCCGCGCCCGGTGGTCGCCCAATTGGATGGAGATGGCCAGCCGATAGCGTTGGAAGTCGTGGTCGGAGCCGGTTTGAGCGTAGCGGGTCAGGTGGTAGATGGAGTCCTTCTGCGCTTTAGACCACAGGCCTTCCCCCGCCACGTAGGCGCGGGCGGTGGACACCACGTAGAGGCTGAACGCGCTTAGCGCCACCTGCATGACGACAATGAGCAGGAAGGGCAGCACGACAAAGAGCAACTGTCGGTTGGCGGTATTCGACCTCATGGCGGTTCCGGCTGATGAATATGGTAACTATGCGGCTAATGGTCCCCATCAAGCGCCGCCGCCGACCTCTCCGGCCCGAGCGGCGAGCCGGCGCCGCGCTTGAGTCCGGAGCCTGCCCGTCGCGGCGCGCCCGCCGACGGGCGGAAGTTCACCGGTCTATGTGCCGGTGTATGGCGTTTTTATCATCCCATTCGAAATTATTCAATGTTTTTGACAACTATATCGAATGTTTATTTTAGATGAGAAAGTTTGATAATAAATGAATAGCCTAATTTCCATGGGCTTGCTATTGGCTTGACCATGGCGGCGGCCGGCGCGCGCAAGGCGGGCGGGGAGCGGTCGGCGCGCGTGCGCGCGCCGGTGGGAAGCGGCGGCGAGAGAGGGGGAAGAGGGCTGGTCCGCGGCCGCCGCGCCGGATCTCTTATGAACGGGTTTTCAACGCCGTATCGCTGAAGCGCCGCGGACTTTGAAGCGCTTCTTACATGGAGGCGGCGTCGCGAGAGGCCTGGTCGTACAAGCTGGCCAGCATGCGCAGCAACTGGGCGTTGTCGCCGATATCGGCCTGTTGGCCGCCGTTGTCTATCAGCGCGTTGATCAGGCATTGCTCGCGGACGTCGCGGTAGCGCTGGCACAGTTCCACGCCGGCCTGGGTGGTGGCGAACAAAGCCTCCTTGCCCACCTTTTCGCTGCCGACATAGCCCATCTTCACCAGCTTCTTCAGCGCATAGGACACCACGTGCGTGTCTTCGATGTTCAGCACGAAGCAGATGTCCGCCAGTTTCTTGCTGCGGCCGCGGTGGTTGACGTGATGCAGCAGCGACACCTCCATCGCGGTCATATCGGTTTCTCCCGCGGCCGCCATGCAGCGGATCATCCAGCGGTTGAAGGCGTTGTTGGCCACGATCAGCCCGAATTCGAACTCGGACAGTTCGGCGCAACGCTCCGAAACCAGATGCGATGAGGAGACGATATTGCGTTGAGCGTTCATGGACGGGCCTGGCGACGAGGTGGCTGGCCGGCCAGTATAGCAAAACGTCATTTGTGCTGGACATCGCCAATAAATACAAATAATTTATAGATGTTTTGTCTGCAAAATAATAAATTCGAGCGCCGCGAGGCGGACGGTTGCATATGGAGAATGGTTTGGCATCGAACCCAATGCGCTATTACTTGCTGGGCGAACGCGCCGCCGTGCTGGAGAGCGCGAAGCCGGCCGATCTGGCGTGTCAGCGCCGCATCTGGTGGCTGGCGCAGACGCTGACGGGCGCGGCCGGGCTGATCGACGTGGTGCCCGGCATGAATAATCTCACCTTGATTTTCGATCCGGACGCCGACGACGGCGAGGCTTGGCTGGAGCGCTTGCGCCGCGGCTGGGCGGCGGCGCAAGAGGCCGAGCCGCGCTTGCGGCGGGTGGACGTGCCGGTGCGCTACGGCGGCCGCCACGGTCCGGACCTGGCCGCGGTGGCGGCGCATGCGGGCTTGAGCGAGGAGGATGTCGCCGCCGCTCATGCCGCGGCCGACTACGTGGTGTACTTCCTCGGCTTTCAGCCCGGCTTCGCCTATATGGGCGGCTTGCCCGAGCGCCTGGCCACGCCGCGGCGCGCCGAGCCCCGGCTGGCGGTGCCGGCCGGCTCGGTGGGCATAGGCGGCGGCCAGACCGGTATCTATCCGGCGACCAGCCCCGGCGGCTGGCAGATCATCGGCCGCACCTCATTGAAATTATTCGATCCGCGGCGCGCGGAACCGTCCCTGCTGCTGCCGGGCGACAGCGTGCGCTTTGTGCCGCAGGAGGGCGGAGATGATTGAAATCACGCAGGCCGGCATTCAAAGCACGGTGCAGGACCTGGGCCGGAGCGGCTTGCGCCACCTCGGCGTGGCGCAAAGCGGCGCGCTGGACGCGCCGGCCTTGATCATGGCCAACCGCCTGCTGGGCAATGCCGCGGATGCGGCCGGCATCGAGGTGGCCCTGGGGCCGTTTGGCGTCCGCTTTCTGCGCGACGGCTGGTTCGCCTTGATGGGCGCGGATTTCGACGCGGAACTGGACGGCGAGCCGGTGTGGAGCGGCTGGCGTTATCCGGCGCGCGCGGGCCAGCGCCTGCTGCTGCGCGGCTGCCGCCACGGCATGCGCGCCTATCTCGCCCTGGCCGGCGGCATCGACGCGCCCCTGGCTTTGGGCGCGCGCGCCACCGATCTGCAGGCCGGTCTGGGCGGCTGGATGGGGCGGGCGCTGGAGGCGGGCGACCGCTTGCCGCTGGGGCCGGCGGCGGCGCTGTCCGGCCGGCTGGGACGGCGCAATCTTGCTTGGTCGCCGACGCTGCGCGCGCTGCCGGGCCCGGAGTGGCGGCAATTCGCCCGGGAGGCGCGGCAGGCCTTCAGCGAAGGCGAGTGGACGGTGAGCTCGCAGAGCAATCGCATGGGCTACCGCCTGCAGGGCGACGCGCTGGCGCGCGAGGCCGACGGGGACTTGCCGTCCCACGGGGTGCTGCCCGGCGTGGTGCAGGCGCCGCCGGGCGGCCAGCCCATCGTGTTGCTGGCGGACGCGCAGGCGACGGGCGGCTATCCGCGCATCGCCTGCGTGATCGAGGCGGATTTGTGGAAGCTGGCGCAGGCGCGGCCGGGCGCCAAGCTGCGTTTCGAGATGGTGGACGCGCAGCAGGCGGCGACGGCGCGCGCGCGTCTGCGCGGGTACTTGCAGGGACAGGACTGGAGTCAGGCATGCAGATCGATTTGAACGCCGATATCGGCGAGGGCTGCGGCGACGACGCGGCGATCATGGATCAGGTCAGTTCGGTGAACATCGCCTGCGGCTGGCACGCGGGCGACGCCGAACAGATGTGGCTGGCGGTGGAGGCGGCGGCGCGGCGAGGCGTGGCGCTGGGCGCCCATCCCGGCTTTCCCGACCGGGAACATTTCGGCCGGCGGACTATGCAGCGCGCGCCGGAGCGGGTGTACCAGGACGTGTTGTACCAGGTGGGCGCGCTGGCGGCCATGGCCAAGGCCGCCGGAACGCGGCTGCGTCACGTCAAGCCGCACGGCGCGCTGTACAACCAGGCGGCGCGCGATCCGGCGCTGGCCGACGCCGTTGCCCGCGCGGTGAGGGATTGGGATCCTGAGCTGAGGCTGGTCGGCCTGGCCGGCGGCGAGTCCGGCCGCGCGGCGCGGCGCCATGGTTTGCAGGCGGTGGAAGAGGTGTTCGCCGACCGCGCCTATCTGGCCGACGGCAGCCTGGCGCCGCGTGGAACGCCTGGCGCGGTGATCGAAGACGCGGAGCAGGCTTTGCGTCAGACGCTGGATTTGGTGCTGCGCGGTCGCGTGGCCTGCCTGGACGGCGGCGAGCTGGCGCTTCGCGCCGACAGCGTTTGCCTGCACGGAGACGGCGCGCACGCGCTGCACTTCGCGCGGCTGCTGCGCCAACGCTTGGAACAGGAGGGGGTAAACATCGTCGCCTTGTGAGCGTTAGCCGGAAACTAGAGCCGTCCGCAGGCGGCCATTTCCATCATACAAAGGAGAAACTGCATGGATCTTGCATCCTATCTGCCCCTGGTGGGCATTCCCGTCGTGGTGGCGGGCTTCGCTTTGCGCTTCAATCCGCTGCTGGTGGTCACCGCCGCCGGTCTGAGCACCGGCCTGGCGGTCGGCATGGACCTGGGGACGCTGCTGGAAACCTTCGGCGAGAAATTCCTCAATAGCCGTCAATTGGCCACCTTCATCCTGATCCTGCCGGTGATCGGCCTGCTGGAGCGCTACGGTTTGAAAGAGCGCGCGCAGCAATGGATAGCCGGCATCAAGAGCGCCACCACCGCGCGCATCCTGATGCTGTATTTCGTGGTGCGCGAGCTGACCGCGGCGCTGGGCCTGATCAATCTGGGCGGCCACGCCCAAACCGTGCGCCCCCTGCTGGCGCCGATGGCGGAAGGCGCCGCGGCCAATCAACTGGGGGAACTGCCTCAGGCGCTGCGCGACCGCATCCGCGCCCATGCCGCCGCCTGCGACAATATCGCCGTATTTTTCGGCGAGGACATCTTCATCGCCTTTGGCGCGGTCTTGCTGATGGACGCCTTCCTCAAGGAAAACGGCATCGCCAATATCGAGCCGCTGCACATCGGCCTGTGGGCGATTCCCACCGCCATCAGCGCGCTGATCATCCATATGGCGCGCTTGGCGCGGCTTGACGCCAGCCTGCAAGGCGATATCGCCGCCTGGCGCGCGAAACAGGAGGCCGCGGCATGAATGCATGGTTCAGCATCAATGACGTTTATTATCTGATCGGCATCGTGGTGATGCTCCTGGTGGGCATGACGCTGCGCGACCGCGGCAACCCCAAGCGTTACACCACCGCGTTGTTCTGGTTCTTGTTCGGCGCCACCTTTTTGTTCGGGGACTTGATGACGGCCGTCTTGGGCAAGGCGATGACCTACCGCCTGGTGGGACTCGTTGTTGTCGCGCTGGCGCTATTGGCCGGCGCCGGCCTGCTGGCTCCGGGCAGTTATAGCCAAAGAAGCGATCGGCAGCGGCAGGACGCCGCCCAGCGTCTGGGCAACAAGATCTTCCTGCCCGCCTTGCTGATTCCCTTGCTGACCGTGGCCTGCACCTTGGCGCTGAAGGGCGTGGGGATAGGCGGTCTCGCCTTGCTGGATCAGAAGCATCTGACCCTGGCCGCCTTGGCGGTGGCCTGCGTTTGCGCGGTGCTGCTGGGCTGGAGGCTGACCGGCGGAACGCCGCTGCAGGCGGTGCGGGAATCGCGCCGTCTGGTGGACGCCATCGGCTGGGCCGCCATTCTGCCGCAGATGCTGGCGATGCTGGGCGGGGTGTTCGTCGCCGCCAAGACCGGCCAAGCGGTGCAGGAAGCGGTGAGCTTGTTCGTGGATCCGGGCAATCGTTTTCTGCTGGTGGCGATCTACTGTATCGGCATGGCCCTGTTCACCATGATCATGGGCAACGCCTTCGCGGCTTTCCCGGTGATGACCGCCGGCATCGCGCTGCCTTTCCTGATCGTCGGCCATCACGCCGACGCGGCGCCGCTGGTGGCGATAGGCATGTACTCCGGCTATTGCGGCACGCTGATGACGCCGATGGCGGCCAATTTCAATATCGTGCCGGCGGCCTTGCTGGAGCTGAAGGACCGATATCTGGTGATCAAGACCCAGATTCCCACCGCGCTGGCTTTGCTGGGCGTGAATATCCTCTTGATGTATTTCATCGTGTTCCGTTGAGGAGACCGCATGAATCCGCAACAAGCATCCAAGCTGGCGGCGCTGCCGCTGGCCGGCCTGGTTCGGGAATATCCGAATCTGCTGAGCCATCTGCTGAACGGGCCGGAGGACGCGCGCGCGCCGCGCGATTTGCACCCGGTGTTCTACGGCTGCTACGACTGGCACTCCGCCGTGCACGGCTTCTGGCTGCTGGCGCGGCTGGCTCGCCGTTTCCCGGCCTTGCCGGAGCAGGCCGAGATCGCCGCCCTGTTCGCCGGCCATTTTACGCCGCAGGCTTTCCAGGCGGAGGCGGACTATTTCGCCGCGCCGGGCCGCGCCAGCTTCGAGCGGCCCTATGGCTGGGCCTGGCTGCTGGCCCTGGCGCAGGAGCTCGAGGCCTGGGATCTGCCGCAAGCCGGGTCATGGCGGGCGGCGATGCAGCCGTTATTGGCCTTGATCCGCCAGCGCTGGCTGAGGTTTCTGTCTTTGCAGGATTACCCGATCCGCGGCGGCGGGCACGCCAACACCGCCTTCGCCTTGCTGCTGAGCCTGGACTACGCCCGCGCCGCCGCCGATGCCGAGCTGGCGCAGGCGCTGGAGGCGGCCGCCCGGCGTTACTTCCTGGCCGATGCGGACTATCCGACGCGGCTGGAACCGAGCGGCGACGACTTTCTGTCGCCCTGCCTGTGTCAGGCCTTGCTGCTTGGCCGGCTATTGTCGGCCGAGGCGTTCCGCGACTGGCTGCGCGCCTTCGCGCCGGATTTGCCGCGCGGCGCTGCCTTGCTGAGCCCGGTCCGGGTCAGCGACGGTTCGGACCCCAAGATCGGTCACCTCATCGGCCTGAATTTGAGCCGCGCCTGGTGTTTGCGCCAGTTGACGGCCGCCTTGCCGCCGGATGACGCTTGGAGGCCTCTGCTGAATCAAAGCGCGCGGGCGCATCTGGACGCCGGCCTGCCGCACGTGGTCAGCGGCCATTACACCGGCGAGCATTGGCTGGGGACTTTCGCCCTGCTGGCTTTGGAAGAGGGGGAGTGCGAATGAGCAAGACCATTTTGTTGACGGGCTTCGAACCGTTTGGCGGCGAGAGCGTGAACCCGTCGTGGGAGGCCGTGCGCCGGCTGGACGGCGAGACGCTGGCGGGCGCGGCGGTGGCGGCGCGGCGGCTGCCCTGCGTGTTCGGCGAGGCCTTGGCCGTGTTGCGCGAGGAGATGGCCGCGCTGGGGCCGGCGCTGATCGTGGCGGTGGGGCAGGCGGGCGGGCGGCCCGAGCTTTCGCTTGAGCGGGTGGCGATCAATGTCGACGACGCCCGCATCGCGGACAACGCCGGGCGGCGGCCGATAGATAGGCCGGTGGTGCCGGGCGGGCCGGCCGCCTATTTCAGCACCTTGCCGATCAAGGCCCAGGCGGCGGCGCTGCGCGCGGCGGGCATTCCGGCGGCGGTGTCGCAGAGCGCCGGCACCTTTGTCTGCAACCATGTGTTCTACGGCCTGATGCACGCCTTGGCCGGAACGCCCGCGCGCGGCGGCTTCATTCACATCCCGTATCTGCCGGAGCAGGCCGCCGCGCATCCCGGCGCGGCCAGCATGAGCTTGGAGACGATAGTCGCCGGCCTGAGGCTGGCCCTGGAAACGGCGTTGACGGCGACGACGGACATCGTGGAAACCGGCGGGGCGACGCATTAGCGCGGTGTAGGATCCACGGCGCGGCACGGCGGGTACGGTCTGCAAGCGTTGCCGTGTCGTATCCGCATGCCGCGCTCCCCGCCGCGAAGCCTGGCGGTGTGAACGGCTAAGCGCGTTCTTGGACGGCGTTCAGCTCTTGAGCGCGCGCAGCCACTGCCAGCTGGCGATGCCGGCGAGGGTGGCCAGCAGCGAACCGCAGACATGGACGGCGACGGCGGTCAGCGCCGGCAGCAGCCGCTGTTGCTGCAGCAGGGAGACGACTTCGGCGGAGAAGGTGGAGAAGGTGGTCAGGCCGCCGCAGAAGCCGGTGATCACCAGCAGCCGCCATAGCGGTGACACGCCCGGCGCGCTGGCGAAGAAGGCGACGGCGAGGCCGATGATGTAGCCGCCGACCAGATTGGCGGCCAGGGTGCCCGGCGGCAGGCTGGGCCACAGGCTGTTGAGCTTGACGCCCAGCGCCCAGCGCAGCAGCGCCCCCAGCGCGGCGCCAACGGAGATGGCGAGTATGGTTTTCCACATGGAGCGGGTCTGGCATAAAAGCAAAACCCTATTGTGCCGGCCAGACGCCGCCAAGTATAGGCCGGTTTGCCGGAGCGAGTTCAAAGCCTCGCGCACCGGGGCGAGACCAGGCGAAACCGCCGAGAAGGCGGAACGCGCAAGGGGGAATGGGCGTTTCCGAAGCGGCTTTCAAGGCCTTTGCCCGGCTAGCCCGCCTACGCGCAGCAGACATTGAGCCGTTGATTTAGAGGATCTCGGCAATGCTGCGCGCCGCGCGCTTGGCGTCCAGAAAAATCAGGCCCAGCTTGGCCTCGCGCCGTGCGATCACGGTCAGCACCGCGTCAGGGCTGGCGTGGCTCATCAGGATGTAGCCGTGTTCTCCCTTGACCATCACCTGTTCCAGGCCGCCGCGCGCCAGTTCGCGCGCGGTGCGCTCGCCCAGGGAGAGCATCGCCGCCGCCATCGCGCCGACCCGGTCCTCGTCCACCTCTTGCGGCAGCAGCGCCGCCATGGTCAGGCCGTCGGCGGAAATGATGGCGGACGCTTCGATGTCGGCGGACGCGCCGTTGAGGTCGCTCAGAATGGATTTGAGCATTTGTTCACGCATGGGTTTCTCCTGGATTGTTCAATGCGCCGGCCGCCGCGCGGCCGGGGTTCAGGCGTAGCGGCGCACCAGCAGCTCCACCAGGCCGACGAAGGCTTCGCTTTGCAGCCGCGGTTCGCCACCTATGATCAGCGCGAAGGCCTGCTGCGCCACGTGCAAGGGGTAAAAGGCCAGCTGGCTGCGGCCGGCCGGATCCACCGAGGCCCAGGCGGCGCTGCCCAGGTTGAGGTGGTTTTTGAGCAGCAGGTGATGCCGGCGGCTCAAGGACATAAGGTCGCCGGCCAGCGCGGCGATTTCCTCGGCGGTTTCGTGGCGGAAGCCCGCGGTGGCGTAATAGAGGCCGTTGTCGTCGGCCAGCAGCGCCTGGCCGCTGCCGGACAGCGCCGCCAGCAGCTCCGGCAACTGGCTTTCCAGGTTGCCGGCGGCGGCCGGCCGCGGCTCGGCGGTGCCGTGGACGAATTCCAGCCGTTGCAAGCGGTAAAGGGTGGCCAGCGCTTGTTCCAGTTCGTCGTCGCACCATTCGCTGAGCAAGGGTTCGCTAAGCGGCACCGCATGGCCCAGCCGCAGGATGTTGAGCAGCAGACGGCGGGTCAGGTCGGCCTCCGCGCCGGCGACGGCGTAAAAGGCGCCGGCCGGCGTGGCCATTGGATAAAGCGGCCCGCTCAGACGCAGTTCTTCGTTCATTGCGGTTCTCCCAGGCCAGGGTCTATCGAGTACAGCAGCGCCAGCAGCAGCTGTTTGATGTCTTCGCGGCGGCGGCAGTCCACTTCGAACACCGGCGCGCTCAGCCCGCGGGCGGCCAGGGCGTCGGCGTAGACGGCGGTGGCGGACAGCGGCGCGAGGTCGGTCTTGCTGACGCCCAGCGCCAGCGGCGCGCGACGCAGCAGCGGCTCGAAGGCGCGCAGGAAGAAGCCGAGGTCTTGCAGCGGATTGGCGCGGCTGTGGTCCAGCAGCAGGATCAGGCCGATGCTGCCGCGGCTGACGATGTCCCACATGAAGTCGAAACGCTCCTGGCCGGGAGTGCCGTAGAGGTGGATCTTGGTGTCGGCGTCCAGGCGCAACATGCCGTAGTCCAGCGCCACCGTGGTGTGGTCCTTGCGATGCAAGGTCATGTCGCTGGCCTTGGCGTCGGTGCGGATCGGGGCGATGTCGCTGATGGCGGCGATGGCGGTGGTCTTGCCCGCGCCCACCGGGCCCGCGAAGAGGATTTTGTTATCTGGGCTGCGCATGATGGAAGGTCGTGAGGCTCACAAACGGGTCACTTTTTGCAAGAGTCGGGACAGGAGGCCGGCGCGTTCGGGCGCGACGGCGTCGGGGCGCACCGGCGCGCTGGAGATCACTTTCAGGGGCGGCGCGTCGCTGTTCCAGTCCAGCAGGCCCAGCGCGTGGGCCGCGGAGAGGAAGGTGCAGGCGTGTTCGGGATCGACGCGCAGCAGCCGGATGATGATGCGCAGCGTGGCCGGCGTCTTGGTCAGCAGCGCGCTCAGTCGCGTCGCGTCCGGCAGCGCCGCCAGCCGGGTCAGGTTGGGCCACTGCCTCAGCCGCAGCGGAGTGTCCGCGCCGATGCCGGCCGGCAGCCGGCCCTGGCTGCTCCAGATCGCCAACTGCCACAGCAGCGCCGGCAGCGGCTGGGTGATGACGCCGGCGCTGGCGCCGGCGGCTTGAGCGTGCAGCGCGGGCGCGTCTTGCCGGCACAGCTCGCGCAATTGCTCCGCCGGCTGCAGGCATTGCGCTTGCGCGCGGTCCGGCCGCAGCCACAGCAGCGGCCGGCCCTCGGCCAGCAAGAGCGCCGGCCGAGGCGGGGGCGCCCCCCGCGGCGTCGCGCCGCGCAGGGCGCGGCGGGGGGGGGCGCGGGGGGGGGTGTTGGACGG